>DASSLP010000097.1:0-29341 GCA_035689365.1 Methyloceanibacter sp.
CTTCGCTAGACGTTAAGCTCGATAAAGATCGGCACGTGGTCTGAGGGCTTCTCCCAGCCGCGTGGCGCAGGATCGATCTCGCATGATTGCAGCCGGTCTGCCGCCTGCGGCGACAGCAGCAGGTGGTCGATGCGCAAGCCCTGGTTCTTCTGCCAGGCGCCGGCCTGATAGTCCCAGAAGGTGTAGCGGTGCGGCTCATCGTGACAGGCGCGAAACGCGTCGGTCAGCCCGAGATTGACAAGAGCCTGGAAATGCGCGCGCGTCTCAGGCCTGAACAGCGCGTCCTCGGTCCAAGCCGCGGGGTTGTAGACATCGTCCGGCGCCGGGATGACGTTGAAGTCCCCGGCGATCACCATGGCCTCTTCGTTGGCCAGCAGCATCTTGATGCGATCTCTGAGCCGCGTCATCCAGGCGAGCTTGTAGACATATTTTTCGGTGCCCGGAGGGTTGCCGTTCGGCAGATAGATGTTGAGCAGGCGGAGCACGCCTGACGGCACCGAGATGCAAGCCTCGAGATAGCGTGCCTGCACGTCCTCGGGATCGCCGGCGAGCCGGGGGGTGATGTCGTCGAACGGCAGCTTCGAGAGAAGCGCGACGCCGTTGAAGCCCTTCTGCCCATGCACCGCGACGTTATAGCCGAGATCCTCGAACGCCTCCTTGGGGAAGGCATCGTCTAGGCATTTGATTTCCTGGAGGCAGGCGATGTCGGGTGAGGCCCCCTTGAGCCAGGTCGTGGCGGCGTCGATACGTGCCTTGATGCCGTTAATGTTCCAGGTGGCGATCTTCATGGGTGTCGAATGTCATCGTCCGCCTTGACCGGGCAATCCCGTAACCACCGCGGCCCGCAATTACAAAGGGAGGTGATTACTGGATTCCCGCTTCCGCGGGAATGACGAGGTGGAGGTCAGATCGAGAAGCTGGTGCCGCAGCCGCAACTGGCCGTGACGTTAGGGTTGTTGACCTTGAACTGCGCGCCGATCAGGTCGTCCACGAAGTCGATCTCGCTCCCTTGCATGAACGGAAGCGACACGGGATCGACCACCACGCGTGCGCCGTCGCGCTCGATCAGGAGGTCATCGGGCGCCGTCTCGGTGACGAGGTCGAAGCGGTACTGGAAACCGGAGCAGCCGCCGCCCTCAACGCTCACGCGAAACAGCGTGGGCGCCGTCTCGCGGGCAATGAGATCGGCGATGCGCGATGCCGCGCGCGGGCTCAAGGTGATGGACGGTTCGCTCATCTTGGGTGTAGCCAATCTCTGCCTGAAACATAGGATGGCAGACCCGCTTGTCAATCGACCAACGTCGCAAAGCGAAGCGGGTTTTTCCCGCAAAAACAGGAGCCTCAGGCCCTGAGCTTGGCGGAGCGCTTGCGCCCTATGCCGCAGATGCCCGCCAGAGCCGCGGGCGGCTTGTGCCGGAGCCGTCGAGCCCGACCCGCTCGCCCTTCGCCCGCGACCGCGACCGCATCCTGCATGCCACTGCCTTCCGGCGGCTGAACTACAAGACGCAGGTCTTCATCTATCACGAGGGCGATCACTACCGCTCGCGGCTCACCCATAGCCTCGAGGTGGCCCAGATCGCACGCTCGATTGCGCGGAGGCTTCGGCTTGATGAAGACCTCACCGAGGCGCTCGCACTCGCCCACGATCTCGGCCACCCGCCCTTCGGCCATGCTGGCGAGCGCGCGCTCGACGCAGCGATGACGAGTGCTGGCGGCTTCGACCACAATGCCCAGTCGCTTCGCGTGGTCACCGAGCTTGAACGCAAATATGCGAGCTTCGATGGGCTCAACCTCACCTGGGAGATGCTCGAGGGCCTGGTCAAGCATAACGGCCCTCTGCTCGGGACCAAGGCCAAGGAGTCTGTTCCCGAGCCCATCCTCGCCTACTCGGCGAAGCATGACCTCGAGCTCGCGACCTTCGCCTCGGTCGAGGCGCAAGTGGCTTCGCTCGCCGACGACATCGCCTACAACAATCACGACATCGATGACGGCTACCGCGCCGGCTTCTTCAGCTTCGTCGAGCTTGAGGAGGTGCCGATCGCAAGCCGCGCGCTCACCGAGGTGCGTGCCGCCTATCCAGGCATCGACGGCCCGCGTCTTCTTTATGAGTCAATCCGCAAGGTCATGACCGCGATGGTCGAGGACGCCATCGCCGAGACCACGCGGCGACTCGACGAGCTAGGGCCAGAGAGCGCGAACGATGTTCGCAGCGCGCCGCGCGCGATGGTTGCCTTTTCGGAAGTCATGCAGTGCGAGCTCGATGCGCTGCGTGCCTTCTTGCTCGCCCGCGTCTACCGCCACCGCCGCATCATGCGCATCATGGGCGATGCCGAGAATGTCGTGGCGCAGCTGTTCGAGCGATACGCCGGCAAAGCGGCGGCACTTCCGCCTGAATGGCGCGAGCAGGCGCCGGAGTCAGGCACGCGGGCTTACGCCCGCCACGTCGCGGATTTCATTGCCGGCATGACCGACCGCTACGCGCTCGCCGAACATCGCCGCCTGTTTGACGCGACCCCCGATTTACGTTAGTCGCGGGCCCCATTCCTCCGGAGCCTCCATGAACGTCTTTGCAGGTTTCCACGGGCGCGTTCTCGCCGCCGTCCAGCAGCTCAAGCATGACGGCGTTCTGCCGCATGAAGCGAGCATTGAGGGCGTCACGCTAGAGCCGCCCAAGGATGCCTCGCACGGCGACCTCGCCACCAATGCCGCAATGGTGCTGGCCAAGGCTGGGGGCAAGCCGCCGCGCGCGCTTGCCGAACGCCTCGCGCCGCTCATCGCCGCCGACTCTTACGTCGACAAGGTCGAGGTCGCGGGCCCCGGCTTCATCAACCTCACCCTCTCGCGCGCCTTCTGGCCGAGCGTGCTCCGCATGGTGCTCGAGCAGGGCAACGCCTATGGGCAAAGTGCGATCGGCAAGGGCGAAGCGATCAACGTGGAATATGTCTCGGCCAACCCGACTGGGCCCATGCATGTCGGCCATACCCGCGGCGCCGTGTTCGGCGATGCGCTTGCGAATCTGCTCGCCTTCACCGGCTTCGCCGTGACGCGCGAATATTATGTCAACGACGCTGGCGCCCAGGTCGATGCGCTCGCCCGCTCGGCGTTCCTACGCTACCGCGAGGCGCTTGGCGACAAGATCGGCGAGATCCCCGAGGGTCTTTACCCAGGCGATTATCTCAAGCCGGTCGGCGAGAAGCTTGCCGCCCAGCACGGCAAGGAGCTTCTTTCTCTGCCCGAACAGAAATGGCTCCCCATCGTGCGCTCCGCGGCGCTCCAGACGATGCTCGCCATGATCGAGGACGATTTAAACGTCCTTGGCATCCATCACGATGTGTTCTTCTCGGAGCGCTCGCTCAGCGAAGGTCCGCGTGACGAAATCGCCGAGACCATCAACGACCTCAAAGCGAGGGGGCTGATCTACAAGGGCCGGCTGCCGCCACCCAAGGGAAAGGTCGATGAGGATTGGGAAGATCGGGAGCAGCTCCTGTTCCGCTCAACCGAGTTCGGTGACGACATGGACCGGCCGCTGGTGAAGTCGGACGGCACTTACGCCTATTTCGCCGGCGACATCGCTTATCACCGCGACAAGTTCCAGCGCGGGTTCAAAACCATGATCGATGTGTTCGGCGCCGACCACAGCGGTCATGTCAGGCGCATGACAGCTGCGGTCGCTGCGCTGACCGAGAGCCAGGCCAAACTCGACATCAAGATCTGCCAGCTGGTGCGCTTGTTCCGGGCCGGGGAGCCCGTCAAGATGTCCAAGCGTGCCGGGACGTTCGTGACGCTTCGGGAGGTCGTGGACGAGGTCGGAGCAGGGCCTGTCCGCTTCATGATGCTCTACCGGAAGAACGACGCGCCTCTCGATTTCGACTTCGTCAAAGTTACCGAGCAGTCGCGAGACAATCCGGTGTTTTATGTTCAGTACGCCCATGCGCGGGCGAGCTCAGTTCTGCGCAACGTTCGGGAAATCTTCCCTGATCTCGATATCGAGGAGGGGGCGCTGGCTGGAAGCGACTTGAGCCGGCTGACCGACGAGGCGGAGATTGCCCTGATCCGCCGCCTCGCGCAGTTCCCAAGGGTTGTCGAATCCGCCTCGCTGGCTCACGAGCCGCACCGGATCGCCTTCTATCTCTATGATCTTGCAGCAGACTTTCACGGCCTCTGGAACAGAGGCAAAGACTTGCCACAATTACGATTTATTTACGAGAACGACCGAGAGTTAACGCGTGCTCGTGTAGCCCTTGTAGCTGGCACGAAGCGTGTTTTGTCGTCAGGTTTGGGGATTCTCGGCGTTGAAGCCTTACATGAGCTTCACTAAGACTGAACCGGGGCAGGGGGTGGTTCGAGGGAAGTACCATGTCCACGCGAGATGACGGGCGCGGTCGCAAGGCCGGTCCGAACCCGGTGTCGCAGTCAGATTTCGCCAGCACAGCGAGTGTGGGAAATGCTCCAAGCGCACAGACTTGGGGCAACAACGCGCTCAAAGCTCAACCGAGCGAGGTAAGCCCTATGGCGCATGGAGCGGGGAGGCCGGGTCAGCCGGCTACGGGACAGCGGCCGATGTTCGGTGGCGGCAGTCCAATGTTTGCGCAGATGCCAAGCTATACGCCGGTCACGCGTGGCAATGAGCAGCGTCAACCGGGTCCAGCGCCGACCCAGCAAGGCTTTTCGCCCTATACGCCGAGCCAGCCGCCGGCACAAACCCAAGCTCCACTGAATTACCAGAGCTCTTATTCGCCAGCGCCGAGCCAGCCGAGCTATCCGGCTCAGGCGCCGTCCTATCAAAGTCCGCCTCCGGCTGCCGCGCCTTCCTATCAGAGCTCGCAACCTTCGGAGGCGCCGAGCTATTCAAACCTGCAATCCGCAACGCCGAGCTACCAGGCTTCGGACTTCCAGACGCAGGCCTATCGCGGTTCGGGTCAGCAGGTCCGCGCGCCGAGCTTCCAAAATGTTGAGCCCGCAGCACCACAGAATTTTTCCAATCCGGGCTATAGTGGCGGTCAGGCCTTTCCAAGCCAAACCTTCCGCGACCAGAACTTTGGCGATGCCGGCTTCCCCGGTTTGAACGGCGGGGACGCGAGCTTCCCAGAGCAGAGCTTCTCGGATCAGAATTTCGGCGACGCCAACTTTGGGACCAATCAAGGCTTCGCCAATCAGAGCTTTGCCGACGCGAGCTTCGCCGAGCAGGGCTTCGATTCAAACTTCCAGGATGCGAGCTTCTCGTCTGACTCTTCCTTCGGGCATCAGGAGCATGAGCATGGCTCCGACAGCGGCGGTTATGCCCAGCCGCAAGCCCAGCCCGATCACGGCTTCAGCACGTTCAGCGAGGACAGCACGCAAGACTACGGCATGCCGTCGCATTCGGGCGACGTTCCGCCAAGCGATCCTCGCCGCCAGCTACAAGCCTTCGACGCGCTTTACGATCAACCGCCGCAGATCGCTCTCGGCTCGATCGAAACTCCGCGCACGCCAGGCCAGGACTTCTATGAGAGCGAGCGGGTCGATGCCGACTTCCTCGATGAGGGTCAGGTGGTTCCACCGCCGGGCGCTCGATCGAAGCTCGGGATTTCGATCAAAGGCCGCAGCGCCTTCATGGTCGGCAGCGCGCTGCTTGGCGCTATCGCTCTCGGCGGGGCCCTTGCCTTCGCCTACAAGCAGAGCGGCGGCGGCATTGGCGCCGGCGACCAGCCTCCTATCGTCCAGGCCGATGCGCGGCCGGTCAAAGAGGCGCCGGACGATCCGGGTGGGAAGGATTTTCCTCACAAGAACAAGCTGATCTACGACCGGCTGCAGAACGGGGATGAGGCCGAGGCCGACCACCTCGTGCCGCGCCAGGAGGATGTCGCGGTTCCTGCCTTGCCGCCTTCAACGGACACGGCCAGCGCGCCCGCCGCGCCGACACCTGTTGCCTCGACCGACGTCGCCACTCCGCCTACCACGCAGTCCGTGGACGGCTCGGCGCCGGCGACCGTCGCCTCGGTTGACGATCCGAATACAGCCGACGGTGGTCCCCGCAAGGTGAAGACCATGGTGGTTCGTCCTGACGGTTCGATGACGCCGCCTGCCGGGGGGACACCCGCTGCCGCACCGGCCGATATGCAGCTTGCTGCTGCCACCCCGGCGCCTGCCCAAGCAGCCGCCGCCGATCAAGCTGCTTCAGCGCCTGCGCCCGATGCGGCTGCAGCCGAATCGGCGCCACAGCAGGGTGCCACCGCGCCGGCTGCTCCGGCGAAACCGAAACCGGCGGCGCAGACCGCCTCGGTGACGCCAGGCGCAGCACCCGCTGCCACGTCGGCCAAATACGTCGTGCAGGTCGGCTCGAAGAAGAACCAGACCGAGGCTCTGGCGAGCTTCGCCGACATGCAACAGAAATATCCGACGCTGCTCGCCAATTACCGGCCGATGGTGCAGAAGGCCGACCTTGGCGCCAAGGGCGTGTGGTACCGCTTGCGCATCGGCCCGATCGCCGACAAGACCGCAGCCACCAAGCTTTGCACTCAGCTCAAGTCGCAAGGCTTGCCTGACTGCTTGGTGACGGCGCAATAGCGGGCACAACTGCACGCAGCGGCCTTGACCGGAAGGCGCGACGCGCGTTACCCCGCGTCGTGGACTTCAAAGCCTTCATCTCGAGCTGCGCAGGGCTAAAGCTCAGCGACGACGAGCGGCGTTTCTTCGCCAAAGAGCGCCCCTGCGGCCTCATCCTATTCGCGCGGAACTGCGAGTCACCTCAGCAGATTCGCGCACTGGTCGGCTCATACAAGGACGCCGTCGAGAGTGACGACGCGCTCGTGCTCATCGACCAGGAGGGAGGCCGCGTGCAGCGGCTCCGTCCGCCCCATTGGCGAAACATGCCGCCCGCACGTGTCTATGGCCTCCTATACGAGACCGACCCCGCGATAGCTAAGAAGGCCGCGTTCGCCGGATCGCGGCTGATCGCGCAGGAGCTCCGCGATTGTGGTGTTACCGTCGATTGCACGCCGGTCCTCGACGTGCCTGAGAAAGGCGCGCATGAGATCATCGGCGACCGGGCGTTCTCGACCGACCCTCAGGTTATAATCGCGCTGGGCCGCGCCGTGATGGACGGGTGCCTCGCCGGCGGCGTCCTGCCGGTGATCAAGCATGTGCCGGGCCACGGGCGGGCCAAGGCAGACAGCCACCTGGCGCTTCCCCGCATCGATGCCCCAGCGGCGGAGCTCGAAGCGGTGGATTTTCGGCCCTTCCAGGCGCTCCGCGATGCTCCTCTCGCCATGACCGCCCATGTGTTGCTGCCGGCCTTCGATGGGAAGCGACCTTCGAGCACGTCGCCAGTTATAATCGGGAAAGTGATTCGTGATTTCATGGGGTTGACCGGTTTGCTGATGAGCGACGATATCGGCATGAAGGCTCTTGGCGGCCCCTTTGCTGAGCGCGCCCGCGCGGTGATCGCAGCGGGCTGCGATGTCGCGCTCCATTGTAGCGGCGAGCTTGCTGAGATGGTCGAAGTGGCAAGCGCAGTGCCGCCGCTCGAAGGTCAGGCGGGCGAGCGCTTTGCGCGCGCGTTGACCTTCTTCTGCGCGCCACAGCCCTTCGATGAGGCCGAGGCGATGGCGCTCGTCACCGATGCGGCAGGCACGAGGGTGGCATGAGCGCGCAAGATACGTCGATGGGCGAAGAGCCGCACGAGCCCGATATGACCTCCGATTGGGAGAGCGACGACCCACGCCTTGAGGCGGGGCCGGGCGATACTCTCGTGGTCGACGTCGAAGGCTTCGAAGGCCCCCTCGATCTTCTCCTCGCGCTCGCCCGTACGCAGAAAGTCGACCTCGCCAAGATCTCTGTGCTTGCGCTCGCCCAGCAATATCTCGACTTCATCGCCGAGGCGAGGCGGCTGCGCCTCGAGATTGCAGCAGACTATCTCGTCATGGCGGCGTGGCTCGCTTTTCTCAAGTCGAAGCTCTTGCTGCCGGCAGAGAGGAGCGAGGAGGGGGAGCCGACCGGAGAAGAGCTTGCCGCGCTGCTTGCCTTCAGGCTGAAGCGGCTGCATGCGATGCGCGAGGCCTCTGCCCAACTCATGACGCGCAAGCGGCTCGGCCGCGACGTGTTTCCCCGCGGCCTGCCTGAGCCGATCCGCGTCATCCGCAAGAGCACCTACGAGGCAAATGTCTACGACCTGCTCAAGGCCTATTCGCAGCAGCGGCAGCGCACCGCGGTCCGCACCTGGCATATTCGCCAGCGCACGGTATGGTCGCTCAAGGAAGCGCGCGCTGAGCTTGAGCGCCTGCTCGGCATCGTCTGCGACTGGGCGCCGCTCGATCAACTTCTTGCCGAGTTTTTGGCGGAACCTGAAATGAGAAAAACCGCGCTCGCGTCGAGCTTCACGGCCACCTTAGAGATGACGCGCGAAGGCGCACTCGAGATCCGCCAGGAGAAGCCATTCGCGCCGCTGATGATTCGGCGCCGCACGCGAGTCGCTTGATATGAGGCCTAGCAAGCAACAGCTACGGGGGAGGGAATGACGGCGAACCAATTGAGTAGAGTACCGGTCATGAAGGAAGACGAGACGGAGCGCGAGCGAGGCGGGCCGCGGCTTCTTTTGCCGCTTCCCTCCAATGTCATCGCGCTGCAGTCGACCGACCGGCGCGAAAAATTGCGCATCGTCGAGGCGCTGCTGTTCGCGGCTTCCGAGCCGCTCGACGAGGCTACGCTTGCCCAGCATTTCGTCGATAGTGACGACATGCCGGCCCTGCTCGAGGAGCTGCAGAGCCTTTACGCCGCGCGCGGCGTCAATCTGGTGAAGGTCGCTGGCAAATGGGCGTTCCGCACCGCCGACGATCTCTCCTTCCTGCTTGAGAAGCACGCGGTCGAGCAGCGCCGCCTGTCGCGCGCGGCGCTTGAGACGCTTGCCATCATCGCCTATCACCAGCCGGTCACCCGTGCCGAGATCGAGGAAATCAGGGGCGTGAGCACGTCCTCTGGCACCCTCGACATCCTGCTTGAGACGGGTTGGATCAAGCTGCGCGGACGACGTCGCGCGCCTGGGCGCCCCGTGACCTACGGCACCACCGCGAGCTTCCTTGAGCATTTCGGCTTCGATCAGATCCAGGACCTGCCGGGGCTTACCGAGCTCAAGGGTGCCGGCCTCTTGGATTCGAACTTGCCACCCGGCTTCTCCATGCCGAATCCCGACGATGCCCCCAACCTCCGCGAGGACGAGGAGCCTCTCGAGGACGAGCCGCTTGCCGAGGACGAAAGCAGCGGCGAGCCGGCCTGATTTGGCCGCTCGCGGCTAGGGTGCAATCTCAGGCAGTGTCTTGTCCTTCCAATAGTCGTGGACGACTTTGAGATTTTGCTCGTGCACCTCGGGGTAAGGCTCGAAGAAGTGGACCCAGCCCTTCGCCGCCGAGTCGCCGATATAGTGCTCCATCGTGCCGTCGAGATAGTCGGCATCATGGGCCCTCGTCAGCATCTTGGTGACATAGTCCACGGTCGCGTCGATCAGGGTCTTGTCGTATCCGCCCTTCCTGATGGTGTCGGGGTTCCCGTGATCGGGAAGGATTCTAGCAATATCCCAACCTTGCATCTCTCTGAGCTGCCTGACATGCTCGGCGAGGTTCTCCGGCTCGATAATGTAGGTTAGAGGATCCTCGAGCGTATCCGCGGCGAGCAGCAGCTTGTCGCGCGGGAGATAAACGACGCAGCCGTCGATGCTGTGGATGTTGATGCGGCGGAGCTCCAGCGCGATCTCTCCCACGCGAAGCTCCAGGCGGTCGTCGAACATCACGTTGGGGAATATCAGCGGCGCGATGGGCGGCGGCCCCCAAACCTTGCCCGCCTCGATATCAGCCTTGTGCCTCTTGAGCGCATCGCGCGTAAGCGACGTGGCTATGATATTGCAGTCGTCAAATACTGCGCTGCCGGCGATGTGATCGAGGTGCCAATGGCTGAGCACCGCGGTAAATTTCCGAGCTCCTAATTTCTCGAGATAGCTACGCACGAATTCCGCGTGGGCCAGGCTGGTAAAGGTGTCGTAGACGATGGCCTCCTTGCCGCTGTGAATGGCGTACATGGCCGTGCCGAGCTTTAAGGCGGAATCATCGACCCAGTTCCGCTCCTCGAGGTGGCGCTCGGTCTGGTCTCGGCCAGCGTAGAAAGAAACCAGATAGTCATTGTGGTGATGGACTTTGATGGGAGGCGTGGTCTTGGTCATCGCTCCTGGCTTATCTCTCGATGGCAAGCTTCGATTGTCGGCGAACAATCAGCTGGCGGCAATTCCCGGCACGCGGAGATCGGCGTTTCCAACGATACCGGCGCGGTTCTGGTATTCGAGGCTGAAAACGGGGCGCGGGCCCCTTCACAATAAGCCGGAGCGCGGCTTGCGACGGGGGCGCCTTTGCTGCCATAGTGCCCTGAATTCGAGGCGCGCGAGAGGCCCTCGCGCTGGAGACCGTAAATGGGATTGAGCTGGTCGCATATTCTGATCGTGCTCGTGCTGTTCGTGCTTCTGTTCGGGCGCGGCAAGATTTCCGAGCTTATGGGCGACGTCGCGCAAGGGATCAAGAGCTTCAAGAAGGGCATGGCCGAGGATGAGGAGAAGCCGGCCGAGGCCCCCACCCCGCCGGAGCCCAAGGTCATCGAGCACAAGGCTGAAGTCGAAGCCCGCGCGACCAAGCCCGCCTCTCGGCCCAAGGCCACCCGCAGCCGCAAATCGGGCTAATCTGAAGCGGCGGCCATCTACCGCCTAGCGCTTCCGAACTTGCGCCTCTAAACCACGCTCATGTTCGACATCGGTTGGTCGGAGCTTCTGGTCATCGCCGTGGTGGCGATCATCGTGATTGGGCCTAAGGACCTGCCGCGGGTGATGCGCACTGTTGGTCATTACGCGGGCAAGCTCAGGCGCGCCGCGGCAGATTTCCAGCGCCAGTTTGACGAGGCCATGCGCGAGACCGAGATCGACGAGGTGCGCAAGGCAATCGAGAGCGTGCGGGAGAACACGCCATCGGCCGACCTCAAGGCTCCGATCGACAAACCGGTAATGCTGCCGAAGCAGACCCCGCAGCCCCCGCCCGCCAGTCCTCAGCCGACCGGAGCGGTGGCGACCGTGACTGAAGCGGAAGCCAAGCGTTCTGCAACTGGATCCAAGTCAGCCCCGCGCAAAAGGCGCGCGCCGGCCAAGCCTAAAACGCCGCGCGCGAAGCGGCCCAAGAAAACGCCGGAGCCAGGGCGGTGAGCGACGAGGAGGATATCGAGGCCACCAAGGCTCCACTCATCGAGCATCTGATCGAGCTAAGGCGCAGGCTCATTTGGTCGTTGCTTGCGATCTTCGTCGCTTTCCTCGTCTGCTTCTGGTTCGCCAAGCCGATCTACAATCTGCTGCTGTTTCCCTACCGGCTCGCCGCCGGCTCCGACGCGCCGATCGAGATGATCTATACGGCACCGCAGGAGTTCTTCTTCACCGAGGTGAAGCTTGCTCTGTTCGGCGCGATCTTCATCGCCTTTCCGGTAATCGCCTCGCAGATCTACATGTTCGTGGCGCCAGGCCTTTACCGCAGCGAGCGCCAGGCTTTCCTGCCGTTCTTGATCGCCACGCCGATCCTGTTCCTGTGCGGCGCGGCGCTCGTCTATTTCGTGGCCATGCCGCTCGCCATGAAGTTCTTCCTGTCGATGCAGCAGACCGGCGACACCCAGGTGCAGATCCACCTCACCGCGCGGGTGAGCGAGTATCTCTCGCTGATCATGGCGCTGATCTTGGGGTTCGGCATTTGCTTCCAGTTGCCCGTGCTGCTCACCCTGCTCGCCCGCGCCGGGCTGATCACCGCCGACCAGCTCAAGGCGAAGCGCCGCTACGCGATCCTCGGCGTGTTCGTCGTCGCCGCTGTGCTCACGCCGCCCGACCCGATCAGCCAGATCGCGCTCGCCCTGCCTACGGTGCTCCTCTACGAGCTCTCGATCTACGCGGTGAAGCTTGCCGAGAAGAAGCGCGCCGCCTCGACCGCTACGGCCAAGCCGAAGCCCGCCGGCAAACCCGCCTAATCGTTGTCATGCCCGCGAAAGCGGGCATCCAGTAACCGCTGTCAGTCGCCATTGCGCATCACGGTGGTTACTGGATCGCCGGGTCAGGCTCGGCGATGACAAGAACCGGGTGTCAACTTATCCCCGCCTTCTGAACCTCGCTTAGACTCGGCATCACCTCGTCCACTTGAAGGGCGCGATCATGAGGCGTTCATGGAGCGGGACGAGGTGCGGCGCCCGCGGACCTGACCACACAAGTCGGGAACTCGGGCGGTGCCGGAGCTCCCTCCGGACCCAATAGGAGGTCCTGCTAGGAGCTAGCTGACCGAGCTTGAGACGGAGTTCGATCCGGCGTTGAGCGGGAGAAGCAGGGCCCGGTGCCGTAACCGCCGTGATTGGCGCGCCGAGAGGCGCCAGCGCGTCTCCGCAAGGAGGCGCGAACCATAGGTTTGCGCTTTTCGGCGCGCCATCCCCCTTAAGCCTCGCGGGCTCTGCTCGCGAGAGTTCTTGTCATGCCCGCGCCTGCCTGCGCGAAGCCGAAGCGTCTCGTATGCGGGTATGAACAGGTCAAGGCTTCGCTCCGGCGAAGGCAGGAAAGCGGGCATCCAGTAACCACTCTCACGGGTTGCTCGATCGCCGGATCAAGCCCGCCGATGACAAGCTGGTAGTAGCGCCTTATACGGAGCCTTCGATTCTAGCCGAGGAACTGCCGTGCTCGACGTCAAATGGATACGCGATAACCAAGAGGCCTTCATCAAGGGGCTGGCCGATCGCGGCTTCGAGGCTAGCGCGAACGCCACATTGAAGCGAATTTTGAAGCTCGACGAAGAACGCCGCGCGGTGATTCAAAAATTGCAGGAGGCGCAGGCAACTCGGAATCTGCTGTCCAAGTCTGTGGGGAAAGCGAAGGCGAGCAAAGATGAGATTGAGGCTGCTCAGCTATTGAGCCAGGTGGCCGATTTAAAAGAAGAGATTCGCGGTGGTGAAGACAGGGAGCGCCAACTCGATACGGAACTTCACGATCTGCTGGCGACAATCCCAAACACTCCTGCCAGTGACGTTCCGGAGGGTGCTGACGCTAGCTTCAACAAAGTCAAACGGAAATGGGGCGAGCCACGAGACTTCGAGGCCGAGGGATTTCAGCCCAAGCAGCATTTCGAGATCGGCGAAGCGCTAGGCCTGATGGATTTCGAGACCGCGGCCAAATTGTCAGGCGCACGCTTCGTGGTGCTGAAAGGCGCGCTCGCGCGGCTCGAACGCGCGCTCGCACAATTCATGCTCGACCTGCATACCAACGAGCACGGCTACACAGAAATCGCGCCGCCACTACTTGTACGTAGCGAGGCAATGGAGGGGACTGCCCAACTACCGAAGTTTGCGGAAGATCAGTTCTCGGCAACAAGGCGAATTTCAGAGGCTGAGGCAATCGATTTAGCAAAAGAGCTCTACCCAGATAGGCCGGGCCGATTTGCTGAGATGGCAACCGAGTTGCAACGTTTGGGAGTGTGGCTCGAACGAAAGGAGCATCTTTGGCTTATCCCCACCGCGGAAGTGCCGCTGACCAATCTCGTGCGCGAGGAGATCGTCGACGAGGCGAAGCTGCCCATGCGGGTGACGGCGGGAACCCCCTGCTTCCGCGCCGAAGCTGGCGCCGCCGGCAAGGACACACGCGGCATGATCCGCCAGCATCAGTTCGACAAGGTCGAGCTAGTTTCCATCACCACGCCCGAGCAGTCCGCAGAGGAGCACGAGCGCATGACGAAATGCGCCGAGACCGTGCTGCAAAAGCTCGAACTTCCCTATCGCGTCGTCGTGCTCTCGACCGGCGACATGGGCTTCGCCGCGCAGAAGACCTATGACATCGAGGTGTGGCTGCCGGGGCAGGGGACGTATCGCGAGATTTCCTCCTGCTCGAACTGCGGGGACTTCCAGGCCCGCCGCATGAATGCCCGCTACCGGCCTAAGGGCGAGAAGCAGCCACGGCTCGTGCACACGCTGAACGGCTCAGGCGTCGCCGTCGGCCGCGCTTTGATCGCTGTCCTGGAGAACTACCAGGAGGAAGACGGCTCGGTCCGCATTCCCGATGCGCTCAAGCCCTATATGGGCGGCCTCACCAAGATCGCAGCCCCGCTTGAGAAGCTGCCCTAAGTGTTTGAGACAGCGCCCGAGAATCGTCGGATACTGGAGCGCCACCTCGAGAATGGGGTGGACCAGGCTATGCCGTCCGCACCAGACCAGATCGGTCTCATCATGCAGCTCAGGCGTCGCGGCATCCGCGACACGCGGGTGCTGCGCGCGATTGAGCGGGTGCCGCGCGAGCTGTTCGTCGACGAGGCCTTTGCCGATCACGCCTACCAGGACATCGCGCTGCCCATCGATTGCGGGCAGACCATCTCCCAGCCCTTCGTGGTCGCCTTCATGACCGAGCATCTCGAGCTCGACGAGCGCCACAAGGTGCTCGAGATCGGCACTGGCTCCGGCTACCAAGCCGCAGTGCTGTCGCATCTCTGCCGCAGGGTCTATACCGTCGAGCGCTGGCGCGAGTTGCAGAAGGCTGCCGACCGGCGCTTCGCCACGCTCGGTATCACCAACGTCACCACCATCATCGGCGACGGCTGGATCGGCTGGCCGCCGCAGGCGCCGTTCGACCGCATCATCGTCACCGCCGCGGCGCGCGAGGCGCCGCCCGCGCTGATCGATCAACTCAAGGTCGGCGGCCGCATGATCATCCCGCTCGGCGAAACGCGCGATGCGCAGCAGCTCGTGCAGATCGACAAGAGCGAGGCGGGACTCGCCGGGACACCGATCCTTCCGGTGCGTTTCGTGCCGCTCGTTCATGGCAGGGCAGGGGTCTCGGCGCGGCAGGCCAAAGCAACCAAAGGGATGAAGCCGGAGCGGGGCTAAGCGCTTGTTGCCGCGATTCACCCCCCGAGCTTCCCGTAAAACGAGAGTTAGCGGCTTGTTTACCTCTCCAGCGCTTAACTTAGCCCCACGGGTATCTCGTGTGCGCGGGGAGAGGGATGCGACACGCGGCGTTCTTGTTGCGCTTCGGCCGCGGCGCTTGTGGGTGGATGGCTGCCGGTGGCCTCGCGCTTACGCTCGCGGGTTGCAGCGGCAACACCTCGCGCTTCGACTTTCCTGTCTTCAACCTCGCCAATTCAGATTCTGCCGAAGGCAGAGCCGATCCGAACACGACCTCTTCGATCCCGGTGCCGCCAGAGTCGATCTACGCTTCTGCCGGTTCGCGGGACGAGGGGCGCATTTCGCGGGCCACATTGCCGCCGCCGGCCTACACGCCGCGGCCTGCCAAGGACTACACGCCACCGCCGAGCGGCCGTATCGAGCAGGCCTCCTATACGAAGCCTCGCGCGCCTGAGGCCGAGCCTATGGTCAAGCGAGGCGTACTGCCTCCGCCGCAAGGCCGGCACATCCAGGTCGCCAAGGGCGATACGCTCTCGAGCCTCTCGCGCCAATATGACGTGTCGGTCGAAGAGATCATGAGCGCCAACAACCTGCCCGATGGACACCTCCATGTCGGGCAGGAGCTGGTCATCCCTGGCGCCCGCGGCAAGCCAACCGAAACGAAAGAGCGCGTTGCGCCTCCAGCCATTGCGGCGAAAGAAACCAAGGCACAGGCACCCAACGAGGCGACCAAGGCTCCGACGCCCAAGGACAAGCCTGACGTGCACGTGGTGAAGACGACCACGATCCCTGCGCCTGGCACTTCTCTCGCCGAAGAGCAGGCCCAGCAGGCCGCGAAAGCCGGCGCCCCGAAGAAGGATACGCCGCCGGCAGCGCCGGTCGCGGCATCGAACGAGACCACCGGTCCAAGCGCGCCGGGCCCGAGCACGCCAAGCACGCCGCATGTCGCGACGAACGAACAGCTTCCGGCGCCGGATCCCATGTCGGGCAACAGCTTCCGCTGGCCGGTGAAGGGACGCGTCGTCTCTGGCTTCGGTACCAAGCCCGACGGCGGCCACAATGACGGCATCGACCTCGCCGTGCCGCAGGGAACCTCGGTGATGGCGGCGGAGAATGGCGTGGTCGCCTATGCCGGCAACGAACTCAAGGGCTACGGCAATCTCATTCTGATCCGCCATGCCAACAACTGGGTGTCGGCCTACGCACATAACGAGGAGATCCTGGTGAAGCGTGGCGACAAGGTGCGCCGCGGTCAGATCATCGCCAAAGCCGGCGCGACCGGTTCGGTCAACCAGCCGCAGGTGCATTTCGAGCTGCGCAAAGGCTCGCGGCCCGTCGATCCCACCAAATTCATGGGCGACCAGGCGGCCACCGCCAACTAGAGCGGCGTGCCAAGGCGCCCGGCGAGGTCTTGGATATATTGCCAGGCGACGCGGCCCGAGCGGCTGCCCCGTCCGAGCGCCCAGGCGAGCGCCTCTTCCCGCAGCGCTTCATCCTTGGCGGCGAGGCGGTAGTAGCGGGCATAAGACCGCACCATGTCGAGGTAATCGTCTTGATTGCAATTGTGGAAGCCGATCCACAAGCCGAAGCGGTCTGAGAGCGAGAGTTTCTCCTCGACGGCTTCGCCTGGATTGATCGCGGTCGAGCGCTCGTTGTCGACCATCTCGCGCGGCATCAAGTGCCGCCGGTTCGAAGTCGCATAGAACAGCACGTTGGGCGGGCGTCCCTCGATTCCGCCTTCAAGTATTGCCTTCAGCGACTTATAGGACGTGTCCACCGCTTCGAAGGAAAGGTCGTCGCAGAACAGGATGAAGCGATGATCGTTCGCGGCACGCAAGTGTGCCAGAAGATGCGGAAGCGACCCGATGTCCTCGCGATGAATCTCGACGAGCTTGAGGCCCTTCACCTCGCCATGTATCGCCTTGACGAGAGAGCTCTTGCCCATGCCGCGTGCGCCCCACAGCAGCGCATTGTTGGCAGGGAACCCGCGGGCGAAGCGCTCGGTGTTGGCGATCAGCGCATCGCGCATGCGGTCGATGCCTTTGAGCAGCGAGAGGGGTACGCTGTTGACATCGGCGACCGGAACGAAACCTCCTGTCTCGGGATGCCAAACGAAGGCGTCGCTCACCGCGAAATCCGACGCCTCGGCCTCTTGCGGACCAAGCCGCTCGATGGCCCGGGCGATCCGTTCGAACAGGCCTGACAGAGGTTCCTGAAAGTTCATGTCGCGCCCGTTGCAAAGGCGAGTGAGCTGGCTATAGTCGCGCCACCTTCGCGAGATAAGCGCCCGGTCGGAAGACGAAAAGGGCCTTGATTGGGCCGAGGGCGGCCATCCTTAAGCCAAGCAAAGGACAGGAGCAATGACCGGTTTCGCCTACGCCCAAGCCGCCCCTGGCGCCTTCGACTACCTGAATAGCCTGATCGTTCCGACCATGCTAATCATCGGGATCATGTATTTCCTGATGATCCGGCCGCAGCAAAAGCGGCTCAAGGAGCATCAGGCGATGGTCGCCGCCCTCCGCCGCGGCGACACGGTCGTGACCTCGGGCGGTATCATCGGCAAGGTGACCAAGGTCGACGATCAGGAGCTTCAGGTTGAGATCGCCGAAGGGGTGAGGATCAAGATCGTACGATCCACCGTTTCAGAGGTGCGCGGCAAGGGCGAGGGCACCCCTCCGGCAAAGGCCAAGGCCACCTCTGAATGACGCCGCCAAAGTCCAATCGCCGGTGATTTAGTTTTTTGGAGTTTCAAAGTTTCGATGCTGCATTTCCAAACATGGAAGCTCGTCCTAGTGCTCGGCATCGTTATCGCCGGCATCCTTTACGCGCTTCCCAACGTGTTTCCCCGCGCGACCATGGACCGCGTGCCGAGCTGGCTCCCGCATAAGCAGGTCAATCTCGGCCTCGACCTGCAAGGCGGCGCGCATCTCCTCTATCAGCTCGACGAGAAGGAGATGACCGACGATTGGCTCAGCACCATTCGCGGCGACGTGCGCGAAACGCTCCGCCGCGCTCGCATCGGCTACACCGACCTTTCGCAGGACGTCACCGCGCGCTCGGTCTCGGTGAAGATCCGCGACGCGGCCGAGCTCGACAAGGCCTATCAGGAGCTGCGCAAGCTGGCCGCGCCAATCGGCGGCAACGTGTTCTCCGGCTTCTCCGGCTACGATCTCGATGTCGCCACCAAGGACGACACCGTGGTGCTGACCGTGACCGACGCAGGTCTGACCCATCGCATGAGTTCGGCCATCCAAGCCTCGATCGAGACGATCAGGCGCCGCGTCGATGCCTTTGGCACCACCGAGCCAAGCATCCAGCGCGAGGGCCGCAGCCGCGTCCTCGTACAGGTGCCCGGTATTTCCGACGTCGAGCGCCTGAAGACATTAATCGGCGAGACCGGCAAGCTCGAGTTCAAGCTGGTCGATCCTTCGGCCAACCCCGAACAGATCGCCCAGTCGAAGGTCGTGCCGCCCGGCGATGAGCTCCTCTACGGCAATCCCCCGAGTGGAGCACCCCAAGGAAGTCCGCAGATTCCTTATGTGCTCAAGAACCAGGTGCTGGTGACCGGCCAGAACCTGGTGGACGCCCAGCCGAGCTTCGATCAGCGCACCGGCGAGCCTGTGGTGACCTTCCGCTTCGACGCCGCGGGCGCCACCCGCTTCGGGAAGGTGACATCGGAAAATGTCGGCCTGCCCTTCGCCATCATCCTCGACAACAAGGTGATCTCCGCGCCGGTCATTCGCGAGCCGATCCTCGGCGGCACCGGACAGATCAGCGGCCATTTCTCTGTGCAGGAGGCCAATGATCTTTCCGTACTGCTCCGGTCGGGCGCACTGCCCGCCAAACTCACGGTCATCGAGGAGCGCACGGTTGGCGCGAGCCTCGGCGCCGACTCGATCGAAGCCGGCAAGAAGGCCGCGCTGATGGGATTGGCGCTCGTCATGATCTTCATGCTGGCGGGCTACGGCTTGTTTGGTCTGTTCGCCAATCTTGCGCTGATCATCAATATTGCGCTCATCTTCGCCGTGCTATCGCTTATGGGGGCGACCCTAACTCTTCCCGGCATCGCTGGTATCGTGCTCACCATCGGTATCGCGGTCGATGCCAACGTGCTCATCAACGAGCGAATACGCGAGGAGATACGCGCCGGAAAATCGCCATTCGCTGCCGTCGATGCGGGCTACTCGCGGGCGCTCATCACCATCATTGACTCCAATGTAACCACGCTGATCGCGGTGTTGGTTCTGTTCTGGCTTGGCTCAGGGCCCGTGCGCGGCTTCGCCGTCACGTTGACCGTGGGCGTCCTCGCTTCGATGTTCACCGCGGTGACCGTGACCCGTCTCATGGTCGCTTATTGGCTGCGTTGGACGCGGCCGCAACTGATACCGATTTAGGGACTAGCTCGCGATGTTCAGAGGCTTTCACTTCATTCCGCCCGACACCAAGATCGACTTCGTCGGGATGCGGGCGATCACGTGGATCATCTCCGCGCTTCTAACTGTCGTCCCGCTCATCCTCATTGCGACCATCGGGCTCAACATGGGCATCGACTTCCAGGGCGGAACCCTGATCGAGATTCAGACCAAGGAGAGCCCTGCCAATCTTGCCGATATTCGCGGCAAGGTGAGCGGGCTTGGCCTTGGCGAGGTTCAGATCCAAGAATTCGGGGCGCCCAACTCGGTCCTCATTCGTATCGCCTCGCAGCCGACCGAGCAGGAGCAACAGGCCTCGATCGGCAAAGTGAAGCAGGCGCTCGGCGACACCGTAGACTATCGCCGCGTCGAAATCGTCGGCCCCACCATCTCAAGCGAGCTGATCGCCAGCGGCACGATCGCCGTGGTCGTGGCCATGGTCGGCATCCTCATCTATGTGTGGTTCCGCTTCGAATGGCAGTTCGCCGTCGCTGCCATCGCCTCCCTGATCCACGACGTGACAGGCACCATCGGGCTCTATTCGCTGTTCCAGCTCGAGTTCAACGTGTCGAGCATTGCGGCGCTGCTCACCATCATCGGCTATTCACTCAACGACAAGGTCGTGATCTTCGACCGGGTGCGGGAGAACCTACGCAAATACAAACGTATGCCCCTCGTACAGCTGCTCGATGTGTCGATCAACGAGACGCTGTCGCGCGCCGTACTGACCCATGTCACCACCTTCCTCGCCATGTTGCCCTTCCTATTCTTCGGCGGCGAGACCATCTTTGGCTTCGCGCTCGCCATGTGCTGGGGCATCGTGATTGGCGCTTACTCGTCGATCTTCGTGGCCTCGCCCCTGCAACTGATCCTTGGCGTGAGACGCGAAGCATGGAGTGCGGCACCGGCGCCCGCCAAGAAGAAAGGACCCGCCGCAGCGCGCATTTGATCATGGCGGGCCCAAGCGAGCTGACCTTTGCATGAGGCGGAGCGACGCGACACGGTAAGGCGCATCGCCCGCGCCGGCGATCCCGACCGAGCACTAGCCGCCCTGTTTGCCCCGCGCGATGCACGTGACCATCTCTTCGCCCTTTACGCCTTCAATGTCGAGCTTGCGCGGATCGCCGAGCAGGTTAGCGAGCCTGACCTCGGCGCAATTCGCTTGCAGTGGTGGCGCGAGGCCATCGAGCAGGCGGGTAAGGGCGAAGCGACGGGCCAGCCCGTCGCCGATGCGTTCGGGGCTGCGATGCGGCACCATGCACTCTCGAGCGAGCGCATTGCGGCGCTCATCAGTGCGCGCCTGTTTGATATCGGGACCAAAATCATGCCCGACTGGCAAGCACTCGAAGCTTATCTCAAGGACACCGCCAGCACTGTGTTTACGCTGGCGGCGCAAATTCTCGGCGGGCGGAATCGAGAACTTGAGACGACAACAGTACCCGCGGGTATCGCCTATGGGCTCACCGGCTTGATGCGTGCGCTTCCGGTGCATACCGCGCAAGGCCGCGTCTATCTTCCGGCAGATGCACTCAAGCGCAACGAGACGTCGCCGGAGCGCGTGCTCCTCCGCAATACCGGGGAAGGCTTGTTTGCCGTTCTTGCCGAATTGCATGGGAAGGCCCGCGAGGCTTTAGGCGAGGCTAGGCACCAAGCTGCGGAGCTCGATGAGCGAAGCCGCGCCGCGTTTCTACCGCTTAGCCTAGTTGAGCCCTATCTTGCGGCGTTGGAGAAAAAAGGGCGTGATCCGCTGCGGCATGTTGCCGACATAAACCCGCTCTACCGCCTCTGGTGCCTGGTGACCGGTGGATGGAGGGGCGCAAAACGGGGAGGAGGTCGATGATGACCAAACGGGCCGTTGAATCGTGGTGGCGGAGCAGGCTTCCCGACATCAGCGCCGCCCAGTAGCGTTTTCCGCTGGCGGTTCTCATCGCCGCGCTGCTCACGGCCTACAAGCTCGCGCATGGCGACGTTGGCGATGTGGAAAAACGCGTCCTAGGCGCTCTTGCCGGCTCGTTTCTGTGGGTCGTGGCGGTCGACTTCTACGTGGAGAACCAAAAGCGTTCTTTCCCGGTACGTATCGCGCTGTGGCTGGGGGGCATCCTGGTCATCGCGATCTTGTTCCGCTTCGCTTGGGACATCTGGTTTAGCCCGCCGCTTCTACTCGGCAGTCTTCTCCTGCTCGTCGGTCTTGCAGGTCATCTCGGCCGCGGCGAGTCCAACGCCACGTTCTGGCTGTTCAATCATCGGCTCTGGCTGGGCGCGCTGCTTGCCTTTATCGCTGCCGGACTGTTCGGGGCTGGCCTCTCCATCATTCACGGGACTCTGAACCTGCTGTTCGGGCTCCATCTGCCCGCGAAGTGGCATGAGTATATCTGGACTATAAGCCTCGGCCTGGTGGCTCCGGTAAGTTTCCTCGCCTTGGCGCCACGAAGCTTCACCGACCCCATCACTGCACGGGAGGAAAGCGAGTTCACCATGCGCGCTATCGCTGCGCTAGTGAAATTCGTGCTGGTGCCTCTGCTCCTCGTCTACACCGCCATCCTCTATGCCTACGCCATCAAGATCGTGCTCGCCTGGGAGCTGCCGAAGGGCACACTCGGCGCAATGGTGGTTGGCTATTTGCTGGTTGGCGCGGCGACGTTGCTGGTCGGTTATCCAAGCCGCGAAAATGGCGGCTCTCTCGTTAGCGTGTTCTGGCGCTACTGGGTTTGGCTCGCAGCGTTGCCGGTTGTGCTGTTGTTCATCGCCGTGTGGCGGCGCATCTCAGACTACGGTGTCACCGACCAACGTTATCTGATGGTGCTGATCGGCGTATGGGCCCTGCTGCTCGCCGGCTTCCGTATTATCCGAGGCAGCGATTTCGACTTGCGCCTCGTGCCAGGCGTGCTTGCGCTCCTCCTGGCTGCCGCATCGTTTGGCCCAGGTGGCGCTGTTGGCTTCTCAGTCATGAGCCAGAAGTCCGAGCTTGCCTCGATTCTTAGCGAGAAGGGCATGCTCGTCGACGGCAAGGTCGTGAGACAGGCCGAGGGGAGCGCAGGCGCAGGTCTTGTCGGCGCGGATGCGGCGCGGGTGCGCGGCATCGAGTGGTATCTCAACACCCACCGTTCGCTCAGTCTTCTCGCACCTTGGTTCGAAGGTCAGCCCAACGATCCCTTCGCGGCTGGCAAGAAGCCTGAGGAGACGGCACGCGAGCTGTTGGTTGCGCTTGGCCTTCGCCCCGATATCGGCAACGGCTCCGGCGCCATCTATTTCACGCACTATTCCGACGTGCCGGCTACGCTCTCGCTAGCAAAGAGCGGCACCGTAGTGGGACCGATCGTGTTCAAAGGCGGCGATCCGGTGCCCTTCGCTATTCCGCCGCAGACGGTCGCGGTCGAAGGCCTCGGCACCATCCAGATCGAGCTGGCAGATAAGCTGCTCACTGTAAGTCTGGATAACGGAGCATCGGTGAAATTCGACATCGCCGACGCCATGACGGAGGTGTACCGGCGCGGCTGGCCGAAGGTAGATGACCACCATCCTATCGAGCTGAAAGGCATGCCCAACGGTCTAGATGGCACCGTCGTCATCGACAACATGAACGGGACCTACATGGAGCCGGATCTCGATATCTCGCTGCTGCGGTTCTGGCTCATCCTGAGCAAGTCCGGCTGAGCGGGCTTACTCCGCGGCCACAGACGCTGAAGGGCTGAGCCAGCGGTCGAGATCGGCAAGGGCGCGACGGGCAAGCGCGCGCTTCCGATCGGATCCCCTCGAGCTGCGAGGCCCCTTGCCTCCAGGATGAGGCTGAGCAGCAGCGGGTGGGAACAAGCCGAAATTGACATTCATCGGCTGGAAGCTTCTCGCGCCTTCGACCTCGGCGCTGAGATGGCCGCCGGTGATGTGACTGAGTAGCGCGCCGAGGGCCGTCGTCGCAGGCGGAGGCATGGGTTTCTGCCCAAGCCGCTCGGCCGCGGCGAAGCGGCCGGTGATAAGACCGATCGCCGCCGACTCGACGTAACCTTCGACGCCCGTGATCTGACCGGCGAAGCGCAAGCGCGGATCGGCCTTGAGGCGAAGCGTGGCGTCCAGCAGCTTTGGGCTGTTGAGGAAAGTGTTGCGATGCAGCCCGCCTAGCCGCGCGAACTCCGCCTGCTCGAGTCCGGGGATCATGCGGAACACCCGCACTTGCTGGCGATGTTTGAGCTTGGTCTGGAAGCCGACCATGTTCCACAGCGTGCCGAGAGCATTGTCCTGGCGGAGTTGCACCACGGCGTAAGGTTTGGTGCCAGGTTTATACGGGTTGGAGAGGCCGACCGGCTTCATTGGCCCGTAACGCAGCGTGTCCGGCCCGCGCTCGGCCATTACCTCGATGGGCAGGCAGCCCTCGAAATAGGGCGTCGCCGCCTCGAATTCCTTGAACGCAGTCTTCTCGGCCGCGAGCAGTGCCGCAAGGAAGGCGTCGTACTGGCGCTTGTCGAGTGGGCAATTGATGTAGTCAGCGCCACCGCCTCCTGGTCCTGCCTTGTCGTAGCGCGACTGAAGCCAGCACACGTTCATATCGATGGTTTCGTGATAAACGATGGGCGCGATTGCATCGAAGAAGGCAAGCTCTGCTTCGCCAGTCAGCGCCTGGATCGTGGCGGCGAGCGCCGGTGAGGTGAGGGGGCCTGTGGCAACGATCACGCTGTCCCAATCCGTCGGCGGGAGGCCGTCGATCTCTTCGCGCATGATGTCGATAAGCGGATGCGACTCAAGCGTCTCGCTCACCTTGGCGGCAAAGCCGTCGCGATCGACTGCTAAGGCTCCTCCGGCCGGCAGTTTGTGCGTATCGGCGGCCGCCATAATCAGAGAGCCCGCGCGCCGCATCTCCTCGTGGAGGAGTCCGACCGCATTGGTCTCCCATTCGTCTGAGCGGAAGGAGTTGGAGCAGACGAGTTCGGCAAAGGCGCCGGTCTTGTGCGCCTCGGTTTGGCGGACTGGGCGCATCTCGTGGAGGGCAACCGGCACCCCCGCTCGCCCGAGCTGCCAGGCGGCCTCGCTGCCTGCAAGTCCACCGCCGATCACATGAACTCTGTCTGTCATGGCCGAAACCTAGGCCCGCGCGGCTTTGGGTTTCAAGGACCGTGCTTTGTCAGCCCACCCTCAATTTCTGTCTATGAATTGGGCAAAACGCTGAATATTGTTCAGTCTAGGCCCACTTTGGGCTATTCTCCGCCCGGAAGCCGAATCGGTCTCGCATAAAAACAGGCTTCGATCAGTGAGCCGGTGGACCGCCGGCCTTCCGGCGCATCCGCCCGCTCTTCCACCGAAAGGGGGGTGAGATGTCCACGAACACAGCTCTTGCAATTAGCGTTGGTGTGCTTGGCGCCATAGCGACTTGGCTCTTTCTTGGGCCGCTCGGCGGTGCGCTTGCGATCTGGGCCGCATTTATCGCCTGGGGTTGCTTCTTCCATTGCGGCGGCAAAGAGCATGGACTGCAATCGGCGATTCTCAACAATGCGGCCGGTGCCGTCATTGCCGGCATCACCCTCTGGGTCGCGACTCAGACCGGCATCGCCGATAAGCTCAGCCTTCCGATCTGGGCCGCGATCTGCGTCGGTGTCGGCGTCGCCGCGATGGTGCTGCTCGCCAATGTGGCAGCCTTCGACAGCATCCCGGCGCAGGTCTACGGCTTCGCCTCTGTCGTCGCCTACGTTGTGATGAAGGATGCTGCGGGCAGCCTTACGGTGGCCTCGCTGCAAAATCCCGAAGTCGTGATCATTCTGTCAATGATCATCGGCGCGGTGTTCGGTTATGTGTCGGAGAAGGTCGCCGGCATGTTAGCGGGAATGGGATCGCACGCCCACCACGCCAAGGCCTGAACGGGGGACGTCCTTAAGCGAAGTGGCGAGCCCCCGGTCTCGCCACTTTACATCTTCTGGAGACGGCGCGGCCAAGCCTGTGCCGCGCCGCTCTTTCCTTTGTCAGTCTGATGCGTCTTTTCTCTTGCGGCTCGCTATGTACAGGGTCACCACCCAGCTTTTGCGTAGGGCGACGATGAGCAGGACCACGACTGCGGCCGCCCCGCTCAAATTGGCGAACGGGGCCTTGAGGGCCCAGGCCGCCGCCGAGAACACAAGAAGCGAATAGGACGCGATCGGCAGCACGATATCCCACAGCGCCTCGATTTCTTCCGGCGCCGCCAGGCGGCGGAGCAGCAGTGCAAGGTTGATCGTGTAGCCAAGACCGGCGCAGCCGATCACGCCGAGAGCGAGCGCACGGGTCACGTCGGACAGCGGCGGGATCATGGCGAGCGAGGTGATCAGCAAGCTCGCGAAATAGACAAGAATGGGAGTGACAAAGAGGCGAGTGCGAACCGTATCGCCCTCTTTGGCGTGCTCCATTCCGAGCGTGATCACGACAAAAATGAGACCAATCAACGCGCCGGCCGTGCCACCAATGAGCGCGTAAAAGCCATCCCAGTCGCCCATGCCCAATCCCCTTGTCTTTCCTCGCCCAGTATAGCGCGCGATCTGCTCGGATCAGACATCGCGCTCATTGCGAGGGGACTGGGTGAAGTTGGAAGCAACCCTTTTCTGGAACATGGCTTGCGCCCCTCTTCAGGGGAGGGCAATGTGCCGTTCTTCGCGGCCCCGCGCTCACGGAGGAAAGTACAGTAAATGCCCTCCGTCACCGTTGTCTGGAAAGGCAGCCGTAGCGACCCGCGCATCCGCTATCGACTGCTCGGCTATCTCGACCGGCTTGCGGCGCGGAGCGACGAATATTTCAAGAGGGCCGAGCCGAAGCAGCCCGCGCGGCTGAAGCCGTTGGCCAAGCAAAACGGAGACGCCACTCGCCTCCGCCCCAATGTCGAGCTATTCGACGAGGAGATGTCCGGCTCGATCCTGATCTCGAGTTTAATCAGCCCAAACCCCGATATCCTCGTCGATAGAGCGCGCGAGACAGGCGTGAGGCTCGTGGCCGATGCGACGGCTAAGGGTCCTCCCTTGATCGAGATCGACAAAGCACGCCTGCGCGGGGTCGATTTCAAGCTGTTCGACCCGCGCGGACTCTATCTCGGCGCAGACCGCATGAGCTTCGTGTTCCTCGAATGCGCGGACTACCCGTTCCTCGATGGCAGGCTCGTCGAGGTCGCGACGCGCGAGGATTGCCTGAAGAACGGCGCTGAGGTCCTGCACAATGCCGACGTCTATCTGTGCGCCCCGAGCATCCACCTCCGCCATTACCTCGAGGACTGGACCGACTGTCTGTTCTCTTGGATGAAATTCTTCTTCATCGGCGATTTCTGGTGGCATCGCGCGGAGGAGATGCAGGGCTACGCCGATTATCGTCAGGTATTCGAGGAGCTACAGGCAGATCGCGGCGCCGAGAACGCCGAAGAAGCGGCCTTCGACGCAGTGCTAGCCACCTTCTCCCAACACGCCGAGCATTGGATCGGCGAGGTGGAAGGCTCGGCCAAGAGCGAGCCGGGCTAGGCCGCCTTCTTGCCGAAGGCCTTGCGCAATTCGTTCTTCGCCTTCTCGAGCCGCGCGCGGTCCGCTTGAGGCAGGTTCTTGCCGGCGCGATTGATATAGAAGACGAGCATCGACATCGCCGAACGGTACGGGTCCGATTTCCGGCGCGTGCTCTGTTCGGCAGAACGCTTGAGCGAGAGCGCGATCTTCCTTGGATCCTTCAGTGTGAAGACGCCCTTTTGCAGGTCGAGGGCATCAGAGCCCGTGGTGACCGCCTGCGACCAGCGCTTGCGGCCGTTTGTCCCCTTTCGGCTTTTTGTCGCCTTTCTGGTCCGTGGTGCCATTGTCATACTCCAGCCGTCACAACGC
Organism: Methyloceanibacter sp.; assembly: GCA_035689365.1. Lineage (GTDB taxonomy): Bacteria > Pseudomonadota > Alphaproteobacteria > Rhizobiales > Methyloligellaceae > Methyloceanibacter. Next base: position 27,128 of record DASSLP010000097.1, read on the forward strand.
CGCCTTCTTGAGCACTAATCCTGCACGCTTGACGGGAGTTCCGTTCGTTTTTTTGGAGCGCTCCAAGCCTTAGCGAGCGCCTGTTATGACAGAGGAGATCAGCATGGCGAAGCTTACGCTCTATCACGCCGCACCGTCGCGCTCGCAGGTCGTCCGCTGGATGCTTGAGGAACTCGGCGAGCCTTATGACATCCACCTCCTGAGTCTGGCCAAGGGCGAGCAGAGCAAGCCCGACTATCTTGCCATCAATCCGATGGGCAAGGTGCCTGCGCTCAAGCATGGCGACGCCATCATCACCGAGGTTGCCGCGATCTGCACCTATCTCGCCGACGAGTTCCCTAATGCCCGGCTCAACATCCCGGTCGGCGACCCGCGGCGTGGGCCCTATCTGAAATGGCTGTTTTTCAGCCCGAGCTGCATCGAGGCTGCGGTCCTCGACAAAGCGTCGCCGCGCAAAGAGGAGCCCCGACGCGCCATGGTCGGCTACGGCGAGTTCGATACCGTGATGGACGTCGTAGCAAAGGCGGTCGCCAAAGGTCCGTATATCATGGGAGAGCAGTTCACCGCCGCCGACGTTGTGGTGGGCTCGATGCTGCGCTGGGGCATGATGTTCGGCCTCTTGCCGAAACGCCCGGAGTTCGTGGCCTATGTCGGGCGCCTCGAGCAGCGGCCCGCTCTGCAACGTGCTACAGCCCTCGACCAGGAGCTCGCAGCCGCTTAAACCAAGCCTTGCCGGAAGGCCATCTTTCGGGTCATCGATGGCTTCATGCTGAAGATCGTCTCCGGCGGCCAGACGGGTGTCGACCGCGCCGCGCTCGATGCGGCGATCGAACGAGGCGTCCTTTACGGCGGCTGGTGTCCCAAAGGAGGCTGGGCCGAGGACATGCCAAAGCCACCGGGGCTGCTTGCGTCCTATCCATACTTGCAGGAGACGCCGCTTGCCGACCCAAACCAGCGCACCGAGTGGAACGTGCGCGACAGCGACCGGCTCATGGTGCTCGTCGACGAACGTGGCCTGAATTCGCCTGGCACCGAGCTCGCCATTCGCACCGCTTACCAACTGCAAAAGCTTGCCCTTGCTATCGATCTCGACGCGACCGCCGACGTCGGTCGCGCGGCTGCCTGGTTTTACGAAGGCCGGCAGATGAGCCTTGCGATCTGCATTGCCGGTCCGCGTGAAAGTGAAGCGCCCGGTATCTATGCTAAGGCGAAGGCATTTTTGCAGGCTATGCTAGCGTAAGTGATCATCATCAATGGCGGAGGACCCCGTATGAGCCCACATCTCCCGCCAAGCCCAGCGCGAACGCTCTTACTGCCGCAATCGTCGAATCCAACAAGCTGCCGCGCGCCAAGGTGTGGGGCGAAACTGATTCTGCCGTAAGTTGGCAGGGCGCCTTCGCCGTCTATGGCGGACACGGGACGACTGCCTCGTCGACCATCGTCTACGAGGTCGAGCCGGGAAAGCGGCTCGGCTGGCACACTGACGCGACCGAGGAGACGCAATATATCATCGCCGGAACCGGCAAGCTCTATCTCGAAGACGGGACCACGCATCAAGTCGGACCCGGCAGCGTGTTCGTTCTGCCGACGCCGATGCGCCACGATCTCGAGAACACCGGCAAGGAGACGCTGCGCGCCGTCGCCTTCTTCGCAGCGGCGATGTTCACGCAAGACTTCGATCAGGTGATGTTGCCGCCGAAGGGCCACATCCTCGGCACACCGAACCGCGAAGGCTGAGATCGCATATGCGCCCTTGGGTTGTCCTTACTTGCGCGCCAATCTTGCTCGCGACGAGTCTCGTCCCTGCACGTTCGGACTCGCCCAACGGTGTAAGGACACTCAATCCTCCAGGCGCCATCAAGGCGGTAGGCACTTGGAGCCTTGGCGCACGAGCGGGGGACTTCATCTTCGTAGCCGGCATGCAAGGCATCGATCCGGCCACCAACAAGCTCGTGCAAGACCCCCAAGCGCCATTCGCCAAGCCTTCCTCAATATCAAAATGATCGCAGCATCGGAGGGCGCGAGCCTCAAGGATTGCGTGAGGCTCACTGTCTATCTCAGCGACCTCCCTCGCTTTACGCCGATGGTGGAACAGGCGCAGACCGAGCTTTGGGACGGTCCACCCTATCCGCCGCGGACCATGGTCGAGGTGACGCGCCTGTTCGATGACGATATCGTGGAAATCGACAGCGTCTTCTACGCGCCGGTCAAAAA
>DASSLP010000098.1:0-4506 GCA_035689365.1 Methyloceanibacter sp.
AGCCAGTTGAAGTCGCCAATCGGGGCAAAGAAGCTCGATCCATCGACGTGCGGGAATCCCGAGAGCTCGCCGAGATTCACCACGCTTGGATTGAAGAACCAGGATATTGCGATGAAGGTCAGCGGGATCATCGACAAGAGCGCGAGGACGGTAGCAAAGGTCGCGCCGAAACGGATCCCGCGATAGGCGGGGATGAAGAAGAGCAGAAGGCCCAGGATCGAGATGATCAGCGTCGACCAAGCAATGAAGGTGTGGATTGGGGTGAACCCCGCGGTCGTATTGAGGTGGAAGCGATCCGCTAAATAGAACGACGCCAAGATCATGTTGAGCGGCGCCACGGGGAACCATCCGAGCCAATAGGCCCAAGCAGTGAAACCGTTGATGTGTTTGGCGAGCCGCGGCCAGCGGTCTTTGAAGGCTGGATAAGCGTACGATGGCGATCCACCTGTGCGCTCGGGCATCATCGCGGCTAGCTCAGCCAAGAAGAGACAAAGCAGCCAGCCTGTGAGTGTGATGAAGACAGTGACGGGGATGCCGGAGGCGCCGAGCGCCGTCACCATCACCGGGGCAATACCGGTGACCAGAATCGTGCCGGCGAGGCCGATCACAAAGGCGCCCCACCAGCCGGTCTCGCGCCTTAGGTCTCCCGAAGCGTATTTCAGCTCTTCGGAAGCAGTGGTTGGTTTAGAAGGTGCAGCCATAATATCCCCCTTGGCTCGGAGCAGCCCCCGCATCCGCCTTTTTCAGACACTACACTAACAGGAAATAAAGTTTCTCACCAGTCCAACGTATATGCGATTCGTAGGGAATATGCGGTTCTTTTGGGCAGGCTGGCAGGGAGCGCATCGCTCGGGAATCAGGTTAGGGTCAAGCGGTAGCGGACGAAATCGTCCGCCACTGCGAACTTATCGTAGAGGCGCCGCGCCGGCGCATTGCCTTGCCGGGTGTGCCAGTAGAGCCGCGACCAGCCGCGCTCCTTAGCGCGCGCGAGCAGGTCCGCAATCAGCGCGTGGCCGATGCCATGGCCTCTTGCCTTTGGCGCGACGAACAGGTCCTCTAGGTAGCAGATCGGATCGAGCGTCCATGAGCCCTGGTGGAGCACCGAGACTGTGAAGCCAGCGACCTCTCCTTTCCATTGGGCGATACGCCCGAACAGCGGTGATCCCGGCGTGAGGATCCTTGCCCAGGTTCCTGCCGTGACCGCCTCCGCCACGCTGGTCTCGTAGAATGCGCAATACGCCGCCCACAAAACCCGCCATGTGCCCTCGTCATGCGGCGTCGGGTCACGAATGACGAGAGGACGTGAATCGCCTGATGCCACGGATCGACTCAAGGCTCGCGGAGGAAGACGAGGTCGGCTATAGCGAGGATACCGGCCTTAGACCGCGGGGAGCAGGGGATTCCATGGAAGCTAAAGCCAGAATGCAGCGGAAGCCCCGGGCGCCCAAGCGGAAAGTCGCCGCGCGCAAGCCGCTCGATGGCGAGCTCAAGACGGGGTCGCTCGCCCCGCAGCCTGCCGCGAGCCGGTCGATCGCCGGGTCGATCGGCGCCCAAGTGCGCAGCCTCCGCCGCAAGCTCGATTTGACCGGGGCCGAGCTCGCCGAGCAGGCCGGGCTTTCCACTGGTATGCTGTCCAAGATCGAGAACGGAGCGGTTTCGGCCTCGATCGACAGCCTCGAAGCGCTCTCTCGTGCGCTGAACGTGCCGCTCACCACCTTCTTCGCGAGCTATGATGAGCAGCGCGACTGCTCCCATGTGCTCGCCGGCAAGGGTGTGACCATCGAGCGGCGTGGCACCAAGGCCGGACATCAGTATCAGCTGCTCGGCCATTCCATCTCCGGCGAGATCGTGGTCGAGCCTTATCTCATCACGCTTACCGAGGAGGCCAAACCCTACACCATGTTCCAGCATGCGGGTGTCGAGTTCATCTACATGCTGACGGGGCGTGTGCTCTATCGCCACGCCGACAAGGCCTATCCGCTTGCGCCTGGCGACGCGCTGTTCTTCGATGCCGCCGCCCTGCATGGCCCTGAGGAGCTGACCAAGCTCCCCATGACCTATCTCTCCATCATCATCTACCCGCGGACGTGACGAATCTCGGCTAGCAGTCGAGCGTGTTGGCGCGCTCCCAAGGGGTCAGCTGTCGCGAGTATTCATCCCATTCCTTATTCTTGAGCTTGATGTAGGAGTCGAGGAACTCGCCGCCGAGCTCGCGTCGCAGCAGCTCGGACTTCTCCGTGAGCCTGAGCGCGTCGAGAAGGTTGAGCGGGAGCTTCTTCGTGTTCGCCGGTGCCTTGTGACCCTCGGCATACATGTCGATGTCGAGCGGCTTGCCTGGGTCGATTCCTTTCGCCATGCCTTCGAGACCTGCGGCAAGAAGCGCGGCCGGCAGCAGATAGGGATTGGCCGCGCCGTCAGCGAGACGAAGCTCGAAGCGGCCCGCGCCGGGGATCCTGATCATGTGTGTGCGGTTGTTGCCGGCGTAAGTCACCGAGTTGGGCGACCAAGTCGCACCCGACAGCGTGGCGGGCGCGTTGATGCGCTTGTAAGAATTGACCGTCGGATTGGTGATCGAGCACAGCTCTTGCGCTGCGTTCATGACGCCGCCGATGAAGTTATAGGCCACGCGGGACAATCCAAGTCCGTCATTGCCGTCCTCGAAGATGTTCTTGCCATCCTTCCACAGCGACGCGTGGACATGGCATCCGCTGCCGGTCAGGTTGTGGAAGGGCTTCGGCATGAAGGTCGCGCGAAGCCCATGCTTCTCGGCGATCCCCTTGACCATATATTTGAAGAAGGCCTGCCGGTCGGCGGTGACCAGGCAGTCGTCGTAGAGCCAGTTCATTTCGAACTGGCCATTGGCGTCCTCGTGGTCATTTTGATAGGGCCCCCAGCCGAGCTCTAGCATCGAATCGCAAATCTCGCTGATCACGTCATAGCGCCGCATCAGCGCCGACTGGTCGTAGCAGGGCTTCGACTGGATATCAGACGGATCGCTGATCGCCGATCCGTCGGGGCTCACCAGAAAATACTCGCACTCGACGCCGGTCTTGAGCTCGTAGCCGGCTTTGGCGGCCTTTTCCTTCATCCTTTGCAGGACGACGCGCGGCGCTTGCTCGACGAGCTTGCCGTTCATATAGGGGTCTGCGGCGAGCCAGCCGACTTCCTTTTTCCACGGGAGCTGGATTAGGCTCGCAGGGTCCGGGATGGCAAGCACGTCGGGATCGGCCGGCGTCATGTCGAGCCAGCTCGCAAAGCCGGCAAAGCCGGCTCCCTCTTTCGCCATGTCGCCGATCGCCGCGGCGGGAGCGAGCTTCGCCCTCAGCGTGCCAAACAGATCGACATAGGAAATGAGGAAATATTTGATTCCGCGTTCTTTCGCTGCCTTCACCAAGTCTGTTGCCATGACGCTATCCCTTTCAGAAAAAACTATCCCGCTTGGCCCGGAATCCAGTCCGTGCCGGCAAGCGGCACGCGAGCCATTGCCGCCGCCTCGACCGTAAGTGCGACGAGGTCCTCAGGTTCGAGATTATGCACGTGGCTCTTGCCGCAGGCCCGAGCGATGGTCTGGGTCTCAAGTGTAAGCACCGCGAGATAATTGGCGAGCCGCCTGCCGCCGAGCACCGGATCGAAACGCGCCGCGAGTACCGGGTCTTGCGTAGTGATGCCGGCGGGGTCGCGGCCCTCATGCCAGTCGTCGTAGCATCCGGCCGCGCTTCCGAGCTTACGGTATTCCGAGTCGAGTGTAGGGTCATTGTCGCCGAGCGCGATCAGAGCCGCAGTACCGATCGATGCGGCGTCTGCGCCGAGCGCAAGTGCCTTGGCGACGTCCGCACCATTCCTGATCCCTCCGGAGACGATGAGCTGCACTTTGCGGTGCATGCCGAGATCTTGCAACGCTTTGACCGCAGGCCTGATGGCGCCGAGGATCGGCAAGCCGACATGCTCGATGAATACCTCCTGCGTCGCCGCCGTGCCGCCTTGCATGCCGTCAAGCACTACCACGTCGGCACCGGCCTTAATCGCAAGCGCCGTATCGTAATAAGGCCGCGAGGCCCCGACCTTGATATAGATCGGCTTCTGCCAGTCGGTGATCTCCCTGATCTCCTCGATTTTGATCTCGAGGTCGTCGGGGCCGGTCCAGTCGGGGTGGCGGCAGGCCGAGCGCTGGTCGATGCCCTTGGGAAGGGTACGCATCTCGGCCACGCGGTCTGAGATCTTCTGGCCGAGCAACATGCCCCCGCCGCCAGGTTTGGCGCCTTGCCCCACGACGATCTCCACCCCATCCGCGCGCCTGAGATCGTCTGGGTTCATGCCGTAGCGCGAGGGCAGCAGTTGATAAACGAGGATATGCGAATGATGGCGCTCTTCCTCGGTCATGCCGCCGTCGCCGGTGGTGGTCGAGGTGCCGACCTCGGTCGCGCCGCGTCCGAGCGCCTCCTTTGCGTGGCCCGAAAGCGCTCCGAAGCTCATCCCCGCGATCGTGATCGGAATGTCGAGCTCGAT
>DASSLP010000099.1:0-10004 GCA_035689365.1 Methyloceanibacter sp.
TAGAGAATCGTCAGCCCTGCGATGATCGCCTCAACATCGGTTCTTGTGCCCTCACTTTGCCGCCAGAGGGAGAAATATCGTCCCGTCGTGCCGATTTCAGACACGCTGTTGCCGTGGGTCAACCAATGCGATGGCCTTAGATACGTGGAGTGTCACGGCAACCCCGTCGCCTCTGTCAGACGCTCCTTCGGAGACGCCGCTGCTGAGATCGGGCTACAGTACATATCCCCCTATTGCCTTCGTCACACGATGGCGACCGAGCTTCGCGCCAGAGACGTCCCGGAGTGGGAGGTAAGTGGTTTGGGCACAAGAGTAAGGAGGCTCGGACCGCCGAACGTTATGCCAAGTATCGGCCCAACTACCTAGGCCATGCAGTGCGAGCCATCGACGCCTATTTCGCCGAACTGACACGGGACTTCGGCTCGCTTCTCCCTGACCGTATTTTCAATCCTGTGCGTGCTAGCTGCGTGCTAGTGCCGAATCTCGATGATGCAAAAATGGCGGAAAAAATGGTGGGCGCGACTGGGATCGAACCAGTGACCCCTGCGATGTCAACGCAGTGCTCGTACCGCTGAGCTACGCGCCCTTACCATCAGTAATGGAAGAGCTTCTATATCGGGTGACGCGCGGTCAACGCAACCTGCGCGTCCCCTCACGCTGCGAGCAGGCGCTCCACCTGGTCGACCAGATCGCGCAAGTGAAACGGCTTCGACAGGATCTTGGCGTCCTTGGGCGCATGATTGTCTGGATTGAGCGCGACGGCGGCAAAGCCGGTTATGAACATGATCTTGAGGTCAGGATCGATCTCGCTCGCCTTGCGTGCGAGCTCGATGCCGTCCATCTCCGGCATCACGATGTCGGTCAAAAGCAGAGTGAAGGGCTCTTCCTTCAGCCGCTCATAGGCCTCGAGCCCGTTGCCGAACGACACCACGTCGTAGCCAGCCTTGGCCAAGGCCTTGACCAGGAAACGCCGCATGTCCTCGTCGTCCTCGGCAAGAAGTATGCGCTGAACGCTGCGCTCCCGCGGATCATTCGCCTCCATCCCGCTCCCCCTGAATTCTCGCCCTTTGGGCGTACACGAACTTGGTAAAAGACCAATTGCTTGGGCTCTCAAAGGGCCGGATGGTCTTGGCCCCCGCGCCGCCGGACCCCAAATCATCGCGTCTAATTGGCTCGGGCACAAGGCAGAACACGCCCTAGACAGGTTCAACTCTCGTTGGCAAAGTTTACAAGCGATTCCATGTCTTTCGGGGGTAGGCTGGATCAGAGCGGCAGCAAGGATTGGCAATGAGCCTAAGCGAGGCCGAGGCTATTGAGAGTGAGCTTTCACCACCCTTCACGGTGGCGCTTCCCGATCAGTTGAAAGCGCCCCTCGTCTTCAACTCACCGCATAGTGGCCGCATCTATCCGAGCACGTTTCTTGCCGCCTCCAGGCTCGATTCTCTCGCCCTCCGGCGCTCGGAGGATGCCTTCGTCGAGGAGTTGTTTGCGTTCGTAACCGGGCTCGGCGCCCCTCTGCTCCACGCCCATTTCCCGCGCGCCTATCTCGACGTCAACCGCGAGCCTTACGAACTCGATCCGATCCTGTTCCGCGACGGGCTGCCCCACTACGCCAATACCCAATCGGTGCGGGTGGTTGGCGGCCTCGGTACCATCGCCCGTATCGTTTCGGAGTCCGACGAGATCTACCGCGAGCCGCTTGACGTTGGCGCTGCGCTCGAACGCATCAACCGGCTCTACACGCCCTATCATGAGACACTGCGCGAGCTTCTGCTTGCGGCGCAAAACGAATTCGGCCTCGCCGTGCTGATCGATTGCCATTCCATGCCGTCGGGTCCGATCGCTGACCAGGGCGGCGGCCGGCCTGACTTCGTGCTTGGCGACCGCTTCGGGACGTCTTGCAGCGGGGAGCTCACACGACTTGCCGCCGCTGAGCTCAAGGCGCTCGGCTACGCGGTGTCGCTGAACAAGCCCTATGCCGGCGGCTACATCACCGAGCACTACGGCCGGCCACACAAAGGCCGGCACGCGCTCCAGATCGAGATCAACCGTGCGCTCTACATGGATGAATCGAGCTTCGAGAAATCGGCGGGATTTGACCGGCTGCGCGGCGATCTCGAAGCCGTGGTGCACGCGCTAATCGCCGGTATTTCGGGCCTCGCCATCCCGCGCGCAGCTGCCGAATAGCCAAGCCTAGAATTGACAAAAAAAGGGCCGTCCGATTGAACGAACGGCCCAAGTCTAGGGAGGAAACGCCCAAGGAGGGCAGCGGTATGGCCTGGAGAGCCATGCCGCGTTGCAACAATATGTCATTGCGGCGCACAAAAAGCAAGGTTGCAATGACGCTCGGGCGGCATTTGCGAGACAGTGGTGCATAATTGTCACGATTGCTGAGCGCTATGCGCGTAGGATCTCAGCAAAAACCGCGTTCTTGTGCCGGACTCCTTGACTCTCAAGAGGAAAAGCCTTCAAGGCTCTGAGCGTGTCAAAGCTCCCAGAATCCGATTTTCCGGCCTTTCTCGCCACCGCCCACGCCCTCGCCGACCGGGCAGGAGCGGTCATTTTGCCGCATTTCCGGACAGCTTTCCCGATTGACCATAAAGGAGGCGATTTTTTCGACCCTGTCACGGTGGCCGACCGCGCCGCCGAGACCGCCATTAGGGATGCTCTCGTCAGTGCGTATCCCAATCACGGCATTGTCGGCGAGGAGTTCGGCTCGACCCGGGGCGATGCAGACTATTGCTGGGTGGTCGATCCGATCGACGGCACCCGCTCCTTCATTCTGGGCCTGCCGTTATGGGGAACGCTCATCGGCTTGACGCAGGGCGGCGTTCCACTCCTCGGCATGATGGACCAGCCGTTCACCCGGGAGCGCTTCTTCAGTAGCGAGAGCGAAGCGTTGTTCCGGCACAACGGTGCGACACGGACGATGCGCGCCCGACCCTGCGCTACTCTCGGCGAGGCCCTTCTCACTACGACCACGCCAGAGTACTTCATCGGCGACGATGCGCAGCGCTTCGAGGCCTTGAGTCAAGCCGTGCGCCTCAGGCGCTACGGTGGCGACTGCTACAACTACTGCATGCTCGCGCTCGGTCAGATCGATCTCGTGGTCGAGGCTGGTCTCAACCTATACGACATCATTCCGCTTATCCCGATCGTCGAGCGCTCCGGCGGCGTAGTCACCACTTGGGAGGGAGGCGACGCAAGAGGCGGCGGGCGCATCATTGCCGCAGGCGACCCGCGCCTGCACGAAGCCGCCGTGAAGATGCTGTCGTGCTAACTTGCCTTGCTCAGCACGACGCCAGGAATAAAGGCGTCGAATGCCGCCCAGAACTGCTCGCGAATTGAATCGCGCTCTTGCAGGATCTCGTGGCGCGAGCCCCTCATCACGATCTGCGATCCGGCTCTAAGTTTGACCGAGAGGTCCTCGATCGCCGGGCTCGACACGATCTGGTCGTCGCTCGCGGCAAGCATCAAGGACGGCACGCGGATGCGGGGCGGAAACCGGTCGTTGTCGAGCTGCGCCATAGCATTGAGTCCAGCCTTGAGCCAGCCGATAGTCGGCACGCCGACGGCTAGGTGAGGCGCTGCTTCGAGTACCGACAGGTTGCGCAAATAGCGCTCGCGGTCCGAGGTCAGCGGGTTCCCCTCGAAATTCTGAATTGGCAAATATTTTCTGGCATCTCCAGGCACCGGACGTTTGCCCATGCCGAACAGGGTGAGCGTGTCAGCGATCTGGCGGCAGGCCTGGTGCGGAAGCGGCAGCCCCACGATCCTGATCATGGGCGCGGTGAGCACCATACGGGTGAACCAACACCCACGCTTGGTCGCCGCCTTGAACGACACGATCGCAGCCATGGAGTGCGCTAGAGCGAAATAGGGCGTGGGGCAGTCCGGCAGCACCACCGCCTTCATGAAGTGAGCGAGGTCCTCCTCGTACTCGGCGAAATCGTTGATGTGACCTTTCAGCGGATTGCGGGTCAGCCGGCTCGAGCCCCCCTGCCCCCGCCAATCGAGCACCGCCACGGCAAAGCCTCTGCGGCGAAGCTCACCCACCACCTCGAAATATTTTTCGATGAACTCGGTTCGGCCCGGCAGAATGCAGACTGTGCCGCGCCGCTCTTTCAGCACCGATTGCCAACTCGCAAAGCGAATACGCAGGCCTTTGCGGATTTCGATGAAACCGGTCGACGCGCCGAGCGGGATCGGATTCTTGGGTGTGGCGACGAGATCCATGAAGTCTAACCGGCTCCTTTAACGAGCGCCCTTATAGCAGCAGGCGGCGACATCACCACACGGTTCAGAGGTGAAAATGGCGTGCAAAGGTTGGATGCTGCACTGCTGCGATTTTTCATCTTTTTCCTTTATATTCAGCGCGCTAATCCTCTTGACGAAGCTCGATCCCGTTACCATATCAGTCCGCGGCGCAAGGCCAAGCGGCTTGTGCTTTTCACCTGCCCGGCTCGGCAAGAGCGGACAAGCACCATATCGCTTCTCAAGGAGGATGTGAGAATGAGACACTATGATCTTACCCCACTCTACCGTTCCACCATCGGCTTCGACCGGCTCGGCTCGTTGCTCGACACGCTCGCGTCGTTCGAGGGCGATGCGCCGAGCTACCCGCCTTACAATATCGAGCGGGTCGGCGAGAATGAGTATCGCATCAGCATGGCCGTCGCCGGCTTCGGCGAGAAGGACCTCTCAATCGAGGTCAAGGAAAACGCTCTTTCAATTCGCGGCGAGAAGAAGACCGAGACCGAGGACACGACCTTCCTCCATCGCGGCATCGCTTCGCGGAGCTTCGAGCGCAGGTTTCAGCTCGCTGACCATGTCGTGGTCAAGGGCGCGAGCCTCGAGACCGGCTTGCTGCATGTAGATCTCTTGCGCGAGCTGCCTGAGGCCATGAAGCCGCGCACCATTGCGATCAAGACCAAAACCGACAAGGCCGAGACGCCGAAAGTCATCGATAGCAAGGCCGCTTAACTACGGTCTCATTTGCGACGATCTGCGCTGAATTGAGCGGAGGGCGCCTTCTCTGTCAGGAGGGGCGCCCTTCGCGCGCGCAAACCTATGAAATTCTGGGGATAGCTGGAACCCCGGCTGCCGCCCTGGGTTAGGCGGGAAGTAGGCCTGGGGTTCGTCCAAAGTAGCGCGCCAGCATCGGTTTATGAGAGGGGATTCCTGCTTGTGCGCGCATTGGAAATCTGTCATTTTGAGGGCGAATAGGACAGGCTTGCTGACCTTTGTCATGGAGGCTGCGGCGCAAGGCTCCAAGCATCCGTCTCCTAACGGGGCGATCTTCGGTCCTGGGCCGCATTCGCTAAAAGCGAAGGCGCTAGCCGCCTAGAGAGCCGGTTCTTCGCTTTCAGCACATTGACGCCTTCCCAGTGGCGAAGGTCCGGCTGTGGCCAAAGCTTTTCTGGCCCCGCACTCGCTTGGGCCGCGAGGCGTGGCCGAGGTTTCAGTAACGATGGCATCACGTAGCGTGTCTTCACGTTCTTCAACGTCGGCGTGGCCTTCTCCGCCGCCGGCGCAAGGACTTTATGATCCGAAGCGCGAACACGACGCTTGCGGCGTCGGCTTCGTCGCCGATCTGAGGGCGCGTCCGAGCCACAAGATCATCGAGCATGGTCTCCAGATTCTGGAAAACCTTACCCATCGCGGCGCGGTGGGTGCTGACCCGCTTGCTGGCGACGGTGCCGGCATCCTCGTGCAGATCCCGCACGCGTTTCTCAAACAGGTCACCGCCCCTTTACGGATCAAACTGCCCGAGCCCGGCCATTATGCCGTCGGCCATCTGTTCATGCCGCGCAACCGCGCCCAGCGCATCTACTGCGAATCCGTGGTCGCCCGCATCTGCGACGCCGAAGGGCTAAAGCTCATCGGCTGGCGCGACGTGCCGAGCGACAACTCCTGCCTCTCGGCATCGGTGATCGAGACCGAGCCGACCCACCGGCAGGTGTTTATCGGCCGCGGGCCCGACATCGAGGATGAGTCTGAGTTCGAGCGCAGGCTCTACATCCTGCGCAAGGTAATCTCGAACACCATCAACGGCGAGACCGGCGGGCACGACATTGGCTTCTACACAGTGTCGCTGTCATGCCGCACGCTGGTCTACAAGGGCATGTTCCTCGCCTATCAGCTCGGCGCCTACTACCCCGACCTGCATCACCCGAGCTTCGCTTCGGCGCTCGCGCTCGTTCACCAGCGCTTCTCGACCAACACCTTCCCGTCGTGGAAGCTCGCCCACCCCTATCGGATGGTCGCCCATAACGGCGAAATCAATACGCTCCGCGGCAACCTCAACTGGATGGCGGCACGTCAGGCGAGCGTGTCCTCGCCGCTGTTCGGTCCTGACATCGCCAAGCTCTGGCCGATCTCATACGAGGGCCAGTCCGACACCGCCTGCTTCGACAATGCCCTCGAGTTCCTGGTGCAGGGCGGCTACAGCCTTGCGCACGCGGCGATGATGCTGATCCCCGAGGCTTGGGCCGGCAATCCGTTGATGGATGCCAAGCGCCGCGCCTTCTACGAGTATCACGCCTGTCTCATGGAGCCGTGGGATGGCCCTGCCGCCATGGCCTTCACCGACGGGCGGCAGATTGGCGCCACGCTCGACCGCAACGGGCTTAGGCCCGCCCGCTATCTCGTCACCAAGGACGGCCTCGTCATCATGGCATCGGAGACCGGCGTGCTGCCGATCCCCGAGAACGAGATCGTCGAGAAATGGCGGCTGCAGCCCGGCAAGATGCTGCTTATCGACCTCGAGAAGGGGCGCATCGTCTCCGACGAGGAAATCAAGTCCGAGCTAGCTTCCGCGCATCCCTATCAGCAGTGGCTCGACCGCACTCAGATCCGAGTGCACGAGCTACCCGGCGCGCCTTCGCCCACGCCGCGTACCAATGTGAGTCTGCTCGATCGCCAGCAGGCGTTCGGTTACACGCAGGAGAGCATCAAGTTTCTGATGCTGCCGATGGCCGAGTCAGGCCAAGAGGCAGTCGGCTCGATGGGCACCGACACGCCGATCTCGGCGCTGTCCAGCCGGCCCAAGCTGCTGCACACCTATTTCAAACAGAACTTCGCGCAAGTGACGAACCCGCCGATCGATCCCATCCGCGAGGAGCTGGTGATGTCGCTCGTCACCTTCATCGGGCCACGGCCGAATCTGCTCGACCTTGAAGGAACCTCGAAGCAGAAGCGGCTCGAGGCGGCGCATCCCATCCTCACCAACGACAATCTCGAGCGCATCCGCGGCATCGGCGATGTCGCCGACAACCAGTTCCGCACCGTGACGCTCGACATCACCTATGGCGCGGACCATGGAGCCGCCGGCATGGGCAAAGCGCTCGACAAGCTGTGCAAGCGCGCCGAGCAGGCGGTTCGCGCCGGCGAGAACATCATCATCTTGTCAGACCGGGCGACCGGGCCTGACCGCGTGCCGATCCCTTCGCTGCTCGCGACATCCGCCGTGCATCATCATTTGATCCGCTGTGGCTTGCGGACCTCGGTCGGCCTCGTGGTCGAGACCGGAGAGGCACACGAGGTGCACCAGTTCGCGACGCTCGCTGGCTACGGCGCCGAGGCCATCAATCCCTATCTCGCCTTCGAGACCATCGAGGCCATCGTGCCCGAACTCGACGAGGAGGTGACCGTCGAGGAGGCCGTCAAGCGCTACATCAAGGCAAGCGACAAGGGCATCCTCAAGGTGATGTCCAAGATGGGCATCTCAACCTACCAGTCCTATTGCGGCGCGCAGATCTTCGACGCTGTGGGTCTTCGCAGCGATTTCGTCGCCAAATATTTCACCGGCACCAACAGCCAGGTTGAAGGCGTTGGCCTCGAAGAAATAGCGCGTGAGACCGTTGAGCGCCACCAGCTTGCGTTCTCCGATGCGCCGGTGTTGCGCGAGGCGCTAGAGGTTGGCGGCGAGTACGCCTATCGCATTCGCGGCGAGGCGCATATGTGGCGCCCGCAGGTCGTGGCCGACCTTCAGCATGCCGTGCGCGGCCAGCTCCCTGAGAAGTACCGGTCCTTCGCCAAGCAGATTAACGAACAGACCGAGCAGCTGCTCACGCTGCGCGGCATGTTTCGCATCAAGAAGGCCGAGGAGATCGGGCGCGCGCCGATTCCGCTGGATCAGATCGAGCCGGCGAAGGAAATCGTCAAACGCTTCTCGACTGGAGCCATGTCGTTCGGCTCGATCAGCCGCGAGGCACACACCACGCTTGCCATTGCCATGAACCGCATCGGCGGCAAGTCCAATACCGGCGAAGGCGGCGAGGAGTCAGATCGCTACAAGCCGTTGCCGAACGGCGATTCGATGCGCTCGAAGATCAAGCAGGTGGCGTCGGGCCGCTTCGGCGTGACGGCGGAATATCTGGTCAACGCCGACATGATGCAGATCAAGATGGCGCAAGGCGCAAAGCCCGGAGAAGGCGGCCAGCTTCCCGGCCACAAGGTCGACGCGGTAATCGCCAAAGTGCGCCATTCGACGCCTGGGGTGGGGCTGATCTCCCCGCCACCGCATCATGACATCTATTCGATCGAGGATTTGGCCCAGCTCATCTTCGACCTGAAGAACTGCAATCCCGCGGCAGATGTCAGCGTCAAGCTCGTGAGCGAGGTTGGTGTCGGCACGGTTGCTGCAGGCGTCTCGAAGGCGCGCGCAGATCACGTTACGATCGCCGGTTTCGAGGGCGGCACCGGTGCTTCGCCGCTTACGTCAATTAAGCACGCGGGCTCGCCTTGGGAGATCGGCCTCGCCGAGACCCAGCAGACGCTTGTGCTCAACCGCTTGCGCGGCCGCATCTCGGTGCAGGTCGACGGCGGCGTCCGCACCGGGCGTGATGTCGTGGTGGGTGCGCTGCTCGGCGCCGACGAGTTCGGCTTCGCCACTGCGCCACTGATCGCCGCTGGCTGCATCTATATGCGCAAATGCCATCTCAATACCTGCCCGGTCGGCGTCGCCACTCAGGATCCGGTGCTGCGCGCGCGCTTCACAGGCAAGCCCGAGCACGTGATCAATTACTTCTTCTTCGTCGCCGAAGAAGTGCGCGAATACATGGCCGCACTCGGCTTCCGCTCCTTCTCTGAGATGATCGGCAAGACCGAGGTCCTCGATAAGAGCCAGGCGATCGACCATTGGAAGGCCAAGGGGCTCGACTTCACCCGCCTGTTCCACAAGCCAGAGGTGCCGCCGGAGGTCGCGATCTGCAATTCCGAGCGGCAGGATCACGGTCTCGACAAGGTGCTGGATCGCAAGCTAATCGAGCTTTGCCAGCCTGCGCTCGAAGAGAAGAAGCCGGTCAAGGTCGATCTCCCGATCAAGAATACCAACCGCACAACCGGCGCCATGCTTTCAGGCGAGATCGCCAAGCGCTACGGCCATACCGGCCTGCCGGAGGACACGATCTGGGTGCGGCTGAAAGGCTCTGCGGGCCAGAGCTTCGGCGCCTTCCTTGCCCATGGCGTGACGCTCGATCTCGTGGGCGAAGGCAACGACTATGTCGGCAAGGGACTGTCAGGCGGGCGCATCATCGTCCGTCCCACGGAAGATTCCGCCATCATGCCCGAGAAGTCGATCATCGTCGGCAACACGGTGCTTTACGGCGCGATTTCCGGCGAGTGTTACTTCCGTGGCATCGCCGGCGAGCGCTTCGCCGTGCGCAACTCCGGCGCCATCGCCGTGGTCGAGGGCACCGGCGACCATGGCTGCGAATATATGACCGGCGGCGTCGTGGTGGTGATCGGAACCACGGGCCGCAACTTCGCCGCCGGCATGTCGGGCGGTATCGCCTATGTGCTGGACGAGGAAGGCGACTTTGAGCGGCGCTGCAATCTTGCCATGGTCGATCTCGAGCCGGTACCGAGCGAAAACCATGTCATGGAGCGGAGCCGCCATCAGATCGGCGACCTCGAAAGCCACGGGCTGGTCGACGTCACCGACATGACGCGCTTCGACGAAGAACGGCTTTATCAGCTAATCGAAAACCATCTCCACTACA
>DASSLP010000100.1:0-6855 GCA_035689365.1 Methyloceanibacter sp.
ACAGCGCCTTGATTAGCGCTTGCCACGCCACGAGGACTTTGGCCAGCGACACGTTGGCGGATTGCGTCATTTCCCTCGACTTTGCCATTTCGCTTCACCAATTACGTATGTTGTTTCAAACGGTCATTTGAAATTCAAACATTCGTTTGTGACCAAAGGATGACCGGTGGGATGGGTGGAAAGAGAAAATCGGCCGAAAGAGAAAACAAGTTCGCCGCAGAGGGCAGGCGCCTCGTCGCATGATCCGGCGATTGCATCGGCGCGCAGGCGGAAGAGCCCCCCGGAATTGCGCCACTAACTGGCGCTTCCTCTTTCTGACATGAAGCCAGAGAGCGCGTCTCAGCGAAAGATAGAGCGCGACTTTACCTTTATGGGCATTTTGAGGGGCACACTTGCCGAGGAGGGGATGGTCCGCGATCGCTGTCATGTGGTCATACGGGCCGGGAGAATTCATTGCAGATTTCGCAGCCAATGACCGCTCATGCGTCAAAAGCAGACATTCAAGGTTGTTAGGAGAGCCAGCTTCTGACCCAAAGTGGACGAAGCACCTGCCCGCTGCCGCCAAATTTGATGCCAGTGGCAATGCGAGCGGTTACGAGGCCCGATCGGCGGTCACGCCTCTCAAGAACTCATTAATTTCCGGAGGAATCGAGGTAAAGCGGATCGAGACCCCTGCACTCGTTCGTGATAGTGGTCCGAGCACCTTGGCGTAGAGAGAGCCGGGGACCTGGGTACCGTCGCTGCCGATAAGATGCATCTTGAGATTGCTCAAGGGCGCGACCGGATTGGCGAGCCGCGCCTCGGCAGCCTTCAGCGAGACTTTGGTCAACACGCCCTTCGACAGCGCGCTACCCACCTGGCTCGACTCGACCACCTCGTAAAGGAGGGGAATCTCCTCCTCGAGCTCGACCAGTGTGTCGGCGGTCTCTGCCAGCGAGAGCTTGTGACGGCCGCCGATGCCCAAGACTTCGAACAGCACCACGGGGTGCTCGACGCCCTTGGCCCGCACTTCCATCTGCTTACCGATCTTGAGCTTGTTGCCGACCTCCTGCCGCGTCGTCTCCGAGACGAGGATCTGGCCGCCGGTGGTGCAGGCCTGGATGCGCGAGGTGAGGTTCACGTTGCTGCCCACCACGCCGTATTTCATGCGCTCGGCCGAGCCGATATTCCCCAGCACCACCTGGCCGGTGTGGAGGCCGATGCCCATCTCGACCTCGGGCAGATCCTCCTCGCGGTTCTCCTTGTTGACCGCTTCCATGGCGATCTGCATGGCCACCGCGCAGGCGACCGCGCGCTCGGCGTCGTCCTCGTGCCACACCGGGGCGCCGAACAACACGAAGATCGCGTCGCCGATGAACTCGTCGATCGTGCCGTTATATTGCTTGATGATCGGCACCATGGCGGCGAGGTAGCGGTTGAGCAGCTTCACCACACGGTCGGCGGGCAGACGCTCCGACAGCGAGGTGAACCCGCGCAGATCGGTCATCATCATGGTGAGCTTGCGCTTCTCGCCGCCCATTTTGAGCCCTGTAGGCGACTCGAGCACAGTGTCGACCACCTCGTCGGTGAGATAGCGGCCGAACGTCTCGCGGATGAAGCGGTTGCGCAGCTCGACCTGCTCGGCGAGCCGCTTCAATTCGGCCTCGACGCGCTTGCGGTCGGACACGTCGGCCCACGATCCCACGATCTCTTTCGGCTTGCCGTCAGTATCGTGGGTGACGGTGAAGGTGTCCTGGATCCAGATGTAATGGCCGTCGCGGTGGCGGAAGCGGTACTCGAGCGCGCCGTGGCCCTGGCCGACGAGGCGCTCGAGTTCGGCGAACACCCTATCTGCGTCGTCGGGATGAAGCCGCTTCACCCAGAATTTCTTGTCGTCGCGCATCTCCCACGGCGAGTAGGCCATGATCGTGTTTAGGTTCTCGCTGACGAAGGTGCAGGCATAGTCGCCCGACACTTGCGTGGTGTAGATGATGGCGGGGCTCGCGCCGACCAGCGTCTCGAGGTCGTTCATCACCGCCATGCGCTCGCCGAGTGCCTCCTCGGCGCCCTTGCGGTCCGAGATGTCGGCCCACGAGCCGACAATTTCCGACGGACGGCCTTGCGCGTCGTGGATCACCCTGAACGTGTCCTGGATCCAGATGTATTGGCCGTCGCGGTGGCGGAAGCGGTACTCGATCGTGCCTCCGCCCTTCTCGATCAGCGGCACCATCTCCTCGAACACGCGCTTGGCATCCTCGGGATGCAGGCGCACCGTCCAGAAGTCCTTGTCCTCGAGCATCTCCCAGGCCGAGAAGCCCATGATGCGCGAGACGTTCTCGCTGACGAAGGTGCAGGTATAGTCGCTCGCCTGGTTGGTGTAGACGATGGCCGGCGTGACGGTCATCAGATAGCGCAGGCGCTCGCGTGCACCCTTCAACTCGGTGGTGCGCTCCTCGACCCGCTTTTCCAATTCGTCATGCGCCTTGCGCAGCTCCTCCTCCTCGTGCTTGCGCGCGCGGAGATCGGTGGCAAAGCCGACCATGCCGGCTTCCTTGCCGTCCTTGTCGAACAGGACCGAGGCCGAGATGAGCACGGGCACGCTTCGCCCATCCTTGGCCTTGAGCACGCTCTCATAGCCGGATGCCGTGCCGCCGCGCTTACGCATCTCGATCAACACGTCCTTGGCGCGTTCCTCGCTATCGTAGAGCCCTGCGGTCGGACGGCCGATGACATCCTCGGCGCGGTAGCCGAGCAGGGTCTCCGCGCCCTCGTTGAAGAGGACCACCATGCCGTTCTTGTCGGTAGCGATGATGGCGTCGGGCGAGCTTTCGATCAGCCGCGTCAGGTACCGCTTGGTCTCCTCGATCTCGGCGCTCGCCTTGAGCGCGCGTTGCTCGGCGTGCTTGCGCTCGGTGATGTCGGCCCAGGCGCCGACCAGCTCGAGCGGGTGTCCTGAATCGTCATAGACAACCTTGAAGGTATCCTGGATCCAGATGTAATGGCCGTCGCGATGGCGGAAGCGGTACTCGACCGTGCCGCCACCTTTCCCGATGAGGGGGACCATCTCGCCGAAGGCGCGCGTAGCGTCTTCGGGGTGGAGATGATCGGGCCAACCCTTCGGGTCGGTCGTCATCTCCTGTGGCGTGTAGCCCATGATGGCGCGGAGATTCTCGCTGACGAAGGTGCAGGCGTAATCGCCGGTCGCCTTGGTGGTGTAGATGATGGCCGGACTGACGGCCAGCAGGTACTGGAGCCGCTGGCGCGTGCCTTTGAGCTCCGAGGCAATGGCCTTGCGCTCAGACTCGAACGCCTCGAGGTCCTTCACCCGCTGGCGTAGCGCCGCAAGCTCGTCGACGAGCTGCTTCTTGGTCTTCTTGTCGTCGTCGCCGGCGGCAACAAGCTGTTGAACGTCCGGCGCGTTCCGGACGTCCTGCTTGAGTGTCTTGCGACTCTCGGTCCCGTACATCACTCAAGCCTTCGCCCGTGGCGGAGCTCCGCATACCGCCTGAATAGCTCGGTCTTACCCTTTATGGCTGCAGCATTTGTGCACGTACTTGCTTTATCCTTAGCATGTATCCCCAAACGGCGCGAGTAGTCCGCAGACGGTACGCGTTGGAGGCGAGCGTGGGCGACAGTTCCGGCAAGGCCGGCCGCAAGACCATTAACCTCGCTCTGCAGGGAGGCGGATCGCACGGCGCCTTCGCCTGGGGCGCGCTCGACCGCATCCTCGAGGACGAGCGCATCGTCATCGAGGGGATCGTCGGGGCGAGCGCGGGCGCCATGAACGCCGTGGTCACGGCCTATGGGCTCACGCTCCGCGGCAACGAAGGGGCGCGGCAAGCCCTCAGGAGCTTCTGGGAAGCGGTCGCCTCGGCCGGCGCCTGGTCGATCATGCAGCCGTCCTGGCTCGACCGCATGATCAGTCCGGGCAGCCTCGACTATTCGCCGGGATGGGTACTGATGGACACGCTGTCGCGGGTGTGGTCGCCCTATCAGATGAACCCGGCGAACTATCATCCGCTGCGCAACATCCTGAAAGAGCAGATCGATTTCGAGAGGCTCGGCCGCTCCGACAAGGTCAAGCTATTCGTCTGCGCGAGCAACGTGTTCACCAACCGGCTGCGCGTGTTCGATCGGAGCGACATCTCGCTCGATGCCGTGGTCGCCTCGGGCTGCATCCCCTCGGTGTTCCAAGCAGTCGACATCGACGGCGAGTATTTCTGGGACGGCGGCTATATGGGCAACCCGCCGATCTTCCCCATCATCTACAACTGCGCCTCCGCCGACGTGCTGCTCATCATGGTGAACCCCATCCACATCGAGCAGGTGCCGCAGACCGCGCAAGCGATCCTCGACCGCATCAATACGCTCAGCTTCAACTCGAGCCTGATGCGCGAGATGCGCGCCATCAACTTCGTCAACCGGATGGTCGAGAGCGGATATGACGACGGCGGGCGGCTGAAGAAGGTGCTGATCCACTGCATCGACGCCGAGGACGAGATGAGCAGGCTCGGCGTGTCGAGCAAGCTCAATGTCTGCCGCGAGTTTCTCGGCTGGCTTTTCGAGCTTGGCCGGGCCCGCGCCGACATCTTTCTGCGCGATCATTTCGATGCAATCGGCAAGGAGTCGTCGACCTCAATCGAGCGGCGCTTTCTTTGAATATGGCAATCGCAGTGTGAGGATTCGCATACACGCGCGCGCTCCGTGTGCGGTATGATCGGCACGCTCAAATCAGCGTGGCACCGGCATGACGCACTCATCCGTCGCTCAGCCCAGATACCGCCTTTCAGGAGTGTCCGTCCTGAAGGGGCTGTCCCCCGACGCGCTCAAGCGCGTCGAGGAGAGTTGCGCCTGGCGTCGCTACGAGCCGGGCGAGCCGATCGTCGAATATCTCGACCGCTCCGACGACGTGTTCTTCCTCGTGTCGGGCGAGGCCCGCGTCATCGTCTATTCGCTGGCCGGCAAGGTGGTGAGCTTTCACGACCTCAAGTCGGGCGACATGTTCGGCGAGCTTCCCGCCATCGACGGCAAGCCGCGCTCGGCAAGCGTCGAGGCGCGCACGAGCTGCCTCGTCGCCTTGCTGAAGTCGGCCCCCTTCCTTGAGCTGCTAGAGAAAGAGCCCGTAGTGCTCAAGAGCGTGCTTAAGCAGCTCGTGAGCACGATCAGGCGGCTGTCGACGCGCGTCTACGAGTTCAGCGCCGCCATCATGGCCGTCACCGGGCGGAAGCTCTACGCCGAGATGCAGAATATCCGCGCCAAGGACGTTTATCCCGACGAGGAAGTGAAGGCTTTCCTCGTCGAGAAGACTTTTCCCAAGAGCGCCGAGGACATGACGCTCAAGCTGTCGAACGTTACCGCCGCCTTCTACGGCTTGACGCTCGCCAATGTCGGCGAGCGCTTCGGCTGGAAGGAGGCCGACGCCGTGTCGAAGGCGGTGTTCCGCAGACTAGGCCAGTTGAAGACGAAGGAAGCGCTCGCGCTCGGCGTCGACCTGCCGCGCGATGCGCGCGCTCCCGTGCTCGTGTTCATCACCGCGGTGCATTCCGCCTCGCCCGAGTACAATTTCGAGGTGCTGGAATATCTCCCCGACGAGACCACGATCAGGGTGTTCGGCATCTCGCGCTATGATCGCATCGCCAAGGCGCTCAACATCGAGCGCCACCTGACCTGGCCCGAGCTTCTGCCCTTCTTCGAAGGCGCGGCGGAAGAGCTTGGCATCAAGTGCAAGGTGCAAGGCGAGCTCAAAGAGCTCGGCGAGCAGGGCCGTTACGAATGCATCTACCGCGTCACGCGCTGATCCCTATTCGCCGGTCGCCGCGTGAACCATCTCGGCGAGGCGTTCGAGGTCGGTCACCAGAAGCGCGTTCTTCTCGCGTTCGACCAGGCCGAGCCGTGACAGGCTCGCAAGCTCGCGGGTGACCGCCTCGCGATGGGTAGAGACGCGCGCCGCGATCTCGGTATGAGTCGGGGCAGGGGCGATGCGCGCGCCCTTGCCCTCCTTGGCACCGAGGCTCGCAAGCCTAAGCAGCTCGGCCTGGATGCGGTTGCTCACGGCGAGCGTCGAGAACTCGTAGACGCGCGTCGTCAGCGCCCTGATCTTGGTGACGAGTTGCGGCAGCATCGCGAGAGCCACCACCGGCTCGCTCTCGACCAGTTCTCTGAACGCCGCGCCGGGAAACGTGGCGACGAGACACGGCGTGTGAGCCTCGACGCTCGCCGAGCGGGGCCCGCGGTCGATTGCCGGATACTCGCCGAACACTTCGCCCGGCCCGAGTTCGCGGAAGCTCACCACCTTGCCGGCGAGGGAATAGATGGTGACGCGCACCTCTCCTGATAGGATGAAGAACACCTCGTCGGTCTGATCGAGATAATCGACGATCGACTCGCCCGGCTCGTAGCGGCGGAACGCGCAGCGCCGCTCGACGCTGTCGAGCGCCTCAGGCGATAGCCGCGCGAGGATCGCAACGCCAGCGAGAGAAGAGTCGGCCTTTGTGACAGTTGACCGCGCCATGAGCGCTGGGGCCTGCACCAAGGATGAAGGGCCGGAGCATAGCCGAGGGCGCGAGCAATTGCATGGGTTCGCTTCGTCGGTGTGGGAAATGCCACAGCGCGAAGCGCGGCGAACCTCGATCGTCCGCACACCGGATCGCATCAAAGGAGGAACCCATGGAAGCGCATTCGATCAAGATTGGCTCGCAGGCGGCGACGCTCGCACTACTCTCAGGTCTGCTCATCGCCTTCGGCCAAGCGCCTGCACACTCGGCCGATGTGCCGAAGAAGGGCGTCACGCCTTATGTGACGCACTTCATCTTCCGCCCGCTCCAGACCGTCGCGCTGGAAGGTCTCGGCAACGTCACCGTGCTCGAGGCGGTCGGA
>DASSLP010000101.1:0-4818 GCA_035689365.1 Methyloceanibacter sp.
GTGAACGCCGAGATCGACGGCGACGACATCGTCTACAAGAACTACTACCACATCGGCGTTGCCGTCGGCACCGAGCGCGGCCTCGTGGTACCGGTGCTGCGCGACGCCGACCGCATGAGCCTCGCCGAGATCGAAACGGCAGTCGCCGATTTCGGCGCTCGTGCGCGAAGCGGCAAGCTCAGCCTCGAGGAGATGCAGGGTGGCACCTTCACAATCTCCAATGGCGGCATTTATGGCTCGCTGCTCTCGACGCCAATCCTGAACGTGCCGCAGTCAGGCATCCTTGGCATGCACCGCATCGAGGAACGGGCGGTAGTGCGGGACGGGCAGATCGTGGCCCGCCCGATGATGTATCTCGCCCTCTCCTACGATCACCGGCTGGTCGACGGCAAAGAGGCGGTGACTTTCCTCGTCCACGTCAAGGAAGCGATCGAGGACCCCAAGCGCCTGGTTCTCGACCTTTAAGGTTGAGGAACACGGCCGGCCGGCTAACCGGTTTCTGGGCATTTATTGGACTGAGAACCCCGATTTGCGGCATTCTCAGCCCCTCTGCAGACAACCGAGTGACCCCATGAGTGTTTTACGCATCTTTCTCAGGGTTTTTGCCCTACACCCTGGCCCAAGCCCAAGTGATCCAACCCCGCGAGGCGCTTGTTATCGGCAATCCCGATTACTCCTTTGGTCCCCTCCGCAACCCGCGAAACGACGCAGAGGCCATGGCTAAGGCGCTTGAAGACGCAGGCTTCGACGTGACTGTCGCAACCGAATCCGGACAAGACGCCATGGAGCAGGCGATTCAAACCTTCAGCGAAAAGCTGAAGGAGAAAGGCGGCGTCGGTCTGTTCTACTTCTCGGGCCACGGCGCGCAGATCAATGGTGAGAACTACCTCACCCCGGTGAGCCTGACCTCGCCGGAAGAGCTCAAGACCGGATCGGTGAGCGCGACCGAGATCGTTGCTGCAATGGCCAAAGCCCATAACGGGCTGAACATCGTCATTCTCGATGCTTGCCGCACCAATCCGTTCGATCCAAACGGTTCGCACGGACTGTCGCGCATCGACTCTAATGCCAGCCTGTTCGTCTCATACGCGACACCGCCGGGCGCTGTGGCGCTCGACGGCTCAGGGAACAACAACCCCTACACCAAGTATCTCTCGCAATCGATCGCCACACCGAACCTCGACATTGAGGACACCTTCAAGCGCACATTGAAGGGCGTCTATCAGGATACCCATGGCCAGCAGGTCCCCTGGATCTCGTCGACCTTCTTCGGCGATTTCGTATTTCGGCCAGAGGGCGCCGAGGGGCAACAAGAGGAGCAGGAGGAGCAAGCCGAGCAACAAACGGAAGAGTCGGGGGCGCAGGCCACTGCGCCGAATCTCACCGGCGTCTACCGCGTGAGCGGCACCAATCCAAATGGCAGCAAATACACCGGCATGCTGGCCCTCAATCAGGACGAGGACGATTTCCGGCTGACCTGGTGGGTCGGTAAGGACGAATTCCACGGCAGCGGGCACTACGCCGGCAAGATGCTGGTGATCAATTGGGGAGACAAGACCCCTGTGATCTACAGCTTCGGTGACGACGGCGCACTCGACGGCGAATGGGCCGACGGGTCCGCCACCGAGACACTTACACCAGTCGCAACCGCGGCCGCCGAGGACGCGTCACCACCAGAAGGCGAGTACAGCGTCGAGGGCAAGAGCGACGACGGGAAAGAGTACAGCAGCACCGTCACGATCAGCAAAGAAGGCGACGACTACAAGCTTAACTGGAAGGTCGCAAACTCGACCGCAATCTCCTGACCGTGAATTGGGGAAACTCGACGCCCGTGGTTTACGCGCTCGCCGATGACGGCAGCTTGAAGGGACTCTGGGCTGCCGGGCACGGCGAGGAAACGTTGACGCCCGAGCAGTAGGTGAATCAGCGTCGTCATGATTTACGACCTCATCGTCATCGGCACAGGCCCTGGCGGCTATGTCGCCGCCATTCGTGCGGCGCAGCTCGGCATGAAGGTCGCCGTGGTGGAGAAGCGCGCCACGCATGGCGGCACCTGTCTTAATGTCGGCTGCATCCCATCGAAGGCGTTGCTGCACGCGAGCGAACGCTATGCGGAAGCCGCTGACGGATTCGCCGGCATGGGCATCAAGGTAAAGCCCGAGCTCGACCTCGCTGCCATGCTCGCCTTCAAAGATGCAGGTGTTAAAGGCAATGTCGACGGCGTCGCCTTCCTATTGCGTAAGCACAAGATCGACCATTTCCACGGTCGGGGTCGTATCGTTGGGCCCGGCAAGGTTGAGGTCACGTTCATCAACGGCGAAAAGCAGTCGGTCGAAGCAAAGGCGATCGCCATTGCCACAGGCTCGGAGGTGGCTGCCCTGCCAGGCATTGCGATCGACGAGAAGCGCATCGTCTCATCCACCGGAGCCCTGTCCTTGCCAAGCGTACCGAAGCGGCTCGTCGTCATTGGCGCGGGCTATATCGGACTAGAGCTCGGCTCGGTCTGGTCGCGGCTGGGCTCTGAGGTCACCGTGGTCGAGATGCTAGACCGCGTCGCGCCAGGCCTCGACAGCGAAGTGGCGAAGCAGCTTCAGCGTACGCTGACCAAGCAAGGCCTTGCTTTCAAGCTCGGCACCAAGGTTGTCGGCGTCGATTCGAAGGGGGCGAGCCTGAGGCTCATGCTCGAGCCAGCCGCGGGCGGCAAGCCCGAGGAGCTTGAGACCGACGTGGTGCTCGTTGCCGTCGGCCGCATTCCCAATACCGAGGGCCTCGGTTTGGCGGACGTCGGGGTGAAGATGGACAACCGCGGGCGGATCGTCGTCGACGGGAAATTCGCGACGAATGTCCCGGGCATTTACGCCATCGGCGATGTCATCAAAGGCCCCATGCTCGCTCATAAAGCAGAGAAGGAAGGCGTCGCTCTCGCCGAGATTTTGGCGGGCCAGGCCGGGCACGTGAACTACGACGTGATTCCGAGCGTGATCTACACCGCGCCGGAGGTGGCCTCGGTTGGCAAGAGCGAGGAAGAGCTGAAGGGAGCTGGCACCGATTACAAGGTGGGTAAGTTCCCTTTCACCGCCAACGGGCGCGCCAAGGTCAACCGCACCACCGAAGGTTTCGTCAAAGTGCTCGCCGACGCCGACACCGACCGCGTGCTCGGCGTGCACATCATCGGCGCCGATGCTGGCACTATGATCGCCGAGGCCGCCGTGCTGATGGAGTTCGGCGGCTCGGCGGAGGACTTGGCCCGCACCTGCCACGCGCATCCCACCCTCAATGAGGCTATCAAGGAAGCTGCGCTCGCCGTGGACAAGCGCGCAATCCATATGTGACGCGCGGGCCAGCGCCCGGAACGGCGCCTGCGCCGCCGGCGTTTAACGTGCGAGAAGGATGAGTTCATGGGCGAATTCGTCAAGGCGGCGAGAACGAGCGAGGTCGCGCCGGGCCATTCGCATCTGGTGGTGCTGAAGGGCAAAGAGATCGTCCTGTTCAATATAGACGGCGAGTTCTTTGCGCTCGACAATCTCTGCACGCACGAGGAAGGACCCCTTGCCGAGGGTGAGGTCGAAGGCCACGAAGTGACCTGCCCGTGGCACGGCGCGAAATTTGACATCCGCACTGGCGAGGTGCTGTGCGATCCCGCCTATGAAGCCGTAGCCCGCCACAATGTCCGGGTCACCGGCACCGACATCGAGGTCGAGATCTAGCGAAGCGATCGTCCTGTATCGGCGAGCACCGATGCGATAAGGGCGGCGAAGCCGGCAAGCTCCAAGAGCGAAATGATTGCGTGGCCGCACTCCCAGCGGGCGCGATAGGCGGTCCAATCCGAAGGCACGGGACCATTGACCCATTTCGCCAGCTCGACATTCACCGGATAGACAAGCACCCACCACAGAATAAGCGCGAGCGCGAACAGGATCGCCGCCGCGAGCGCAAGGCGAAACCCTGGCCGCGCATGCTCGCGTACGAAATAGGCGAGCAGCGCAAGCGCGATCACGGTAGCGACGATCACGGCACCGATCGAACCGAACAGGCTGTAGAGCCCGCCCTGCACCGTCGAGCCAACCCACAGATACTGGTCCCATCCCATGCGCGAAGGGAACTGCAGCAAATGGCAGAAGCCCATGCCGAGCGTAAGCGCAGCAAGCAGGATCGCGACGAAGCGGACGGCCTTAAGGAGCACTGGTTTCCCTCGCGTTTGAAATTTGCCGGTGACAGTGGAGCCGTTTCCGCGGCGATGGAAGCTTGCTTTATTTAACCAGTATGTTAATTAACATGGCAGTTAAATAAAGCCATGCACCAGCTCAGCACCACCTTCACCGCCCTTGCCGACCCCACGCGGCGCGCGATTCTCGCGCGGCTTGCCCGGGGCAGCGCCACGGTGGGCGAGCTGGCCGAGCCGTTCGCCATCTCTGCGCCAGCTATCTCGCGTCACCTCAAGGTCCTGGAGCAGGCCAAGTTGATTCGCCGCGAGGTCGAGGCGCAGAAGCGGCGCTGCCACCTTCGTCCCGAGGCGCTGAAGCAATTAGCGGAATGGATGGAAACCTATCGCCAGTTCTGGAGCGAACGTCTCGATGGTCTCGAGTCGTATCTCGATGCAGTTGCCGCCGAGCGGCGGCTCAGGCGCAAGCTTCGACTTCTGCAACATGTCGTTCATCGCTTCACTCCTTCTTCTCTTCGTCATCGAGCGCGAGATTACCTATCCGCCAGAGCAAGTATTCAAGGCCTGGACCGACCAAGCAGCGCTCCGGATGTGGATGGGGGCCAGGCAAGATCTGCGCGCCGAACGCCACGATGGATGCCCGTGTGGCGGCGCCT
>DASSLP010000102.1:0-3776 GCA_035689365.1 Methyloceanibacter sp.
GCCGCGAGGACGATCGCGGCGGGCAAGGACGGACAGAGTGAAACCATCGCGACCACGACTTTAGAGCAAGATACGGCGCTAAGCGGGGTCGTCTGCGTCGCAGTGCGCAGCATTGGCGAGATTCCACTGGTGGGGTTAACCCCCGGGCGCTTGTAACCCCCGATGCGACGGACTAGCTTCGACCTGAATCGAGTCCTTTTGGAGTAGGCTTCGTGCCGAAACCTGTCGTCCGCGCCCCCCGTGCCATTTGGCGGACAGGTGGCTTTGCCGAAGACGAGCGCGCCATTCCCGAGGAGACGGCGGTCGCTTTTACCTTCAACACCGCCTCCTACGCCGTGATGATGGCGACGCCACAGGATCTCGACGACTTCGCCGTCGGTTTCAGCCTAACCGAGGGCGTGATCTCCTCGATCGATGCCATCGACTCTATCGACATCGTCGAGGAGGAGGTCGGCATCGAGCTGCGCGTCTGGCTGAAGGCGGCGGACGCCGCCGAGTTTCTCGGACGCAGGCGGAAGATGGCTGGCCCGACCGGCTGCGGGCTGTGCGGCATTGAGAGCTTGATCGAGGCGATGCGGCCTCCGCCCGATGTCGGCGAAGGCCGGGTCTTCACGCCAAACCAGATCATGATCGCCGTCGATTCTCTCTTCCCCATGCAGGCGCTCAACCGCGAAACGCGTGCAGTGCATGCGGCAGGCTTCTGGACGCCCGAGCGCGGCCTGGTCGCCGTAAGGGAAGACGTCGGCCGCCACAACGCGCTCGACAAGCTGGCCGGCGCGCTTGCCCGGGACGGGGCCACAGCGCGTGAGGGTCTCGTGGTGCTCACCAGCCGCGTGTCCATCGAAATGGTTCAGAAATCTGCTGCGATCGGCGCACCGACAATCGTTGCCGTCTCCGCGCCGACGGCTTTGGCCGTGCGCATGGCCGAGGCCTGCGGCATGACCCTAGTTGCCATCGCCCGCAAGGACGGGTTCGAGGTGTTCACCCATCCACAGCGGGTGCGGGCGAAAGTCGAGAGCCATGTTGCTTAGGATGGATTGTCGCGGCGCTGCCGCAATTTTAGGCTGATCTTGGCTTGCGAGGTCTCGGGAGGACTTCACCATGCGGACGGCGCTAGCAGCAATTTACCTCGTCCTCGTTGCGGCGGCGGCAACGATTGCACAGCCACAGCGATGCGAAGCGGCCACCGCCGCAGAGATCGACCAAGAGGCGAACGCCACCCTACACAGCTTCGTCAATCAGACCCCGGGCGCGCGCGAACTTGCCAACAAGGCCGCTGGAATTCTCGTGTTTCCTTCCGTGGTGAAAGCCGGGTTCGGATTTGGCGGCGAGTATGGTGAAGGCATCATGCTCAATCAGCAAAGGGTGGTCGGGTACTACAACCTGATCTCGGCCTCCTTTGGCTTTCAGCTCGGCGTGCAGGAGCGTTCGGTCATCATCATGTTCATGACGCGCGATGCGCTCGACCAGTTCGATCGCGTCGCGGGTTGGAAGGTCGGCGTCGATGGGTCGGTGGCGATCATCACGGTCGGCATCGGCGGCTCGATCGACACCGACAAGATCACTCAGCCCGTAATCGGCTTCATCATCGATCAAAAGGGACTCATGTATAATTTAACGCTCGAAGGCTCGAAGATCAGCCGCATCAACCCTTAACGGCTTCCGCCCGGCGTGTAGCGAGCAGAGCCTTGGCCTCCGAGTGCCCTTCAAGCGGTTGATGTTGAAGAACGGTCGATCGGCCTGCCGCTCACCTCGACTTTCGGAAACTCGACTGGTCCTTGTCCTCTCGGCCTCGCGGCGTACGACGGCAAAGCAGGATCGACGCAAGTGTGGACCATCGACAGCAAAATCGGCACAGCAGCCCGGGGCGAACAGAGAGCGTGATCTCCCGGCCGCATTTTGCGCGACCGACGACGCTTCTGGCGCGTTAGGCTTAAGGCGGGTTCACGTCGCGCCCGCAGACATGCGGTAGAGGTAGAGCGTGGCCAGTTCCGACGAAAAGATCGTTCTCGTCCTCCAGGGCGGCGGCGCGCTTGGTGCCTATCAGGCCGGCGCCTATGAGGCCCTGTGCGAAGCCGAGCAAGCCCCGACCTGGGTCGCCGGCACTTCGATCGGGGCCGTCAATGGCGCGATCATCGCCGGGAACCCGCCCGAACGGCGCGTTATGCGCTTGCGCGAGTTCTGGGAGCGGGTGTCCGGCCGCCTGCTCGCCTGGCCTCTCTCCAACGACGACAATTCGCGGCGAATTTTCAACGAAACGAGTGCGGTTCTCGTTGCTGCGAGCGGCGCTCCGGGATTCTTCGATCCGCGTGTCCCTCCCGCTGTTTTGATGCCTCAGGGCACGCGGGAAGCGATCAGCCTCTACGATACTGCGCCGCTTAGGGCCACGCTCGAGGAGCTCGTCGATTTCGATTTGCTCAATTCAGGAGCTGTGCGCTTAAGCGTTGGCGCCGTGCAGGTGCTCTCCGGCAACATGAAATATTTCGATACGGAAAAGATGCGGATCGGTCCAGAGCACATCATGGCGAGCGGCGCTCTGCCGCCTGGCTTCCCGCCCATCGATATTGACGGCAAGCCTTATTGGGACGGCGGCCTTGTCTCTAACACACCGCTCGAATTCGTGCTCGAGAAGAGCGGACCGCGCCATGACATGGTGATCTTTCAGATCGATCTGTTCAGCGCCAAAGGCTGCATGCCCGACAATCTGTTCGATGTCGGCCAGCGGGAGAAGGAGATCCGCTATTCGAGCCGGACCAGGCTCAACACCGACATCTTCCGCGAGATGCAGACCATCCGCCGGTCCATTCGTCACTTGCGGGGAAAGGTGCCGGAAGAATTATCCAATAATCCTGACTGGCGCTTTCTCGACGGCGTAAGCTGCGACGCCGCGGTCACCATCGTGCTGCTCATTCACCGGCGCGCAGCGTATTGGACCCAATCCAACGATTACGAATTCTCGCGCTATTCGATGGAGGAGCACTGGCTTTCTGGCCGTGCCGACGTCGAGCACAGCCTGCAACATCCAGATTGGAAAAACCGCACGCGGCCTGAGGAGGGCGTGCAGGTGCTGGACCTGACCCGCGAGCTCGACACCCACCCCAAGGAACGGGCCCTATGAACATCAGCGCCCTTCACGCAAGTCTCATTAAGCTGAACTATCTTTTAGCGTCATTCCTCACGCACGCCCTCGCCGACCTCACGTTTGGGCTCGGCAAGGTCGTCCCCGACTATCTCAAACCGTAAGGAGCTCACCATGAAGCTTGACGGCAAGGTCGCTCTCATCACCGGAGCCGCCAGCGGCATCGGTCATGCTATCGCTAAGCGGTTTTTGGAGGCGCATGGCAGGGTGGTCATCGCCGATCTGAATGTCGATGGAGCAAAGGCGGCAGCCAAGGAGTTGGCGAGCGAGAAGTCTGCGATCGGCGTCGGGATGGACGTCTCGAAGGAGGATGAAGTCAACGCCGGCGCCGAGCAGACGATAAAGACGTTCGGCCGGGTCGATATTCTCGTGTCGAATGCCGGGATCCAAATCGTGCATCCGGTCGAGGAGTTTCCCTTTGCCGACTGGAAGAAGATGCTCGCCATCCACCTCGACGGCGCCTTCCTCACCACCAAGGCCTGTGTCAAGCATATGTACAAGTGGAACAGCGGCGCGCTCATCTATATGGGGTCTGTGCACAGCCATGAGGCTTCCCCGCTCAAGGCGGCTTATGTCGCCGCCAAGCACGGGCTTCTCGGGCTTGCCCGGGTGATGGCCAAGGAGGGCGCGCACCACA
>DASSLP010000103.1:0-3142 GCA_035689365.1 Methyloceanibacter sp.
AGTCTTGGCGGTCTCAAACATCACATCCGCCACTGGGCTCGAGGCGCCGACATGCACAATTCGCGTGAGCGCATCGGCCGCGGTCTGCAGTAGAAGAATGGCGCGTGTGTTTTCATCGATGAACAGGAATTCGTCGGCCAAAGAAGTGAAACTCTTGCGAATACCGTTGACCGCGAGGTTATGCGTCGCCAGATGCGACGTCGCGAAGCGCGGCGCCATTCCAATCGAGGCGCCCACATGCAAGGCAAGAGCGGATGCTTCGGGAAAGGGAGAGCGATCTTCCCTTGCGGGATTCGTCAGTTCATGACGTCGCAGCGCGCCTAGACCGAAGTTGCCCCTGACGCGAGACGCAAGCCCTTGATCCGACTCGCGTCGTCGGGTTGTGGGCTAGCTTTTACTGGCTACATTTTGTGGTCCAGGCCAAGGAGCTGGAAGGCTGTGGCCTGGAGTTCGGTGAGCTGCGGATAGAGCAGGAAGGTGTGATCGGGATTGTCGGCGAGCGCCATGGTGTTGCGAGTGCAGGTGGCGAGATCGTCGAGTAGAGAGCGGAAGGAATGGACGGGAAGGCCGCTGTCGGTCCGCTTGTTGGCGGCCTTGCGGCGGGCAGCGGCAGACCGCTTAGCCGGCGCAACGATGGAGCGGCGTTCGGCTGCGGCGGCCTCGGGATCATGATCGTCGAAGAGGATGTCAGCGAGGCGCTGGCGCATGTGCCATTCGACATAGTAGGCGAGCACGCAGAGGAAGACATGAGCGCGGACGCGATCGCCGAGGCGGTGGTGGATGGGACGGACCTCGAGATCGACCGTCTTGATCGAACGAAAGGCGCGCTCGACCTGGCTTAGGCTCTTGTAGGTGCGCACGCTGTCGTCTGAGCTGAGGACATCGCCAGGCACGCTGGTGCGTACGACATAGATGCCGTCGAGGGCAGCCTCGGCGGCGATAGCGTCATGCTTGCGCTGATAGGCGATGCTGTCGTCGGTGATGGCGATGGTGAAGTGCTTGGCCATCTTGCGGCGGTCGAGGACGCGCGTCGCGGCAGCGGCGATCCTGGCTGTGCCGCGCAGCGGCTGGCGCTTGCGGGCTATCGCCTCGGCGATGGCCGCAAGGCCCGCTTCGGTAGCGGCGAGGAGTTCGTCGCGTTTGCGCCGGCGCTCGGCGGCGAGCAATGGATTGCGGCAGGCAATGAGACGTTCCCCCGGGAAGTCGGGCGAGTTGATCTCGGCCAAGTCGCGCTCGTCGAAGAGCGAGAGCTGGAGCGAGCCTTCCGCCATCAACGCCTTGATCGCCGGGGCGCGCAACGCGGTGATCCAGTCGAGGCCGGCCGGCTTGAGCAGGATGTCGATGCGCGCCGATGTGATCAGGCCGCGGTCGCCGACCACGACGATGCGCGTAATGCCGAAGCGATGCTTCAGCTTGTCGACCTGGCCGGCCAGTGTCGTCGGGTCGCCGACATTGCCTTCGAAGACCTCGACCGCGACCGGGCAGCCGTCGGCAGCGCACAACAGCCCGAAGACGATCTGCAGCTTGTTGGGCTTGTCGTCGCGGCTATAGCCGTAGCGGGCGAGCGGACAGGTACGCCCCTCGAAATAGGTCGAGGTCACGTCGTAGAGGACCAACGTGCCGTTGGCGAGGTGACGGCGGGCGAGGGCCTGTTCGATGCGGTCCTGGCGGGAGAGCAGCCAGTCAAGGGCGGCGTAGAGATCCTGCTCGCTGACCGCGCTGAGCCCAAGCGCCGGCCCGAGCGAGGAGGCTGCGGTGGCGGCATCAAGGTTGCGCGCGGTGGCGAGCTTGGAGGCCGGCGCGATGACCCGCGCCACGATCATCGCCAGCACCAGATCGACCAGCCGCGCCGGCGCCTTGCCTATGGCCAGCAGGCGGTCGAGGCCGATCTTGCGCGCCGTCCCGAGCACGGCCGCGACATGACCGTGGGGGAGCGAGCGCAGCATGGTGAGTCCGCCGGCTCCCGGCGGCGCCTCGTCACGCAGGACCCGCCGTAGTCGCTCGACGCGATCGTCGGACCAATCACTCAGATTGGCGAGGGTTCGCTTTTTGATTTTGTCGCCGTCGCGATAGCTCTCGCGCAGGAGCACCGCGGGCGGCGAATCACGATTCGGAATGCGTTCGACGTACATGGCGAGTTTGAATCATCGTGATTCGCCCGTGTCAATCGAAATCGACCTATTTACATGGGTACAAATATCGGCCCCACCAGACGAAACCGCGCAAATCCGCCAATCTCGTGCCATACTCACAGGCAACTTCGGCCTAGGAGCGGCGATTGCCGTGCTTGCACTCCTGTTCTGGGCAGCGACGTCGCTCGCTCCTCGAACGACGTCATTGCGCGCCAGACTGGCCAGCCAGCCCGGTGAATAGTTGGTGGTTCAATGCAGTCCGGGTCCACCATTCCCAGTTGGGCGATTCTCCTCCGTCAGCCGAGGCGTCCCTCCGGAGTCCAGTCGTGCAGGAAATCGGCGACGTCGAACCGACCTGACCGGCGAAACTCGTCTTCCGCGGTGAGACCCTCGTCATTCCTGGTCCCGAGGTCGGCGCCATGGGCGAGAAGGAACGCCGCCATATACAGCGCCCTGTCATCGTCTTCCGGGAGAGCGAAAAGCGGGGTGAAGCCGTACCGGAAATGCCGGAGATTCACCAAACCGGGATCCGCGACAAAGAGCTCGCCCAGGCGATGCTTCATGCCGAGATAGGCCATGTTATGCACATCGCGGCTGAGCGGCGCCAAGAAAGCCGCGATCTCGCGCCGGCCGAAATGAGCCGCGAATCCCATCGCACCACCGAAACGAGTCGTCGGCCGGTCAACGTCGGCACTATGGGCGACTAGGAGCTTGACCACCTCCAACGATCCGCCAGCGACGGCGTTGTGCAGTCCGCGCTGCTCTGTCTCGTCGGCAACATCGACGAGCATGCCAAGCTCGAGGAGCAACGCGACCACGTCGCTTCGGCCGCTGCGGGCGGCGGTGAGCATCGGCTCGGGATCGTTCAGGCACTCCGGATGTTTCGCGGCCAAGCTACACGCGGTTTCGCGGTCGACGCCCATGCAGGCGGCCTGGAAAGCGGTCTGCCCTTCCAGCGGTGTCACCCGCGCACCGTGGCGCTCGAGTAATTCGACCATCGCCTGGTTGCC
>DASSLP010000104.1:0-5491 GCA_035689365.1 Methyloceanibacter sp.
CTTGAACGCTTCGAGCAGTCAGCCGACGAAGCTGACCCTCGCACACCGCGCATCAGGCGCAAACTACAAGAGGATGTCGATAAGGCCGAGCGCCACCTTCGACACGCGCAAGGCCGGTAAGCGCCGACTTGCGCCTGATGACATCGTGGCATTGCGTGCGATCAAGGCCACAAAGACCGAAGCCGAGTCCAAAGCCAGGTAGTGTTGGTCTTGCTAAAGAAATTGAAACGACAAATCTGCCTACAGATAAAGTTGGTACCCGATTGGGACCGGACTGCGCGGGAGAGGGGGTTATCAACCGTGGTGATGACGTTAGGTTAAACATAAAAATTCGCAGAAAACGGCGCTATTAGTGACCCTCCGGGACATGCGGGGAGGGGGTTCATCGAACAGATGTTTAAATGGCAGGGCGAGCCTCACGAGGTTGAACGATCGCTGCAGACCACACTCTTTGAAATGGGTGATCCGGCACGCACGCAGCCATCGCCTCTCATGTCGATGACGACGCTCTTCGACGCACCGACGGGATTCCTACGAAAGCTTCATTCGCACGTAACCGACATGCAGCCGGGCGCGGGATATGACGAGCACATCGATGAGCACGATGTCGCAGTCATCGTATTCTCGGGGATGGTTGAGACTCTCGGGCAGCGAGCAGGTCCCGGAGAGTCCATCTACTATGCCGGTGGCGAGCCCATGGGCATGCACAATATTGGCAGCGAACCCGCCCGGTATCTCGTGTTTGAATTTCATGGAACGGGTTATCTGGAGGTGCCTTTAAGCCGACAGGGAAACCGCCTATCCTTGAGGTAAAGGAGAGAAAGGCATGTTCGACGATTTTTCCAAACGTTCCAAGGCTGTGCGGGCGGCGTTCGATCTTGCTGAGAAACGCGGCTGGCGCGACGCGACGCTTGTCGACATCTCGCAGGCGGCAGGCATCAGCCTGTCCGATCTCCGCCGCGAGTTCACCTCGAAGAACGACATCATCCGCGCCTTCCAGCAGGAGGTCGATGCCGAGGTGCTGGCCAAGACCAAGGCCGCGCCAGAAGCGCAGAGCCCGCGCGACCGGCTATTCGACATCGTGATGACGCGTTTCGAGCTGATGGCGCCCTATAAATCGGCGCTGAAGCGCATCGCGGGCTACCTTAGCTGCCGCCCGGGTGAGGCCGCGACCGTGCTCTGCTCATCGCTCGCCTCGCAATATTGGATGCTGGCGGGAGCTGGCGCGAAACTCGATGGCCCTGGCGGAGCGCTGCGTGTGGCCGGACTCACCGCGATCTACGGCAAGGTCTTTCAAGTGTGGCTCGATGATCCGTCGCCATCGCTCGACAAGACTATGGCCGCTCTCGACAAGCGTCTCACCAAGGGCGAGCGCTGGCTGTCCGGCGTCGAGACGTCATGCAAGGATTTCTGCCGCTTCGCTTGCGGGTTCTTGCCGCGCGGCTGGAAGCGGCGCGACGCCGAAGCGCCATCTCCTCCAGTGCCACCGCAGGCCGGGACCGCAGCTGCCGGACCGCACTAGTTGCCTAGGTCCGTCATGTCCGGCCGAGTTCGAAGTTGAAGGGCTAATCCGGAAGCGGATTGTCGTCGTCAGGGCCTGACAGATCTTCTGGCCCTTCGCCGGGAAGCTCGCGGTCGATCGGGTCACCCGCGATTGGCGCATCTGGATCGTCCAGCGGTCTCAGTTGGTTGCTGCCCACAGCGAGCGGCGCGACAGGGAAGACGGAATCGTTCGTGCGTGTCGTTCCCGCCAGCGGGGCGACGGGAAAGACTGGCGCTGGCGCCGTATAGGGTGCTGAGGGAAAGACCGGCGCCGGTCTCCTAAACGGCGCTAGTGGAAAAATGGGTGCGCCGTTCTCGCGCTCCACCTGCACCCCGCCGCCGCCCAGGTTGATTTGGATTTCCGATCCGGGCTGCTCCTCGTTCTGGATCTCATCGCCGATCGTCTGGGCAGCGGCCGGACCGTCGAAGCCCAGAATCAATGTCACAGCAATTCCGGCGACGACTCGGCCCATGACAACTACCCTCCCCAATTTCGCGTAGCTTGCAGGAATTCAGACCGGCACTCTTAGCACAGCTTTGAGGCCGCCGAGATGAGATTGGCTAAGCGCAATGTCGCCGCCGTGGATGCGGGCGATGTCGCGGGCGATGGCGAGCCCGAGCCCCGTCGAGCCTGAGTCCTGATTGCGCGCGTGGTCGATGCGGTAGAACGGGCGGAATACGTGCTCGCGCTCATTCTCCGGGATGCCAGGGCCGTCGTCGTCGACCTCGACGGTGAGCGCGCCGTTCGCCCTCGCCGCGCTCACCTTCACATGCTCGGCGAAGCGCGCTGCGTTGTTGACGAGGTTGGCGATGGCGCGCTTGAAGGCGTGGCGCTTGATCGGCACCACCAGAGGCGCGTCCTTGACGTCGATGGCAATATCCTTGGCGCCGTGCGCTTGGCTCTTAACTTCGCTCAAGATCTCGCCGACATCGGCGCGCACGATCTCCTCGCCGGCGTCGCCTTTGGCGAAGGCCATATAGTCCTCGAGCATGGCCTGCATCTCGTCGACATCGGCGCGCATGGCCTCGAGCTCGGGGCTGTCCTCGAACATGGCGAGCTGCAGCTTGAAGCGCGTCAGCACGGTGCGAAGATCATGGCTCACGCCGGCAAGCATGATGGTGCGCTGCTCGACATGGCGCTCGATGCGGTCGCGCATCTCGATGAAGGCGTTGGCGGCTTGGCGCACCTCGCGCGCGCCGCGCGGTCGGAAGTCCTCTGGCGGCGGCCGCCCCTTCCCGAAGCTGTCGGCAGCTTCCGACAGGCGCAGAATCGGCTTGATCTGATTGCGCAGGAAGAGAATCGCGACCGTCAACAGGACCAACGACGTGCCGACCATCCACAGCAGGAAGATCTGCGAGTTCGACGCATAGGTCTGGCTGCGCCGCGCCAGCACGTGCATCACGCCGTCGTCGAGCTTGACCCTGATGTCCACGAAATTCGATCTACCGACTGTGTCGATCCAGAACGGGCGGCCGATCTGGCGCTTCAGCTCATCAGAGAGCGTGGTGTCGAGCAGGTCGAAGAACGGCTTCGAGTTTGCGGTTGGCAGCTCCTCCCCGCGCACGAAACGGACTCTTAAGCCGAGGTCGAGCTCGGCGAGGCGCGTCAAGGTCTCGGCGTCGGCGTCCTGCGGGTAGTTCCGATAGATGTCGATCAGCATAGCGATGTTCTGCACGGTGACCGTGGAAAGACGCCGCGTCACCGTTTGCCAGTGCCGCTCGAGGAACACGAAGGTCAGCACCGACTGGAGCAGCACCATCGGCGCGATGATGATGATGAGCGCGCGGGCATAGAGGCCCTTCGGCATCTGGTTGCCGATGGCGCCGGTGACGCGCCGATAGAGCGAGCGGCGCTCGTGCGTGGGAAGGGGAGGGGCGGCGGAGAGGGCGTCCATCACTCGGGATAAAGAATGTAGCCCTTGCCGCGCACCGTCTGGAGATAGACCGGGTTGGCAGGGTCGTGCTCGATCTTGCGGCGCAGGCGGTTGATCTGCACATCGACGGCGCGCTCGCCGCCGCCGTCCTCGCCCTTGGCAAGTTCTTGACGGGACACCGGCATGCCTGGCCTCTGGGCGAAATAGCGCAACAGGTCGCGCTCACGCTCGGTGAGCCGCACCGTCTCGCCGTCGCGCTTGAGCTCGCCGCGCGAGATGTGGAACACCAACTCTCCCATGCGTACCTCACCGGAAGCTTGTGCGCTCGCGCCGCGCCGGAGCACGTTCGTGACGCGCAGCAGAAGCTCGCGCGGGTCGAACGGCTTGGCGAGATAATCGTCGACGCCTGTTTCCAACCCCTCGATGCGCTGCTCAGGCTCGGCACGCGCGGTGAGCATCAGGATCGGCACTTGCGAGGAGCTGCGCAGCGAGCGGGCGAAATCGATGCCGGACTCCTGCGGCATCATCACGTCGAGGATGAGAAGGTCGAAGGTGAGGCTGCGCATGCAGGCGCGCGCGCTCGCCGCATCGACCGCGGTCGACACGCGGAAGCCATGCTCATTGAGATAGCGGGCGAGCAGATCGCGGATGCGGCTGTCGTCATCGACGATCAGGATATGCGGCGCATTGTCGTCCGGCGCGCTGCCGCGATGAGCCTTGATGGCCGTCGGCATGGTCACTCGTCTTCCCCCTTGCCGCCCTCCTTGAGCGGAACCGGCGAGGCAGACATGATGGAGGAGACTTTTGGCCGTTCTTCGGCATTGACCATGGCTTCGAGGAAGCGGCGCACCGTGGTCTCCGCGCCCGGGCCTGCGGCCCTCAGAGCCTCGCTGAGGCGCACGAGCTGCGGCGCGGCAAGGCGCTCGGCAAGCGCGCGCCCCTTATCGGTGGGGAACAACAGTCGCTCGCGGCGGTCGGAAGAACCCGCCTGCTGCACGATATAGCCCTTGTCGATCAACTGCTTGAGCACCCGCGACAGGCTCTGCTTGGTGATGGTCAGAATCTCGAGCAGATCCGCGACCCTTAGTCCCGAATGGCGGTTGACGAAATGCAGCACGCGGTGATGTGCGCGGCCGAAGCCGAAATGCTTCAAGATCGCGTCGGGGTCTCCGGTGAAATCGCGATAGGCAAAAAAGAGCAGCTCTGCGAATTCGAGCAGCTTGGCCTCCGGCAAATTCGCGCGCTTGCGGCCAGGCACACCTTCGCCGCGGCGCTTCGCGTCCGGTGCCTTCTCACCTTGGATTAGCGGTTCATTTAGGTCAGTCATGTTGACTTAGTTTTCGCGGCCCGTTATGTCAGCCATATTGACTTATTTCGGTTCTTGATACGCCTCGCCGCCTGCTCGCGCAATCGCCGTTCAAGGTGCTAAGAGAGGCGTTTCGTGACCGGCGCCGGCTCGGACAAGAAGGCCGGTGATGCTCACGGGAGGAATGTTGAATGGCCATCGTCCCCTACGACCAGCGCGAGGGCTTCATCTGGCTGAATGGCCAGCTCGTTCCGTGGGGCGACGCGCGGGTGCATGTGCTGACCCACGGGTTGCATTATGCGAGCGCCGTGTTCGAGGGGATGCGCGCCTATGATGGCCAGATCTTCAAGCTGACCGAGCACAATCAGCGCCTGCATGACTCCGCCAAGATCCTCGACTTCGAGATTCCCTATTCGGTCGCCGAGCTCGACAAGGCGGCGCGCGAGGTGTTGCGCGCGAACAAGCTCGCGGACTCTTATGTCCGCCCGATCGCCTGGCGCGGCAGCGAGCAGATGGGAGTCGCGGCACAACAGACCAAGACCAATGTCGCCATCGCCGCGTGGGATTGGGGTTCGTATTTCGATCCGGCCGCGCGCGCGAAGGGGCTCAGGCTGAAAATCGCCGAGTTCCGCCGGCCGGACCCGCGCACCGCGCCGACCAAGAGCAAGGCGACCGGGCTCTACATGATTTGCACCATCGAGAAGCACAGGGCCGAGCGCGCGGGGTATAACGACGCGCTGATGCTCGACTGGCGCGGGCAGATTGCCGA
>DASSLP010000105.1:0-4654 GCA_035689365.1 Methyloceanibacter sp.
CCTTGGGCGGGAGAGGTCGGTCAGTTCCAGTTCGTGCCGAGCGTCTATTACAAATATGCCGTCGACTTCGACGGCGACGGCAGGCGCAATCTGATCAGCAACACGCCTGACGCGTTAGCCTCAGCGGCGAACTATCTTGACGGGCTCGGCTGGAAACCTGGCCAGCCTTGGCTAGAAGAAGTGGTGGTGCCGGCCAACCTTCCCTGGGATCAGGCCGACGTTACCATCAAGAAGCCGCGCTCGTTCTGGGCGCAGCACGGCGTGACCTATCGCAACGGGAAACCGGTTCCCGCTGACAACATGCCGGCCGGGTTGTTGCTGCCCATGGGGCGCAACGGACCTGCCTTCCTCGCCTACCCAAATTTCGACGTCTATCTGCAGTGGAACCAGTCGCTGGTCTATTCGACGACGGCCGGATACTACGCCACGCGTCTTGCCGGCGCGCCTCAGCTCAGCCGCGGCAACGGGCAGCTCGATCCGCTTAGCCTGGCCGACGCCAAGGAGGTGCAGCAGCTTCTCGCCAGGCGCGGTTTCGACGTGGGCAAGATCGACGGCGTGATCGGCGCGCAGAGCCGCGATGCGATTCGCGCCATGCAGATCAAGTTTGGCCTTCCGGCGGACGGATATCCGAGCCAGGAGCTGTTGGAGCATCTCCGCGCCGGCCGCTGACGCGCCCCAGGCCGCCGCAC
Source organism: Methyloceanibacter sp. (assembly GCA_035689365.1). Classification (GTDB taxonomy): domain Bacteria; phylum Pseudomonadota; class Alphaproteobacteria; order Rhizobiales; family Methyloligellaceae; genus Methyloceanibacter. Next base: position 690 of record DASSLP010000105.1, read on the forward strand.
AGCGTAGGCCCGAAGTCCCGATTTGCCTTAGGTCTAAACGCCCAGCGCGGTTACGAGGGCCAACGCCGCGACCAGAAGGGTGATCGAGGGGATCCACCAACTGGAAGCCGGAAGCCGAAGCTTCTCGCGCCCTATTTCTGAATCATGCAACGTCATCTCAGCCTCACCTGTCGCGACAACGCCGAGGCATGATTGACGTTCCGGCTCAGAAATTGATTTTTCGGAAACGATGCAAAAAGGCCCGGCTTCGCGTGGCCGGGCTCTTCTACGCGTGACTGAACTGCCACACATCGGAACGGGCTTGGCACCGGGAGCTGATCGCGGGTTGAAGTCCCGCGCCGCTACGGGCATTCGATTTATTTGATGGACACGGGTGGGGGCGGCAGATCCGTGACCAAAGCCTCTTGGGTGTGATGAAAGCAACCGCCTAAAGCCAAAGACGCGGCGATGGCGGCGATAGCAAAGATGGTGCGCATGACTTCATTCCTCGACTGGCACTATCACTCGGTGGGGCACGCGATACTTGGCGCATCTCATCGTGATCCGCTTAGTAAAGGGTTAAGACGCGAACCATTTTGGAACAGCCTCTCCGCGCTTAGTATTTGTGGCAGCCGCTTGGCTTGATGCGACCGGCTCACGGTGATCCCGATGCAATTCGATCTTCGCCCGATGCTTGCCACCCTGACCGACAAGCCGTTCGACGATCCTGACTGGGTATTCGAGACCAAGTGGGACGGCTTCCGCGCCATCGCCGTGGCGAGGCCGGGCCACGCGTCGCTCTATTCCCGTAACCTCAACGACATCTCGCGGAAATATCCCTCGGTCTGCCAGGCCCTCGCCAAGATCAAGGACGAGGCCGTACTCGACGGCGAGCTCGTGGCCCTCGACGAGCATGGGCGGTCTCGCTTCCAGCTCTTGCAGAATGCCGAGCGCGAGCCCGCACGTCTGCTCTATTGCGTATTCGATCTCCTTTATCTCGACAGGAAGGATCTGCGCGGCAAGACCCTGCTCGAGCGCAAGGCGGTGCTCGAGAAGATTCTGCCGAAGAGCCGGCTTCTGCTTTACAGCGAGCATGCCGTCGGCGAAGGCATCAAGGCCTTCAACCGCGCCAAGCGCGCCAACGAGGAAGGCGTCATGGCCAAGCTCGCGAGCAGCCAATACCACTCCGGTGTCCGCACCCGCGAATGGCTGAAGGTCAAAGCGAGCCAGGAGCAGGAGGTGGTGATCGTCGGCTTCACCGCGCCGCGCCGCAGCCGCAAATATTTCGGCGCGCTCGTACTCGCGGTGCGTGAAGGCAAGGGCTGGAAATATGCGGGGAGGGCAGGGACCGGCTTCAACGCCCAGACGTTGCGCTCCGTTCACGAGAAGCTTGTCCCGCTGATAACCGACGTGAAACCGGTCCCCGAAAAGGTCCCCGATGCAGCGAACACCACATGGGTCAGGCCGAAGCTTGTCGCCGAGGTAAAATTCACCGAATGGACTTCGGCGGGAGAGATGCGCCACCCGGTGTTCCTCGGCTTGCGCACCGACAAGCCCGCCACCGAGGTGGTCCGCGAGAAGGCCAAGCCGCTGAGCGAGGCCAAACCGGCGCGCCGGGCGAGGCGCCAATAGTCGAATTCGGGTGCATCCCGAACCGCGCCTCACGCGTTGATTGGATTCCCAAAAAGCAAGGAGAGGCGACCCCATGACCACAGGCCTCGATACCTTCGACAAGACCGTGCAGGAGTCCAATCTCTGGCTCAAGGACGTGATGGAGCGGCTGAACACTTACGACCGCCACCACGCCTACTCGACCATGCGGGCTGTGCTGCATGCGCTCCGCGACCGCGTTGGGCCGGAGAACGCCGCCCATCTTGGCGCCCAGCTGCCGATGCTGCTGCGCGGCCTCTTCTATGAAGGCTGGGATCCGACCGGCAAGCCAACTAAGGAGCGCCACGAGAACGCGTTCCTCGCCCATATCGCCCGCGAGCTGCCACGGGCCGCCGGGCCTGGCGAGATTGAGCAAGGCGCCGTCGCCGTGTTGGACGTGCTCTCGAAACACATCGATCGCGGCGCGGCGGTCAAGCTCGCAGCCATTCTTCCGCAAGACTTGCGCAAGTTCTGGCCAGCGTTCATCCAAAGTGCGGCACGAGAGCGGCAGCAGGGCGCCGCCTGACGCGCTATCGGCTCTTGCCTTTATAGGCGCGGGTGCCGGGCTTGCCGGCTTTTGAGCGGCCGCGACCCTTCTTCAACGCGGCGAGCGGGATCTCGCGATTATGAGGTCCCATCTCGTCAAGCGAAGGTTTGTGCGGGCGCATGAGCGCATTTTGCGCGTTTGCCAACGGAAGCTTCGGCTCATCCATTTCGGTAGCCGCGCGCTCGAGCTCTGACTGACGAGCCAGCGGATCGCTGGCAACGGCGAGCTCCATCTGCCGCAAGCGTTTGATCTCGTCCCGCAGCCGCGCAGCCTCTTCGAATTCGAGATCGGCCGCGGCGGCGCGCATACGCTTCTCCATATCGGCGATGACCGCTTCGAGATTGTGCCCGATCAGTGCCTGCTCTTCTTCGCCGAAGCCAGAGCCGGCATCGACCAGCACATGGTCGCGCTCGTAAATGCTGGCGAGAATGTCGCCGATATTCTTCTTCACGCTTTCCGGCGTGATGCCGTTCGCCTCGTTCCACGCCAGCTGCTTCTCGCGGCGGCGATTGGTCTCGGCAATGGCGCGTTCCATCGAGCCAGTCAAGCCGTCGGCATAAAGGATCACGCGGCCATCGACGTTACGTGCGGCGCGGCCGATGGTCTGGATCAGAGAGGTCTCCGAGCGAAGGAAGCCTTCCTTGTCGGCATCGAGAATGGCGACCAGCGCGCATTCCGGGATGTCGAGGCCCTCGCGCAGCAGGTTGATGCCGACCAGCACGTCGAAGGCGCCGAGCCGCAAGTCGCGGATGATCTCGATGCGCTCGAGCGTCTCCACGTCGGAATGCATGTAGCGCACCCTGATGCCCTGCTCGTGCATATATTCGGTCAGATCCTCCGCCATGCGCTTGGTGAGCGTGGTGACCAGCACGCGGTAGCCTTGCGCCACGACTTTGCGCGTCTCGTCGATCAGGTCGTCCACTTGCGTCGAGGCCGGGCGCATAAGGACCGGCGGATCGACAAGGCCGGTTGGGCGGATCACCTGCTCGGCAAATACACCACCGGTCTGCTCGAGTTCCCAAGACGCTGGCGTTGCCGACACATAGATCGATTGCGGCCGCATGGCGTCCCACTCCTCGAAGCGTAGCGGGCGATTGTCCATGCAGGAGGGCAGCCGGAAGCCATACTCGGCGAGCGTCGATTTGCGACGGTAGTCGCCGCGGAACATGCCGCCAATCTGTGGGATGGTGACATGGCTCTCGTCTACAAAGACTAGGGCATTGTCAGGAAGGTACTCGAACAACGTCGGCGGCGGCTCGCCTGCTTTGCGCCCGGTGAGATAGCGCGAGTAGTTCTCGATGCCGGCACAAGAGCCGGTCGCCTCAATCATCTCGAGATCGAATAAAGTGCGTTGCTCAAGTCTTTGCGCTTCGAGCAGACGCCCTGCCCCGTGCAGCTCGTTGAGCCTTGCCTTCAGCTCCTCCTTGATGCCGCGGATAGCCTGCTTCAGCGTCGGCTTCGGCGTCACATAGTGCGAGTTGGCATAGACCTTGACCGTGCTGAACTCGTCGGTCTTGGCGCCGGTCAGCGGGTCAAACTCGGTCAGGCTCTCAATGGTGTCGCCGAAAAGGGAAATGCGCCAGGCGCGATCCTCCAAGTGAGCGGGCCACAGCTCGATCGTGTCGCCGCGCACGCGGAACGAGCCGCGCACGAAATTCGCGTCGTTGCGCCGATATTGGAGCGCCACGAGATCGGCCATCAGTTGGCGCTGCTCGATCCTGTCGCCGCGCTTCAGACTGAAGGTCATGGCGGTATAGGTCTCGACCGAGCCGATACCGTAGATGCACGA
>DASSLP010000106.1:0-5860 GCA_035689365.1 Methyloceanibacter sp.
TGATCGATCTGCTCGATGTGGCTTACAACATCTAGTACTCGCTCGAGACCAAGGACCAGTCCAGCCTCAATCTGGTGGATTTCATCACCACCGATCTCAGCAAGCCATTTTCGATGTTCGGCGAGAGCGACGAGATCTACCGCATCAAGGGCGGTTCGTCGGCGCTGATCACGGCGCTCGTGAATGCGATTCATCGACATGGAGCAGGGCTTTGCCCTGACGACGCTCCTAAGGACGGCAAAATCGTCCTTGGCTTTGATGCTCCGGGAGCGCGCGGACTCAAAATTTCGATGTCGTGATCCTGGCGTTGCCATTCACCAAGCTGCGGCAGGTCAGCAGTCTCGAGGGTTTGAAGCTCGGGGCGGACAAGCTGAAATGCATCCGCGAGCTCGGCTACGGCGTAAATGCGAAAGTCATGAATGGCGCGACGTCGCGCGTGTGGAGGAGTCCCGATTCGGGCCTTCCCGCCCCGTCGAACGGCACGTTCTATTTTCCGATCTCGGCTTTCAGACGCTGTGGGATACAAGCCGCGTCCAGCCAGGCGAGGCCGGTATCATCAGCGACTATTTGGGTTCCAAACCTGGTATTAGCGATGCGAAGTCCATCTCGACGCCTTTCGCGCACCTCCCCAGTCACCGAAGATGGCCGAAAGCCTCGACCCGAATGCCGGCACCTCCTGGTTCTGGAGCGTCTATCCCTTCACGCTTGGCAGCTATGCCAGCGCCAAGACCGGACAATACACGACGCGGCCGCGGAACCAGCGCTTCTTGGCCAGCTGCAATTTGTCGGAGAGCATAAGAGCACCGACTTTCCTTGGCTTCATGAACGGGGGAGTCCAAAGCGGTAACCGTGCTTCCGCCGCGCTGATCACTAAAGGCTCGGCCGATGCCCGCTTGAGCAGGTGCCAAGGCGTGCTTTCCTGTGGCGCTCCCCTTTGCGGTGGAATAACATTCTTTGTGGTTTATCGTGGGGTTGGGCGTCCTGTCGAAACCCGTAATCCGGAAAATTTGCGATCGCTCGCGCCCCGTTCGAGGGAACAGTCGTCGTTCGTTTGAGGAGATAGTCGAAATGAAGCCCACACTAAGCGTCTCAGTTGCTGCTATCGCCTTTCTTGCAGTCGGCGGGGCCGCTCTCGCCGAACTGCCGAAGTCGGTCGGCGAGGGTGAAGGCGAGGTCGATATCGTCGCCTGGCCCGGTTACATCGAGCGAGGCGAGACCGACAAGAACTATGACTGGGTCACGCAGTTCGAGAAGGACACCGGCTGCAAGGTCAATGTGAAGACGGCTGCCACCTCGGACGAGATGGTGACATTGATGAACCAAGGCGGTTTCGATCTCGTCACGGCATCTGGCGACGCTTCGCTACGGCTGGTTGCCGGCAAGAAGGTGCAGCCAATCAATATCGACTTGATCCCGAGCTGGAAGACCGTCGACGAGCGGCTGCAGAACGCGCCATGGCACACCGTCGATGGGGTCCATTATGGTGTTCCCTACCAATGGGGACCCAACGTGCTCGCCTACAATACGGGCGTCTTCAAAGAGGCGCCGAAGAGCTGGTCGGTAGTGTTCGAGGAGCAGACGCTGCCTGACGGCAAGAGCAACAAGGGACGGGTGCAGGCCTATGACGGCGCGATCTACATCGCCGATGCAGCCCTCTATCTCAGCAAGAAGAAACCGGAGCTCGGGATCAAGAATCCGTACGAGCTAACCCCTGACCAGTACAAAGCAGCCATTGCCTTGCTACAGGCCCAGAGGGTGCTCGTTGGCCGCTATTGGCACGACGCCATGGTGCAGGTCGACGACTTCAAGAACGAAGGCGTGGTGGCCTCATCGTCGTGGCCGTATCAGGTCAATCTTCTCGTAGCCGACAAGAAACCCGTCGCCTCGACCATTCCCGAGGAAGGGGCAACGGGGTGGGCCGACACGAGCATGATGCATGCGGATGCCAAGCATCCCAATTGTGCCTATAAGTGGCTCGAGCATTCGCTCAGCCCCAAGTTGCAGGGTGACCTTGCGTCATGGTTCGGGTCTGTGCCTGCGGTGCCGGCCGCGTGCAAAGGCAACGAGCTTCTGACCGATACCGGTTGCGCCACCAACGGCTTCGAGAATTTCGACAAGATCTGGTTCTGGCGCACGCCGACCGCCAAATGCGAGAAAGAGGGTGCGTGCGTTCCCTATTCGCAATGGGCAAAGGACTACATCGCAATCCTCGGGAAGTAACGCTTCCAACATAGACCGGCCCGGCTCAATATGGCCGGGCCACTCCCCGCGACGGCGAGAGCCCATGTCGCCTGCCGTTAGATTCGTGAACGTTTGCCGCCATTTCGGTCCGGTCAGGGCCGTGGATGGTGTCACGCTCGATATCGCGCAGGGCGAATTCTTCGCCATGCTCGGTCCATCCGGCTCAGGCAAGACAACCTGCTTGCGGCTCATTGCCGGCTTCGAGCAGCCGAGCGCGGGCCACCTCGAAATCTTCGGCGAGACCGCCGTAGGCGTGCCGCCCTACAAGCGCAACGTCAACACCGTGTTCCAGGACTACGCGCTGTTCCCGCACATGACGGTCGGGGAGAATGTGGCCTACGGCCTCAGGATCAAGGGCGTTCCCAAGGCTGAGCGCGAGGCTAAGGCGAGAAAGGCGCTCGCCATGGTCAAGCTGTCCGGCTATGAGCAGCGCCTTCCGTCGCAGCTTTCTGGCGGCCAGCGCCAGCGCGTGGCTCTGGCACGCGCGCTCGTCAACGGACCAAAGGTGCTGCTCCTCGACGAGCCGCTGGGCGCGCTCGACCTCAAGCTGAGAGAGCAGATGCAGGAGGAGCTGAAGGCGCTGCAGAAGCATCTCGGCATCACTTTCGTGTTCGTCACTCACGACCAGGGTGAAGCGCTGTCGATGGCCGACCGGGTCGCCGTGTTCAACGAAGGCAAGATCATCCAGGTCGACTCGCCAACTCATATCTACGAGCGGCCGCAATCGCGCTTCGTGGCCGACTTTGTCGGCTCGTCGAACGTGCTCCCTCCCGATTTTGCCTCGGCCCATGGCTGCACCGCCAAATGGACGAGCTTGCGTCCGGAGAGGATTGCAGTTGCGGCGCCGGGGACGGCGGTGCCCAAAGGGCAGTGCCATGCCGACGGCGAGGTCAAGCTGATCAGCTATCAAGGCGCGGTGACGCGGTACAGCGTACAGACCGGCGAGCGGCGCATCGTTGCCGAAGTTCCTGCGGGAGCAGAGTTCAAGGAGGGAGACAAGGTCAGGCTGATTTGGCCGAAGTCGGCCATGGTGACCATGGAGGACGGCGCATGACCCACGCGGTGACAGCCGACCAAGAAGATCGGGCGGTAACGACGGAAGGTCGAGGCGGGATTCTCGACAAGGTCTCCGACTTCTTCTTCGCGTACCCTAAGCTGCTCACCCTCCTTCTCCTCCTGCCGCCTTTGCTTTGGATCGGCGTCGTCTATGTCGGCTCGCTGTTTGCGCTTCTGCTGCAAAGCTTCTACTCGCTCGACGATTACTCCGGGCTGATCGTCCACGAGTTCACGCTCTCGACCTATGCACAGCTGCTTGAGACGGCAAACCTCCAGATCATCCTGCGCACGGTGCTGATGTCGGCGTCCGTCACGCTCGCCTGCGCCGTGATCGCCTTTCCCATCGCCTATTACGCGGCACGGTACGCGCGCGGCTGGGCGAAGGCGCTGTTCTATCTCGCAGTGATGATGCCGCTCTGGTCGAGCTATCTCGTCAAGATCTACGCCTGGAAGCTCATCTTGGCCAAGGAAGGCATTGTGACCTGGCTCGCGAAAGGCCTGCACCTTTCGTGGCTGCTCGATGGAATTCTGGCGCTGCCCCTGGTCGGCGGACCGTCGCTGTCGTTCAGCTATATCGGCACCTTCCTGGTCTTCGTCTATGTCTGGATTCCTTACATGATCCTGCCGACCCAGGCGGCGCTCGAGCGGGTCCCTATCAACTATATCGAGGCCTCAGCCGATCTCGGTGCCGAGCCGCGCCAGACATTCTGGACGGTGATCTTTCCGCTGGCGCTGCCCGGCATCATCGCGGGCTCCATCTTCACCTTCTCCCTCACGCTCGGCGATTACATCGTGCCGACCATTGTCGGCAACTCGCGCCTCATGATCGGGCAAGCTGTCTACACGTTGCAGGGGACCGCCGGCAATGTGCCGCTAGCAGCCGCTTTCACCGTCGTCCCCATGGTGATCATGGGCATCTATCTGTGGGTGGCCAAGCGCATGGGAGCGTTCGATGTCCTCTGATCCGAACCGCGCCAAGCCAGTCGGCCTGCGCATCGCCGCGATAGTCGGGCTCTTGTTCCTGCATCTGCCGCTTGCGCTGATCGTGCTGTATGCCTTCACCACCGAGGAGAAGAGCTTCCAGTTCCCCCCGCCCGGCTACACCACGAGATGGTTCGAGATCGCCTGGTCGTATCGCCCGGATATCTGGCCGCCGCTCTACCTTTCGCTTGAGGTCGCCGCGATTGCGACGGTGCTGGCGCTCATTTTCGGAACGCTCGCTGCCGCGGGTTTGTCGCGCGCCAAGTTCTTCGGCCGCGAGACGATCTCGCTGCTGTTTGTCCTGCCTATCGCGCTTCCCGGCATCATCACCGGCATATCGCTGCGCTCGGCTTTCGACATCATGGGCATCGATTTCTCGATCTGGACCATCGTCCTTGGCCACGCCACATTCTGCATCGTGGTGGTCTACAACAACGCCATTGCCCGCTTCCGCAGGCTCTCGGGCAACCTCATCGAAGCATCCATGGATCTCGGGGCCAATGCTTTCGAGACCTTCCGGTACGTGATCCTGCCGCAAATCGGTACCGCCCTGCTTGCCGGCGGCATGCTCGCTTTCGCGCTGTCCTTCGACGAGGTCATTGTGACCACCTTCACCGCTGGTCAGCAGTCGACATTGCCCATATGGATGTTGTCCGAACTGATCAGGCCGCGCCAGCGTCCGGTAACCAATGTTGTCGCGGTCTTCGTCATTGTTGTTACGCTTTTGCCGATCCTCGCCGCCTATTATCTGACGCGCGAGGGCGAGCATGTCGGCGGATCATCGAAATAGCCGGCGACCATGCCGCAAGTGGAGGACATCCATGCTCGACACTCAAATGTTGATTGGCTCTAGGTTCGTCGATGGCACCGAAGAGCCCGAGAACGTGGTCAATCCTAAGACCGAGGAGACGATCCTCAAGCTCCCCGATGCGTCTCCCGCGCAGGTCGACGCTGCGGTGAACGCTGCTACGAAGGCGTTTCAGTCCTGGTCGCGCACGACCCCTGCCGAACGGTCCGCCCTCCTGTTGAAGCTCGCCGATGCCGTCGACCGGGATGCCGAGGCGTTCGCCACGCTCGAAGCGCTGAACTGCGGCAAACCCCGCATCCGCGTGTTGCAAGACGAGATGCCGGCGATCTCCGACTGCTTCCGATTCTTTGCCGGCGCCGCGCGCAACATGCACGGGAGCGTCGCGGGAGAGTACATGGCTGGCCATACCTCCATGATCCGGCGCGACCCGATCGGCGTGGTGGGCTCGATCGCGCCGTGGAACTATCCCCTCATGATGGCGGCGTGGAAGCTTGCGCCTGCCTTGGCCGGCGGCAACACCATTGTCATCAAGCCGTCGGAGCAAACACCGCTGACGACACTGAAGCTCGCCAAGATCATCGCCGACACCTTCCCCGAAGGCGTGGTGAATGTGGTCACCGGCCGCGGCTCGACCACTGGCCAAGCCCTGATCAATCACCCTAAGGTCGCCTTGGTCTCGCTCACCGGCAGCATCGACACCGGCAAGAGAGTGCTACAGGCCGCGTCCGTCATGCGGAAGCGCACGCATCTCGAGCTCGGCGGCAAGGCTCCGGT
>DASSLP010000107.1:0-2404 GCA_035689365.1 Methyloceanibacter sp.
TCGAGGTGGTCGTAATCCCGCAGCCCGACGGGTCGGTCGCCTGCATACCCGCGTGGATGACGCACGAATCGGCGGCGCATCATGAGCTTCGGACCGAACCGCGGCTTTCGCTTGACGTCCTGCGGTCTGTGCGCGCCGAGATCGGCGCGCTCCTAGGCTTCCTCCAATCCGCCTCAAGGAGGGAGAAAGCGAAGAATGAAGCACAAAAGCGCAAGCATTCAGCCGGACCTGTTCGAGCAGGAGGAGCCGCGCGCCTCGCCGTCCCCGTTACAGAAGGAACAACTGGCAAGACTCGTAGAGGCCCTGCTGCTCGAGATCGCGGTGGCGCTGGCGGTCAGGGAGGTCGGCGATGACCAAGATGACGGCTGACGATCTGGGCCGCGGCGCGTTTGTCTACATCCGCCAGTCGACGGCCGATCAGCTCCTGCACAATCCGGAGAGCCGTCGCCGTCAGTACGGGCTCGCCGATCGCGCCCGGCAGCTCGGCTGGACTACGGTTGAAATCATCGATGATGATCTTGGCCGCTCGGGCGGGGGCATCAATCGGCCGGGCTTTGAGCGCCTGCTGGCAGCGATCTGCGAAGGCCGCGTCGGTGCCGTATTCGCGATCGAAGCATCGCGACTGGCCCGAAACGGCCGCGACTGGCACACGCTGATTGAGTTCTGTGGACTTGTCGGGACCGTCATCGTAGACGAGGACGGAATCTATGATCCGCGGCATCCCAATGATCGCCTATTGCTCGGCATGAAGGGCACCATGAGCGAGCTGGAGCTGGCGCTCTTTCGTCAGCGCTCGCAGGAAGCGCTGAAGCAGAAAGCGCGCCGCGGTGCCTTGTTTCTCAGTGTCGCGGCAGGCTATGTGAGGGCTGGGCGCGACCGGATCGAGAAGGACCCGGACCAGCGCGTGCAGGAAGCCCTGAGCCTGGTCTTCGCCAAGTTTGCCGAACTCCAGAGCGTTCGTCAGGTGCACGTGTGGCTGCGAGACGAGGGCATTGCGTTGCCGGTCGCATCCCACAGGGCGGCGGAGGGGCGCAGCATTGTGTGGAGGCTGCCGCTCTACAACACGGTCCACAACATCCTGACAAATCCCGTCTATGCCGGTGCCTACGCTTTTGGCCGCACGATAAGCAAGGTGAGCGTCGAGGACGGCCGCAAGCGCGTCAAGCGCGGTTTGCGGCGCCCGCAGTCGGAATGGGATGTGCTGCTCAAGGATCAGCACGAAGGTTATATCACCTGGAGCGAGTTCGAGAGGAACCAGCGTGTGATTGCCAACAATGCGACCGGCAAAGGCTCCGCGGTCACCGGAGCTGTACGGCGCGGAGAACTGCTCTTGGCGGGGCTTCTACGCTGTGGTCATTGCGGTCGCAAAATGTATGTCGGCTATGGTGGTAAGGCGGGGCGCTATTACTGCCAGGGCGCTCTCGTGAATCACGGCACTGCGCGGTGCATCTCATTCGGCGGCCTACGCGCCGATAATGCCGTCGGCACGGAAGTGCTGCGGGTATTGAAGCCGCTCGGCATCCATGCCGCGGTCAAGGCGCTGGCGACTCAGACGAGCGAGATATCAGCCGCACGAAGGCAACTCGAGCTGGCGTTGCAGGAGGCGCGGTTCTCGGCGGCATATGCCAGGCGGCAATATGATGCTGTTGATCCCGACAATCGTCTTGTGGCTAGCGAGCTCGAGCGCCGCTGGAATGAGGCGTTGCAGATCGTGCATCGGCTCGAGGGCGAGATTGCCGATCTCGAGGCGAAAAGGCCGGCACCTTTGGGGGAGAAAGAGCGGCGGCACCTGATGCAACTCGGGGCCGATCTGGAGCTCGCTTGGTCGCACCCGGCCGCGACGGCGGAAACCCGCAAGAGGATCCTGCGCACCGCATTGCACGAGATCATAGTGCGCATCGAAGGCGGCTTCATCCAGATGGTCCTGCATTGGCAGGGCGGAGACCACACCGCGCTGCAACTGAAGATGAATGGGGTCGGCAAGCACCGTTGGACGGTGCCCGAGGATACGTTATCGCTGATCCGCGAGTTGGCGCGCCTGATGCCCGACCAGCAAATCGCGCGGCTTCTCAATCGCGCCGGCAAGCCGACCGGGCGCGGCAATGGCTGGACTAAAACACGGGTCTGCTCGTTTCGCAGTCACCATGGTATTGCCGTCTATCGCGAAGGTGAATGGGTCGAGCGGGGAGAGATGACGCTTGAAGCCGTCGCGCAAAGCATAGATGTGAGCGTCATGACGGCGCTGAGAATGGTCCGGTACGGTATCATCAAAGGGAGCCAGCTTTGCAGGGGCGCGCCGTGGGTAATCAAGGCGGAGGACCTGGCCGCCTATCGCGAGCAGAGAGCGTCGCGCCGCTCGCTAACATCGGATCCCACTCAGCAGAGCTTTCAATTTCAATGACAT
>DASSLP010000108.1:0-9707 GCA_035689365.1 Methyloceanibacter sp.
GGCGCCGAAGAGGTCGCGGGATCCGGCGCCTCGGAGCGCCAATTGGGATCGGGCGTCGCGACCACATCGAGAACGCGCAACACGCCCTCAACCGCGTCGTCGATATAGGTGAAATCGCGAGCGTGGTGGCCGAAATTGAACACTTGGATGGGCTCGCCTGCGAGAATCTTGCGGGTGAAGACGAAGAGCGACATGTCAGGCCGCCCCCACGGACCGTACACCGTGAAGAATCTGAGCCCGCTTACCGGTAGCGCGAACAGATGCGCATAGGAATGGGCCATCAGCTCGTTCGCCTTCTTGGTGGCGCCATAAAGGCTAACGGGATGGTCCACAGTGTCCTTCACATCGAAAGGCAGCTTTCGATTTGCTCCGTAGACTGAGCTCGATGAGGCGTAAACGAGGTGCTCGACGCCATGATGCCGGCAGCCTTCGAGCACGTGCAAGAAGCCCGCAACATTCGAGCCGACATAAGCGTGCGGATGGTCCAGCGAATAGCGGACGCCGGCTTGTGCAGCGAGGTGGATGACCCTCTCCGGCTTCTCTTCGGCGAAGGCCGCCTCGATGGTGGTGCGGTCGCCGAGGTCCGCCTTTATAAACCGGAATCGCTCCCGCTCTTTGAGCCGGGCAAGCCGGGCCTCTTTCAGAGACACATCATAATAAGGGTTGAGGTTGTCGAGGCCGACCACGTCGTGCCCGCGATCAAGCAGGCGGGCCGCCGTATGATACCCAATAAAGCCGGCGGCGCCGGTAACTAGAATACGCATCGGATCGGTTCTTTACCCTCGGCTTGAAGGCCCGGCCACAAGAGCCACCGACATTCCCTGCTTGTCAATTGCAGCCGCGCAAGTCAGACTCATTGGCGCGGTTGACGCCCCTAGGGGCGCTCGCTATAGAGCACCACTCAATTTTCCGCGCTACGCTGCTCGCTCCGCGAGCGTAAAGGCGCTGTCCAAGGATCACATCATGGCCAACACGAAATCGGCAAAGAAAGCCGCTCGCCAAACCGTCCGCCGCACCGCCGCCAACAAAACGCGGCGAAGCCGCATGCGAAGCTCGGTACGCAAAGTGGAGGAGGCGATCGCTTCCGGCAACAAGGAGGCCGCTCGCGCGGCGTTGAAGGAAGCCGAGCCGGTCATCGCTCGTACTGCGCAGAAAGGCATGGTCCATCGCAAATCCGCATCGCGCAAAGTCTCGCGCCTTGCGAAGCGCGTTGGCGCCATGGGCACCCCCTAACAACAAAAAAAGCGAATCTGTTGCGCTCCAGCAACAAAACGCGCGCGGAAATGCGCGCGTCACATCATGTCAATTCGACGAACATTTCAACCGCTTGACCCCGGGCGGAACGCACGTCGCACGTGAGTCCCCCATTAGGCGTAACTGTCACAAAAAAAATTCGTGTAGGACTCATGACGGCAAAACACCTGCCGGCATGCCGAAGAGTGGGGCTTTGCGAACGAATCAGGCTTACCGGACAGGAGCTTGCGGAACGCGCCCGATTGTTCCGTTTGCTGGGTATTCTGGGGAAACTGTCATAGTTCCCAAGCTTGATCAGCGTGGGCCCCGTGTGTATAGTCCAATTATCCGAACGGGGCTTTCCCCTCCTTCACAATCGAGTCCATTGAACCTGGTCGTTACCGGGAAAGGTTTTCTGTGTCTTCGTTGCAAGGAAGGTGGAAATCTTGTGGACCGCTTATGCGTAACTTGTGGGTGCTCATAGTGGAATTCGGAGCGTAGCCACCACATATTGTGGTCAGCCCCAGATTTGTTCTTACGTCGTACTGTTGTCTTGAAGGGAGGAGGTCTCCTTGAGCGCACAGACCGGCCAAAAGGCGGTCGATGATGTTGATGTCGAGACGGCCTGGAAGACCCTCGCATCAACTCCTCGCTCGCAGCTGGTCGATGTGCGCACGCGTGCTGAGTGGACCTATGTGGGCATCCCGGACCTCGCGTCGGTCGGCAAACGGCCTGTGCTCGTTGAGTGGCAGACCTTTCCCGACCAGGCCGTGGACCCTCGCTTTGCCGAGCGCCTCGCTGGAGAATTGAAGGCGCTTAGCGTCGGGCCTGACGACGACCTCTACTTCATTTGCCGTTCGGGAAGCCGGAGCCTGGCTGCGGCCAAGGCGATGGCGGCGGCGGGGTATCGCGCCTGCCATAATGTCGGTGGCGGTTTCGAAGGACCGCTTGACGACGAGAGGCATCGCGGTTCCGTTGGTGGTTGGAAGGCGGCCGGCCTGCCCTGGCAGCAGAGCTAGGGAAAGGACCAAGCCGTGGGAACGAGTCATGCCTGTCCGCGTCGATCCTGTTGACTGCTCTTGTGTCATGCGTGCGGTGCGTAGCGGCGCGAACAAAAAGAATGGGAAAGAGCAAGAACCGTGGCACAGCAAGAGCAGTGCGCACCAAGCGATGCTTGGGCGAGGGTCAAGAGCCGGCTACGCGCTGAGCTGGGAGAAGACGTCTTCGCCAGTTGGTTTAGGGGGGTCGAGGTCGAGGAGGTGGACGACGAGGTCGTGCACCTCACGGTGGCCACTCGCTTCCTCAGGAACTGGCTCCGCTCGCATTACTACGACTTCGTGCTGAGGCTGTCGCGCGCCGAATGGCCGACGGTCGAGCGGGTCGAATTCAAGGTCAGGCAACCGCATTTCAGTAACGACGTGCCGAAGGAGCCACTGCGTCAGCGATTGCCGCTTGCGCCTGTCGTCGCCGAGGCTCCTCCCCTTCCGCTGCCGTTGCGCACGGGCTACGGGGGGTTCGAAGGCTCGCCGCTAGACCCGCGGCTCTCCTTCACAAGCTTTGTGGTCGGCGCCTCTAACCGCCTCGCTTACGCCGCGGCGCAGGAGGTGGCGGGCGCGTTCTCGACGCCACAGCCTTTGTTCAATCCCTTGTTCGTGCACGGCAATGTTGGGCTAGGTAAGACCCACCTGCTGCACGCCATCTCGTGGGATGTGAAGCAGCGCAAGCCGGAGGCCCAGGTGCTCTATCTGACCGCCGAGCGCTTCATGTCTGGCTTCGTGCAGGCTTTGCGCGCACGCGACGCGCTCGCCTTCAAGGAGAAGCTCCGCAAGATCGACATTCTCTTGATCGACGACATGGAGTTCCTGCAAGGCCCGACAATCCAGCAAGAATTCTGCCACACGCTGAACTCCCTGATCGACGGCGGACGGCAGGTGGTGGTGGCCGCCGACAGAGCCCCAACCCAGCTCGATAAGCTCGACATGCGCATGCGCTCGCGGCTTGGCGGCGGCCTGGTCGCCGAGATCGGCGCCATGGACTACGACCTCCGTCATGCGATCCTGAGGAAGCGCGCGCAGGAAGCCTGTTCCGAGACCAGGGGGCTGGATATTTCAGACACGGTGCTCGCCTTCCTCTCTGAGCGGCTCACCGAGAGCGGGCGGGAACTCGAAGGCGCGGTTCATCGCTTGCGCGCGAGCTATCAGCTCACCGATGAGCCGGTCACCATTGAGACCGCCGAGCAGATCGTGCGCGATCTCATGCGCGGGGCTGAACCCAGGCGCGTACGCATCGACGACATCCTGCGTACGGTCTCCAAGCACTACGGCGTGAACCGGGGCGATCTCCTGTCGGGGCGGCGCAACCGCTCGATCGTACGCCCCCGCCAGATCGGCATGTATCTCGCGAAGCTGCTCACCTCGCGCTCCCTGCCCGAGATCGGGCGAAGGTTCGGCAATCGCGACCACACCACGGTGCTGCACGCGATCCGCAAGATCGAGCAATTGATGAACGACGATAACCAGCTCCGTGAGGAGATCGAGCTGCTCAAGCGCTTGCTGCGCGATTAGGGGGAAGACGGAACGGGGGGTTGGCTCGGGCCAAGGCGTCTCCCCGCCCGCTCTTGCAAAATCCGCTCTATCGCGTCAAGTTCGACCGGGAGTTCTCGCGCCTTATCACGCCTTTGCCAGGGCCGGACCGGAGCCAAAAGCGCTTCGGCCGAGCCTCACGCACCGCGGAGAAGCGCAAATTCGGGATAGCGGTCGACCATGCGGCTTACCATCGAGAAACCAGCCCTTTCCAAGGCGCTCGGCCACGTGGCGAGCGTGGTCGAGCGGCGGAACACCATCCCGATCCTCTCCAACGTCCTCCTCTCGGCGAGCAACAACGAGCTTAAGCTAACTGCGACCGACCTCGACATGGAGCTGGTCGAGACAGTGGCCGTGCGGGCCAAGGGCGAAGGCGCCACCACCGTTCCGGCGCATATGTTCTACGACATCGTGCGCAAGCTGCCCGAGGGCTCCGAGATCGAGCTTGTGCGCGACGGCGAGCAGGGGCGGCTCACCATCACCGCTGGCCCTGCTCAGTTCTCGTTGCAGACACTACCCGCGGACGATTTTCCGGCACTCAGCGTCGATGACCTCGGCCACAGCTTCCAGCTTTCGGCTGGGGACTTGAAGCGGCTCATCGAGAAGACGCGCTTTGCCATCTCGACCGAGGAGACCCGCTACTACCTCAACGGCATCTATCTCCACGCGACGGAAAGCGGCGGCAAGCCCACGCTCCGCGCAGTCGCCACCGACGGGCATCGTCTGGCTCAGGTCGAGCTGCCGCTTCCATCAGGTGCCAAGGGCATGCCTGGCGTAATCGTGCCGCGCAAGACCGTGCTCGAGCTTGCCAAGCTCGTCGAGGATGCCGACGGCGAGGTACGGATCGAGCTGTCGCCCTCGAAGATCCGGGTCTCAACCGCACGCGTGGTGCTGACCTCGAAGCTGATCGACGGTACCTTCCCCGACTACGAGCGGGTCATCCCGCAGTCGAACGACAAGAGGATGGAGGTGGACAACACCGCCTTCGCCCAGGCCGTGGATCGCGTCTCCACACTGTCGAGCGACAAGGGCCGCGCGGTGAAGCTCACGATCACCGACGGCAAGCTTACGCTCTCGGTCAACAACCCCGACAGCGGCAGCGCCACCGAGGAGTTGCCTGTCGAGTACGGCTTCGATCCGCTCGAGATCGGCTTCAACGCCCGCTATCTCCTCGACATCTCGGGCCAGCTCGAAAGCGGCACCGCAGAGTTCCAGCTTGCCGATCCCGGCTCGCCTACCATGGTGCGCGACGGCAAGGATGCGTCGGCGCTCTATGTGCTCATGCCGATGCGGGTATGAGGGCCTACCGAAGCGAAAAGGATGAGTCTTTGGCAGTGGCGGGCAAGGAAGCAGGCCCTCACGCCGACCGGCTGTTCGTCCGCGAGCTGAAGCTCACCGATTTCCGCAACTACGCGAAGGCGCAGCTTCACCTCGACGCGCGCCCAGTGGTGCTGGTCGGCGATAACGGGTCGGGCAAGACCAATCTTCTGGAAGCCGTTTCTCTACTCGGGCCCGGCCACGGCTTGCGCGGGCGCCCCTATCAGGAGCTTTGCCGGAAGGATGGCGCCGGCGGATTTGCCATCGCCGCACGAGTGGTGTCGCACCATGATGAGGTCGAGATCGGCACCGGACTTGCCCCCGGTGCGCGCGACGAGAGCACTGGGCGTACCGTGCGAATCGCCGGCAAGGACGAAAGCCCCGGTGCGCTCGGAGAGATCGTGAAGCTCGTCTGGCTCATCCCAGCCATGGACGGTCTCTTCACCGGGCCTGCTTCCGAGCGTCGGCGCTTCCTCGACCGGCTGGTGCTAGCGATCAACCCCAAGATGCGCTCACCCCTTGGCCGCTACGACCGGGCGATGCGGCAGAGGAACCGGCTGTTCCAGATGCGCGAAGGGAGCCCGGCGCTGTTCGCCGCCCTGGAAGAGCAGATGGCGGAGGCAGGCGCCGCGATCGCCGCCGCGCGCCTCGATGCCGTGGATCGGCTGGCGACGCTGATCGAACGCACGCGGGGGGCGCGCGGCGACTCGCCGTTCCCGTCGGCTGAGCTTGCCCTCGAAGGGACCCTCGAAGGGTCGCTCGCTGACAAGCCAGCGACCGAAGTCGAGGACGATTTCCGCACAAGCCTGAAGGCCGGACGTGAGCGTGACAGGGCGGCATCAAGGGCCCTTGAAGGTCCGCATTTGAGTGACCTAATTGTGAGTCACGGCCCCAAAAATGCCCTGGCGTCGACCTGCTCTTCAGGCGAGCAGAAAGCGCTTTTGATCGGGCTCATTCTCGCCAAAGCGGAGCTTATCAAGGAAGTCGAAGGCATCTCCCCGCTCGTCCTTCTGGACGAGGTCGCGGCGCATCTGGATCAGGTCCGCAGGGAGGTGCTTTTTGCCGAGATTTCAAGGCTTTGTGCCCAGGCCTGGATGACCGGGACCGACCGCGACCTGTTCGCCCCGATCGCACAAGAGGCCCAAATCTTGGCAGTGAATCGGGGTATTATTAGCACCTGATTCAGGTGATGGCGGCGAGACCGCCGAAAAGACCAACAACTGCCATTCAGGGAACCATGACGCCAGCTTCGAAACGCAAAGCCGCTGCCGCTTCCGAGTACGGCGCGGAGTCGATCAAAGTGCTGAAAGGCCTCGATGCCGTGCGCAAGCGGCCGGGCATGTATATCGGCGACACCGACGACGGCTCTGGCCTTCACCACATGGTCTACGAGGTGGTGGACAACGCCATTGACGAGGCGCTTGCGGGCTTCGCCGACGAGATCTTCGTCACCCTGAACGCCGACGGCTCAGCGACCGTCGAGGACAACGGCCGCGGCATTCCGACCGAGATTCATAAGGGCGAAGGCGTGTCGGCCGCCGAAGTGATCATGACGCAACTCCATGCCGGCGGGAAGTTCGACCAGAACTCCTACAAGGTGTCTGGCGGCCTGCACGGCGTCGGCGTGTCTGTCGTGAACGCGCTGTCCTCCAGGCTCGATATGATCATTTGGCGCGACGGCAAAGAGCATTTCATGCGCTTTCACGACGGCGTGCCGGAAAAACCGCTCAAGGTCGTCGCCGATGCCGGCGCCAAGACCGGCACGCGCATCACCTTCGTGCCAAGCACCAAGACCTTCACCATGGTCGAGTTCGACTATGCGACGCTCGAGCACCGCCTGCGCGAGCTCGCCTTTCTGAACTCCGGCGTGCGCATCGTTCTGTCCGACCATCGCGGCGTTGAGCCCAAGGTCGAGGAGATGCGTTACGAGGGCGGATTAAGGGCCTTTGTGCGCTATCTCGACCGCACCAAGCACCCGCTGATCGCGGAACCGATCGTGGTCGAGAAGCAGCAGGACAAGATCTCGGTCGAGGCGGCCCTGTGGTGGAACGATAGCTACCACGAGAACGTGCTCACCTTCACCAACAACATCCCGCAACGCGACGGCGGAACGCATCTCGCCGGCTTCCGCGCGGCGCTGACCCGCACTGTCAACACTTATGCTGCTGAATCCGGCATCGCGAAGAAAGAGAAGGTGGCGCTGACCGGAGACGACGCCCGCGAAGGGCTCACCTGCGTGCTCTCGGTCAAGGTGCCGGACCCGAAATTCTCGAGCCAGACTAAGGACAAGCTCGTCTCCTCAGAGGTGCGTCCGGTGGTCGAGAGCGTCATGGCCGACGCACTGTCGGCATGGTTTGAGGAGAACCCCGGCGAGGCGCGCAACATCGTGCAGAAGATCGTTGAGGCCGCCGCTGCGCGCGAGGCCGCGCGGAAGGCGCGCGAGCTCACGCGGCGCAAGGGCGCGCTCGACATCTCCTCCCTCCCCGGCAAGCTCGCTGACTGCCAGGAGCGCGACCCCGCCAAATCCGAGCTGTTCCTGGTCGAGGGCGATTCGGCCGGCGGCAGCGCCAAGCAGGCGCGCGATCGGGCCTTCCAGGCGGTGCTTCCTCTGCGCGGTAAGATCCTCAACGTCGAGCGCGCCCGCTTCGACAAGATGCTGTCAAGCGCGGAGATCGGCACGCTGATCACGGCGCTTGGCACAGGAATCGGCCACGATGAGTTCGATCTGTCGAAGCTCCGCTACCACAAAATCATTATCATGACCGATGCCGACGTCGACGGCGCGCATATTCGCACGTTGCTTCTTACCTTCTTCTACCGGCAGATGCCGAAGCTCGTTGAAGGCGGGAATCTCTTTATCGCCCAGCCGCCCCTTTACAAAGTGTCGCGCGGCAAGTCCGAGCGCTACCTCAAGGATGAGCGGGCGCTTGAGGATTATCTTATCGGCGAAGGACTCGAGGACGCGATCCTGGTGACCGGCGACAATGCGAGCCGGGGCGGCGGAGATTTACGCGACATCGTCGAGACCGCACGCAGGATCAGCGCGATCCTCAAAGGCCTGCACAGCCGCTATTCGCGCTTCATTGTCGAGCAGGCGGCGATCGCCGGTGCGCTTAACCCCAAAGTGCTCAAGGATCCCAAGCAGGCGCAAGCCGCTGCGACCTATATCGCCAAGCGCCTCGATGCGCTCTCGGAGGAGACCGAGAGGGGCTGGCGAGGCGAGGCGCTGCCCGAAGGCGGGTTGCGGTTCTGGCGCGAACTCAGAGGCGTCATGGAATCCCACCTGATCGACGGGCCGTTCATCGCCTCGGCGGATGCGCTCAAGCTCGACAGCTTCGCTCCGCATTTGCAGGAAGTCTATGCCAGGCCAGCTACACTCAAGCGCAAGGACACGAGCCCCGTCGTGCACGGGCCGAGCGAGCTGCTCGACGCGGTGATGGCTGCTGGGCGCAAAGGGCTGACGCTCCAGCGCTACAAAGGTCTTGGAGAGATGAACCCAGAGCAGTTGTGGGAGACCACGCTCGACGTCGACACCCGCACCATGCTGCAGGTGAAGATCAAGGAAGGCGAGGATGCCGACGACATTTTCTCGCGGTTGATGGGCGACGTGGTTGAGCCTAGACGCGAATTCATCCAGGCCAACGCGCTGCAGGTTGCCAATCTGGACGTGTGAGCTTGGGCATCCACGCTCGAGTTAAGAAAGACTCGCTCTATACCAGCGCAACAGGCAGCGCGAATTATACAAAAGCAGTCGGGCGCGCGACTTGCGGCCAGCGATGACGGCAAGATGACGTGCTGTCGTACAATGTTGATTCGTCGCACCACAGGCTCGAGTGCAATTATCCGTTGACTGAGGTGTGTAGTAGCTGGCGGGGCGGCGTCAGTGTGGGAGCTTATCTGTCACCACGACTGGGGCACTATCGCTGCCGATCGAATGCCCTGGCATGTCGACGGCATTCCGAATGGGTCATCTTTTCGGCTGCGCGGGACCATGTCGATTTGGCAGAGGCGGAGGAGATTATTCGCAAGGCCGGTACGGGACTGTTCTTTCTCAATTTTATGCCTGGCCAATCACCTTTGTTGAATGCCCCCTGCTCGACAGAAGTCAGGGGCCTAGGCCGCAATTCCTTAACGCGGTGGCAAGGCGGAACGCCTAGCTTCGTCCGCGAGAAGCGTCGCGGGTGTGCGGAAAAGCCCGGCGAAGCTCGATCTCGCTTAGGTCATCGGGGCGGACAATCCATGCAAGGCGCGCGGCGGAGCGCAAAACCAGGCGCTAAGGTCACTCGCCGGAGCGAGCCCAAGCTCGGCCCGCGGTCTCCCGGCCGACAGGTGCGGCCGCGCCCACAACGCAAGGGGCGCAAGCCATCGCGCCTAAAGCTCGCGCTCGCGAACCGCCCCCTCCTCTACAAGAGTATCAGGCTTGCGCTGCTCTCGCTGATCTGGGGCACGATCGTGCTCGGCGCGGCGGTCGTCTATTTCATCTCCCGAGTGCCGGACCCGATCATCGCAGCGCTCGACGACCGGCCTCCCAACGTCACCATCCTTGCAGCGGACGGCACAGTGCTCGCCGAGCGG
>DASSLP010000109.1:0-5341 GCA_035689365.1 Methyloceanibacter sp.
AGCCGGCAAAACGCTCGATCATCCGGATCTGCCGATCGGTGGCGCCAAGCAGCATGGCCCCCGCCTCCGAGGTCATCCGCCCGCCGTCGAAGGCCGCCACCACCTTGCGCCCGTCAACCGGTGCAAATCCAAACAGATCCGCGCTACACTCTGTCTGCATCGAGACTCCCCCTAATCCTGAGACAAACCGTTGTGACAACACGATTTTCTCAGAATCAGAGGCCCGATGCACCGATCCCCTATGAGAAATCCGAGCTAGACCTTCACTGGCAGAGACTTGCACTCTTTACTCCTTGCCGGTCTCCCGGCGCACGCACCGTCAACTTAGCAGCCGGCCCGCTTGCGGTAGCGCACCGGGGTTGGTAGTCGGAGAGCAGCACCCTGAACTCGCGGGCAGCGAGCGGAGCCGCTAAAAGCGCAAGCGGCGGCACTATGTATTCACAACAGGTCGGAAACTGGCGTCGGTGTCCCCTCGGCGCAACGGACGCATTCAGGACGGTCATCCATCAAAATTTTACGAGTTGCCAACGGAATACGAATCCGCGCCAACCGACGCGGGAATTGAGCTGCCGGGCGTTGCCGGCGCATGTAGAGGCCAACGATGGAAGGATTATGGAACCTCTTTAGCTCGGCCGATCTGACGCCGCACGGCTTTTGCCTGCTGTGGCGGGAAGATCTTTTGCTTCTAAACACAGCGTCGGACGCCGCGATCGGCCTAGCCTACTATGTAATCCCGATGGCGCTCACCTATTTCGTGTTGAAAAGGCGCGACGTCGCCTTCGGATATCTGTTCTGGATGTTCGCTGCTTCATCCTCGCCTGCGGCACGACACATCTGTTCGAGATATGGACCATCTGGCACCCCGTTTACGGCCTGCAGGGGGCGATCAAACTGGTGACAGCCGCCACCTCTGTCGCAACCGCTATCGCGGTCTGGGGCCTCATGCCTCGCGCGCTGACGTTGCCCTCGCCCTCCCAATACCTGGAAGTTAGGACAGCCTTGACCTCGGAAATCGAGCAGCGCCAACAAGTTTCAGAAGTGCTGGCCGAGACCGAGCAGGGTTACGAGCTGCTGATCGAAAGCGTTACCAACTACGCCATTATCTCACTGGATCTCCATGGCATCGTCAAGGACTGGAACAAGGGCGCGGAACGGATCAAGGGATACCGCGCCGACGAGGCCATCGGCCGGCATTTTTCAATATTCTACACGCCCGAAGACCGGGACCGGGGGCTGCCGGTCAAAAGCTTGGAGGAAGCGGCGCGCGAGGGGCGTTATGAAGCCGAGGGTCTGCGCGTGCGCAAGGACGGCGCCCACTTCTTCGCCAGCATCGTCATCCAACCCATGTATGACCGGAGCGGTGCACACATTGGCTTTGCCAAGATCACCCGGGACATCACGCAGCGCCGGGAGCTCGAGGAGCGGCTCCGCCAATCCCAGAAGATGGAAGCGATTGGCCAGCTCACAGGCGGGGTCGCGCACGACTTCAACAACCACCTGACCGTTATATTCGCCAGTCTCGACATTGCCCAAAGGAGGATGGCGAACTGTGAGCGGCTTGCGCCGGCACTCGATAGCGCGGTCAAAGCTGCGGAGCGCGCCGCCTCGTTGACGGCACAGCTCCTCGCCTTCGCGCGACGTCAGCCCCTCAAGCCGGAGGCGATCGATGTCGCCCGTCTGCTGGCGCGCAGCTCTGACCTAATTGATCGCGTGCTCGGTGAGCGGATTAGGACCGAGACGATCCGATCGGGAGGCTTGTGGCCGGCCTATTGCGATGCCGCCCA
This sequence comes from Methyloceanibacter sp., assembly GCA_035689365.1. GTDB lineage: Bacteria > Pseudomonadota > Alphaproteobacteria > Rhizobiales > Methyloligellaceae > Methyloceanibacter. The sequence goes on from DASSLP010000109.1 coordinate 1,785, forward strand.
GCTGGAGACCGCTCTCTTGAACCTCGCCGTCAATGCGCGCGACGCGATGCCCGACGGCGGCAAACTGACGCTCGAAGTCGCCAATGCCTTTCTCGATGATGATTATGCGGCCAGCAACCCCGGTGTTAACCCGGGCCCCTATGTGATGGTGGCCGTCACCGATACCGGGGTGGGCATGTCGCGCGAGATTATGCAGCGCGCGTTCGACCCCTTCTTCACGACCAAACCCGAAGGCCTGGGGACCGGCCTCGGGCTCAGCCAGGTGTTCGGCTTCACCAAGCAGTCCGGCGGGCATGTGAAGCTCTACAGCGAAGTAGGCCAGGGCACGACGGTCAAGCTTTATATCCCGAAGGCGTTTGGCGATAACATCGCCGTGCTTGACACGCCGGCCGAAGAGCAAGCGCCCGACGGCAGCGGCGAAACCGTGCTCGTCGTTGAGAACGATGAGGATGTCCGGGCCGCTGCCGCCGCGATGATCAGCGAGCTTGGCTATTCGGTGATCTCGACCGAGGGCCCGGAGCAGGCGCTCCATATTCTAACGGAGCAGCCCGTCGCGCTGGTCTTTACCGACGCCGTCATGCCCGGTGCGATCACCAGCCGGGAACTCGCCGACCGGGCGCACGCGCTGCAGCCGAATGTAAAAATTCTGTTCACCTCAGGATACACGCAAAACGCCGTGGTTCACGGCGGCCGGCTGGATCACGGCGTCGAATTAATTAGCAAGCCCTATCGCCGCGAGCAGCTCGCACGCCGGCTGCGGAGGTTGTTGGCCTGAGTGCCGGCCAAAAAGCGGCCGTCGCAATCGCCGCCGCAACCTTTCTCCAGAACCCGCTCGCCGGATCGTAGGTTGAGTCCTTCGCGCACCACGATACGTCGGATCATGGAGAAAAAACGGCTTCCCGCCTCGCCACGCAACATTGGGCGTGCAGCCGTCTCGATATCGACTGGAAGGAGAGCATCTGCTCATCTGCGCTCGAAATTCGTCGCCTAACTAACCGAGCTCGTCCCGCACGCTGGCGCGTCGATCACGAATGTGCTCTTGAGCCCGGATTTCGTGCGGTTGTGCGGGCAATAGCCGAGCGCCGCCACTTTCGCGCCAGCCGACAGGAGAGAAACCCATGGAGTATGTGAAGCTCGGTCGCACAGGCCTGGAGGTGTCGCGGATTTGCCTCGGCTGCATGAGCTATGGCATCCCCGACCGGGGCAATCACGCCTGGAGTATCGGCGAGGCAGAGAGCCGGCCCTTTATCGAAAAGGCTCTCGAGGGCGGCATCAATTTCTTCGACACGGCGAACCGATATTCGTTGGGAAGTAGCGAAGAGATCCTCGGCCGGGCAATCAAAGATTTTGCCCGCCGCGATGAGATTGTCATCGCGACCAAAGTCTATGGCCGGATGCGGCCCGGACCCAACGGCGGCGGCTTGTCGCGCAAGGTGATCCTGCGCGAGATCGATGACAGCCTGCGACGTCTCGGCACCGATTACGTCGACCTGTATCAGATCCACCGCTGGGATTACGGCACACCCATCGAGGAGACGCTCGAAGCACTCCACGACATAGTCAAGTCAGGGAAGGCCCGCTACATCGGCGCATCCTCGATGCATGCATGGCAGTTCACGCGGGCTCTGGGCGTCTCCGAACGCCACGGCTGGACCCGCTTTGTCAGCATGCAGAATCTGGTGAACCTGCTCGACCGCGAGGAGGAACGCGAGATGCTGCCGCTGTGCGAAGCCGAGGGCATTGGCGTTATCCCTTGGAGCCCGCAGGCGCGTGGTAAGCTCAGCCGGGATTGGCACTACACCAGCATCCGCACCGAAACCGACGAGGCCTTTGGCCGGCTGTTCGCCAAGACGGATGAAGCGGACAAGAAGGTCGCAGATCGGGTCGCCGAGGTGGCCAAGACCCGCGGCATCCCCCGCGCTCAGATCGCCCTCGCCTGGCTGCTGTCGAAGCCGGTTATTATTTGTATTAGCTCGAACTTAAGCTGACAGTCGTTGTTGGTTTTCGAAACGGAGCCGGAGGGCGGGGCGCGGTTCTCACCCCGAGTTGGGACCGCGACCCGCCCTTCGGCGGGACGGAGATCACGACGTGACCCAGGAACAGAAGATTATCCGAGCGAAGGTTGGACTGCTGGAATTGGCCAGGCAGCTCGGCAATGTCAGCCTAGCCTGCAAGATGATGGGCTACAGCCGGGACAGCTTCTATCGCTTCAAGGAGCTATACGACAAAGGCGGCGAGCTGGCGTTGCAGGAGATCAGCCGGCGAAAGCCGATCCTGAAGAACCGCACCCCGATCGAGGTTGAGCAAGCGGCGGTCGAGCTGGCGATCGAGCAGCCGGCCTGGGGCCAAGTGCGGGTCTCGGAGGCGTTGAAGCGGCGCGGTCTGTCGATCTCGCCGGCGGGTGTACGCTGTGTGTGGCAGCGTCACGATTTGACCTCGATGAAGCTGCGCCTCAAGGCGCTCGAAGCCAAGGCGGCGCAGGACGGCATTCTGCTGACCGAAGCCCAGATCGCTGCCCTCGAGAAAGCCAAGGCCGACAAAGAGGCGCACGGTGAGTTCGAGAGCGAGTGCCCGGGCTACTGCGCAGCCCAGGATACCTTCTACGTCGGCACGCTGAAGGGGGTAGGACGGATCTATCAGCAGACCGTCATCGACACCTACGCCAAGGTCGCCTTCGCCAAGCTCTATGATCGCAAGACGCCGATCACCGCCGCCGAGATCCTCAATGACCGGGTGGTTCCGTTCTACGAGGAGCGGGGCATCCGGCTATGCCGGGTGCTAACCGATCGCGGCACCGAATTCTGCGGCCGCGAAAGCCACGAGTACGAGCTCTACCTGGCGGTCGAAGACATTGACCACAGCCGCACCAAGACCAAGAGGCCCCAAACAAATGGAATCTGCGAGCGCTTCCACCGCACGGTCCTGGATGAGTTTTACCGGGTGGCGTTTCGCAAAAAGATCTACCGCTCGATCGACGAGCTGCAGACCGACCTTGATGCGTGGATCACCGAATACAACGAACAACGGTCCCACCAAGGCCGCTGGTGCTTCGGCAAGACCCCGACGCAGACCTTTCTTGACGCGCTCCCACTAGCAAAGGAAAAACTCATGGCGGCATGATCACAGGCGACAGCTATATCGGCTCAAACCGCCAACACCGTCTGTCCGATCAAGTCTCAGCTAATACAGATGACACCGCCGCGCCTCACGGGCGCTCGGCCCCGTCTCAAACACGGCCCCAAAACCGTTGCTTATCTGACGCAGGACTGGAAGTTCGAATCCACCTCCCTCCAGCGAGGAGTCTAGTGCGAACCACTTTCGGGGGCGCGTCCCATCGTTGACGTCGGGATTTGGCGTCGAGTCGCGTCGGAATTCATTTGCGTCGCGGCTGAGCTCAGGTTGCTTCGAGACGAGCGCCGCTCTAGGTGCATGCGTCCTGGTGCTGATAGCGGGGTTGCCTTGACCGTCGCCCCAATCGGCCCGGCAAGCGAAACTACATCCCGGCCGGAGGTGTCCGTCTTTGAGCGCCGCGTAGAGCCCATCCTCATCGACGATGG
>DASSLP010000110.1:0-8459 GCA_035689365.1 Methyloceanibacter sp.
GGTCGCACTGCTCGATGAGGATCGGGTCGTAGCTGCCGAGAATGTCGGCGTGGTCCTGCTTCACGTGGGCGAATTCGTCGAGCGCCTCTTCCTTAGAGAAGGCCGTCGCAATCTCGATTCCCCAAGGCTGCGCCTGCGCGGCCGCGCCGCCGCCTGCGCCGCCTGGCGTCTGCACGCATGGGGTAAGCGGTCCTTCCTGCTCGACCGTGGCGCCGCCGAAGGCAGGTCCGGCGGCGAATATCAGGCATAGTCCTAGGAGGAGCCCATCTCTCATGGGCTGCAGCATGGAACGGCTAGGGCGCGGGGTAAAGCGTTAGTCGCGTGGCCAGGCCGCCATCGCCGTCTCGGCGATGTGCCTGAGCTCGGCCCGGCTAGCGCCTCCCGCTGCCTGCACCGCCATGCCTTCGGTCACCGTAGCGACAAAGCGGGAGAGCGCGGCAGGATCGGCATCTTTGGGAAGATCGCCTTCGGCTTTAGCCCGCTTCAGGCGCTCACGGATGGTCTTCTCATTGGCGGCACGCCGCTTGCAGAGCTCATTTCTGATGCATTGGGCGTGGTCGCCGCAGCCTGAGATACCCTGCACGAGGAGGCAGCCCGGAGGGGTCGACTTGTCGGTCAGAGCATAGGCTGTGCAAGTGAGCAGCGCCGCTATGGCATCCCTCGCCCTCGGCCGCCCGAGGACCTCCCGCAAGACCTCGGCATGGCGCTCCATGTAGCGGTCGAGCGCCTCGCGGAACAATTCTTCCTTGTTGCCGAAGGCCGCGTAGAGGCTCGGCGGGTTGATGCCCATGGCCCCGGTCAGGTCGGAGAGGCTCGCCCCCTCATAGCCCTTGCGCCAGAACACATCGAGCGCGCGCTCAAGCGCCTGGTCCCTGTCGAAAGCCCGCGGCCGCCCCTGCTTGGCGGCCTTCTTTTGCCTATGTTCGGTTGTTGTCATGGTCTTTGTAACGAACGCTATATAAGCCCCTTGACAGGCCGGGTCCAGCATACATATGTAGCGGTCACTAAATAATTTCCTAACAGACGGAGATGGACCCATGGCAAAGACTCTTTCAGGAAAAGTTGCCCTCGTCACCGGTGGCTCGCGCGGCATCGGTGCGGCCATTGCCCGCGCCCTCGCCGATGACGGCGCCGACGTCGCTATCAGCTATTCGGCTTCCCCCGACAAGGCCAAGGAAGTGGTCAACGACCTGTTGGCCAAAGGCGTACGCGCCCACGCCTTCAAGGCCGACCAGGCCAACACCAAGGAAGTTGAGGCTCTTGTGAAATCGGTGGTCGAGCGCTTTGGCCACCTCGACATCCTGGTCAACAACGCCGGGGTGTTCGCCACCGGCCAGGTGCATGATCGTGCCAACAATCTTCCCGAGCTCGACCGCCTCTTTGCGGTCAATGTTGGCGGCGTCGCTGCTGCAGTTCGGACCGCAGCTCCGCTCATGGAGAAGGGCGGGCGCGTCATCTCGATCGGCTCGGTGGTCGGCGACCGCTCGCCCTTTCCCGGCATCGGCGACTACAGCGCAACCAAGGGCGCGGTAGCCGCTTATACCCGAGGCTGGGCGCGTGACTTCGGACCAAAGGGCATCACCGTCAACAACGTGCAGCCAGGCCCAATCGACACCGACATGAATCCAGCCAGCAACGGCGACTTTTCTGCCGCGATGTCATCTGGGACTGCGCTCGGACGCTACGGCAAGCCCGAAGAGGTCGCTGCAGCGGTTGCGTTTCTCGCAAGCCCGGCGGCTGCCTATATCACTGGGGCAACGCTGAACGTCGACGGTGGGTACAACGCGTAAATTCTTAAGTGATGTAACGGAGGACATTATCATGATCGAGAGGAGACCGTTTGCCGCCCTCGGCGGCGCAGACCACGGCTGGCTCAAGGCGAAGCATCACTTCTCGTTCGCCCGCTATTACGACCCGGAGCGTCTTGGTCACGGGAGCTTGCGAGTGTGGAACGACGACGAGATCGCCCCCAACACGGGCTTTCCCCCGCATCCCCATGCCGACATGGAGATCATCACCTATGTCCGCCAAGGCGCGATCACGCATGAGGATAGTCTCGGCCACCAGGGCCGCACCGAGGCTGGCGATGTGCAGGTGATGAGTGCCGGCTCCGGCATCCGCCACGCGGAATATAACCGCGAGCCCGTGCCGACCCGCATCTTCCAGATCTGGATCGAGCCGGAGAAGCAGGGCGGCGAGCCGTCGTGGGGCGCCAAGCCCTTCCCCAAGGCCGATCGGTCGGGCCGCTTCGTGCCGCTCGCCAGCGGCTTTGCCGGCGATGAGGATGCGCTTCCCATCCGCGCCGAGGCGCGGGTACTCGGCGCCACGCTGAAGGCTGGCGACAGCGCCGAGTACCGGCTTTCGCCCGACCGCCACGCCTATCTCGTGCCGGCGGTCGGCAGCGTCGACGTGAACGGCGTGCATATCGACACGCGCGACGGCGCCGCGATTGCGAACGAGACGGTGCTGAAGGTGAACGCGCTCGAGGATGCCGAGGTCGTCCTGGTGGACGCGGCGTAAACGCTCAATCCCACGGCGCGGCTCTGATGCCGAGCTCGGAAAGCGCCTCGAGCCACAAAAGGAAATAGAGAACGGCGGCAAGACCGGCGAGGAAGGCGGCAACCACGAGGTACCGCCTTTCTTTTGCAAGGATCAGCGCCGGCAAAGTGAACGGCAGGAAGATGAACATAAAGGCTGCGCCGGCGCCTACCATCTCCATCCCATCCCCCATGGGATTTGCGTGTCTGAAGAGAAAGACGGTGAGAAAGACGAGGAAGGCGGTTTCGAGTCCGGTCGCGAGCAGAACGCTCAGGCGAAGCTTCTTGTCTCCGGGCCCATCGGCGTAGCCTTTCTGTAACGTCCTGGGATCTGTGGCGGTCGCCACGGCGCGCTATTCCTCGTCCTCGACCGACGTCTGCGGCCGGTCGGAGCCGGGATCGAGCTCCTCGTGCCACACGCCGTCCTTCGTCTCGTATTCGATGCCGACGGTCTCGCCCGGCACTCTTTGCTCACCGGCCGCGACCTTGGCGGCGGCCAGGGCAGCTTCATGGGTGGCAAAGGTTTCCGAGAACGTGCCACGGGCCTTATAGGCCCAGCCATTCTCGTGTTTCACGATCTTGTATACGACCTTCGGCATCTCGCCTCTCCTGCCGCAATTTCGCCAAGGCTCGCATAACCGGCCCTTCTCGCCAAGGTTCCTGGCGCTTCGTTACGTGGGCTGAGGTGGCGGTGGAACCCGCCTCCCCTTTCGTTCATTGATTCATAGTCAGTCCTCGGGGAGCGCCATGGCAGAGGACAGCGGGGCTTATCAGCAGTTCTGGCGCCATTATGTGCATGAGCACGCCCTCGCCGGCACGCGCGCGTTGCACTATGCCGGCACGATCATCGGGCTGTTCGGCGTGACGCTCGCGATTCTGACGCTTACGCCCGGTCCCGCGTTCACCGGCATCGTCATCGCCTACCTTCTTGCCTGGTCCGGTCATTTCTTCATCGAGAAAAACCGGCCCTGCGCCTTCACCCATCCGTTGTGGTCGTTCGTGAGCAACATGCGCATGCTGCACTGCTGGCTCACCGGAGAGCTAGACCCCGAGCTCAAGAGCTCCGGCGTCCCAACCGAGTAGGCCTCAGCCATGGCAAGCCTTGTGGACCAACTCGATAGCGGGAGACGCGCCCGCGACATTGAAGGATGCCGTGGAGCCTCCCTTGGCCAAAGAATTGATCGTGAGGTAGAGCGTGTTCGCGGTGGCGAGCCCGTTCATGAATTGCGCCACCTCGCTCCGGTCCTCGATCACCATCATTTCGAGGCCGCGAAGGATATGCGGCTTAATGGTGTGTGCTGGCTTATCGTCGAAGCGGTAGCTGATCTCCGAATCCGATTTCGACCCAATCTGGAAAATGAATATGAAGTGGACTACCGGTTGGCCTTTGAAGCAGACCAACTGCAACCCGGTTCCGCCTGGAAATGTGCGGCCATCGTGCGATGTCTGGTTAGCAGTGAGCTTGATGTTTCCCGTCGCCTCGCCGGTGACGCTGTCGGTGCTTTTCGAGATCTGCCACGCGCCCGACGACGTCACCTCGGCGCCGGGGCCTAGCGGACTGATGCCGGCGCACGCGGAAAGCAAAGACACTGCGCTCAAAGCCACGAGCGCCAATAGCGAACGCGCGATCGCCCCACACACGACACCTCACACCCGAGCATCAATTTGCAACTTCCGCGCGATTGAGGCAATGCTTGAACGAGCGGCGTGCGTTCTCTTGGTCCGTCCGCTTCACCTCACGCCATACCTCTCCCTTGGCAGCTTTTGTCTGGGCCTCCAAGGCTGTAGCCTATGGTCGCCTGAGCGGGATCGATTCGGCCGTAGTTGGGTAAGTCACCTCGCGTCGGGTCAAATGCACGGACGAGAATCGTTCGCGTCCGTGCAGCTACGATTGAAATGGGGGATAACCATGCGAATTCCGATCGTACTCCGAGGCGCTTCGGTCGCGTTGATCGCTCTGTTTAGCCTCGGTCTCCAGAGCGCACGCGCCGATACCGGCAGCATCACGCTCGTTGTCTTCAAGGGCGGGTGGATCATCGGCGGCTCGGCCGGGCACGGCACGCTCAATTTCCACGGCCGCAGATATTCGCTTTCGGTCGGCGGTATAGACTACGGCCTGATCTTCGGGGGGTCGCGGACCGTGCTGCAGGGCCGGGTGCGCAACATCCAGCGCCCATCAGATGTTGCCGGCGTCTACGCCGCGGCCGGTGCAGGCCTTGCCATCATCGGCGGCGTTCGCGCGATCGTGCTCACCAATCAGAAGGGCGCCGTTCTCGAGCTAGCTGGCCGGCAGGTCGGGCTGATGGCGAACGCCGATCTAAGCGGACTGGCCATCACGATGAGGTAGCTGGCTGTGAGCCGCCGGGGGAGCGGCGCTTCAGGCGGCAAATACGCTAGAAGCACGCAACGGCGGCTCGCGGGAGCCGAGTTCCTCACGATTCCGCGAGCGCGTCGGGGAACAGCGCGGAGGCGCCGTCCAGGTCGCCGGTGTCGCCATAGGTGAGCGGCTTGGCGCGCGAATCCAGCACTTTGCCGTCGACGACCTTTCCGACCGCCAGCACGTGATCGCCCGCCGGGCATTCGTGCAGGAACCGGCATTTGAAAAAGGCCAAGCCGTCTCGCAGCACGGGCAGGCCGAGGCGGCCCGTCGTCCATTCTCTCTCAGACAAGGCATCCTCGCGGGCCGGATCGCCGAAGCGCCGCGCCAAATCCAGCTGCCCTTGCTTCAGCACGTTGACGCTGAAGGCACCCCCCTCTTTCAGTAGGCGATAGGATGAATGAAGCGGGTTGATGCTCAAGGCCAGCAGCACCGGGTCGAACGAGACCTGCATGACCCAGGCGGCGGTGAAGGCGTTGCGCTCCTCGCCATGGGTCACGCCGATTAGGTAGACGCCTTGCGTCAGGGTCTTGAATAAGGCGGCGATGGTCTCGCGCATGGCACTCCTGCAACGTCGATGTGAGCCTATCAGCTTCAATCTGCCGTCAAAGAAGCGGCGGCTTTGTCGTATAACGCTAGACCGGTCTGCTCGGTCCTCCACTCGCAGCTTAGGGCCGACATCGGAGAATTTTTCATTATGACTTCTCGCCCGTTCGCCCTCGCCTGTGCCCTGCTCCTGCTGCCTGTCCAGGCTCTGGCCGGAGCAAAGGAGAAGGTCGCGGCGCTGGCTCCGTCAGCGCTGGTGCTCGTCGTGGATGAGAAGGGCAACGAGCTGATCGCGCAGAACGCCGATAAGCCCTTCGTTCCCGCCTCCGTCACCAAGATCGTGACGGCTTGGCTCGCGATGGAGGTGCTTGGCGGCGACTACCGCTTCGAGACAAAGTTTTACCTCGACAAAGACCGGGTACTGTATGTGCGCGGTGGCGGCGATCCCTTCTTGATCTCCGAAGAGTTGGCCCCGCTCGCGCAGGAGCTCGTCGCCGCGATCGGCAAGGAGCCGATCACCGGCATCGTGCTCGATGCGAGCTACTACCCTTCCGACCTGCGCATCCCCGGCATCGAGGACAGCAGCGAGAGCTACGACGCGCTGAACTCGGCGCTGGCCGTGAACTTCAACACGATCGCCGCCGTGCGCAAAGGCAACAAGGTCAGCTCGGCCGAGAAGCAAACTCCGATCACGCCGATTGCGATCAGCCAATTCCGGGCGCGGGGCCCGAATGGTCGCGGCCGCATCAGCCTCGCCCAAGATCCGGCGGTGAGCCTGCAATACGCCGGCGAGCTGATCGCCGCGTTCATCGAGCAGGCCGGCGGCAGCGTGAAGGGAAAGATCACGACCGGAACGGTGCCCGCGGACCTCAAGCCGGTCTACGTCCACAAGTCGCGCACCCTTTCGCAGATCCTCGTCCAACTGCTCATCGCCTCGAACAACTACATCGCCAATCAGGTCTTCCTCGAGATCGGCGGGACCTTGGGCGGATCCGTCAGCCTGGAGAAGTCGCTCAAGGTCGCGAACCAGATGCTCGCCGCCAACGGCCTCGCCGACGCCATCTATATCGAAGAGGGCTCCGGCATCAGCCGCAACGACCACTTCACCGCCCGCGGCCTCGCCAAGGTGCTCGAGCTCTTTGCGCCTCACGCCAACCTGCTCCACGGCCACGACGGCGGCATGAACAAGACCGGCACCATGACCGGCGTCCATACGCTGGCAGGCTACGCCGACACCAAGAGCCACGGGCGCGTGCGTTTCGTGATCTCGACGAAGAACAGCGACGGCAACATGCGCTTCCAGCTGGCCCACGCCATCGAGGCTGGACTTTAGGGTCAGGGAGTTGACCTCAAAGGTGGTTCGGACCGAGGATGCTTCGGGGAGTGCGACCTCGTGGCAATACAGCAGGGAGAGGTTCGGCGGGCAGCCCCGCAGAGGGAAACGGACTTGAACGCGGGGCAAGTTTGTCAAAGCCGATAAAGGCGGCCGGTTTCATCCCAATAAGCCGGCTCGAGGCATTGACCGATGCGGTCTTGGCCTTCGCGATGACGTTGCTGGTCATCAATATCGAGCTGCCGGAAGGATTTCACCCCAAGACCAATCAGGAATTCCTGCACGGGCTTTCGAGCCTCTCCGACACGTTCATCGCCTATCTCATCACCTTTTTCGTCCTGGTCGGCTTCTGGTTCGGACGCGCAAAGGAGACCGGGGAACCTGAAATGGCGAGCCCCGCCTATGCGCGGGTAGTGTTTTTACATCTCCTGGGGGTCACCTTTTAGACGTTTTCGATGCTGCTGTCAGCCGATACGATTTAGCAGCGGCCATCTGGATCTATGGCGCCAACATGATTCTGTTGGCCGTCACGTCGCTTGCCATCTCGCGCGTCGCCGAACGAGAGAGCGGCCGCGCCCGCGTACCCAACGGAGGTGTCAAACTCGGCATCCTGATTGCGTCTGCGGTGCTTTCCATGATCGTGAGTCTGTTCTCGCCCGATTACGCCATGCTGCTCTATCTTCTCAATCTTGCCTCTCCGCTCGCGGCACGCGCCGTGTATCAACGCTAGCTAGTCGAGCTTCAACGCCCCGCCGCGCAAGCGCGCGAGGACATGTCAAATAACTCTCCCCTCGATTGAGGGGGATGGCGCGCCGAAAAGCGCAAACCTATGGTGTCCACGATCCTGTTGGGATCGCGGCGGGCGCCTCTCGGCGCGCCAATCGCGGACGTATTTTCGGTACCGGGCCCTCCTTTAGTCCGGTCTGTCACGCTTGAATGTGCCGACCGATCCTTCAGCCAGCTCCTGGCGGGGACTCCTATTGGCTCCGGAGGGAGCTCCGGCACCGCCCGAGTGCTCATGTTGCGTCCATGAGCCCGCAGGCGCCGTACCTCTCCCGCCTCTACGCTCGCCTCGCGAAGCGCCCTTCAAGTGGACGAGGTGGCCGCAGTGTAGGTGAGGTTCCAAGGGCCGGGGATAAGTCTTGGCGATTTTCTCAATTGCGCTTGGCGATTACCGAGCCCGGCCCGCCGAGCTTCCAACTGCTCAAGGCCATCGAGGCAGGGCTTTAGGGGGAGAGTGTCTGATCCAGCCCTCTACTTTATAGAAGATGAGCTTCAACAGAGATTTTACCTGCTTTCTCTAATAGCGCTTGTTGCCGCTTTAATTGCCGAATGCTTGAAGGGTGTAATGAACAATCTTCGCACCGAGTAAAGGGGCGAGGTCCACTTCTAAAGAGTCCGCTTAACTAGCTACTGCTGCTCGATGTAGAGCTCGCCGCCCATATCGGAAAACTTCTCGCTCATGTCGGCCATGCCGCGCTCCTTCTCGGCGAGCTTCGCCGCGTAGTCGCGCACCTGCTGCGTGATCTCCATCGAGCAGAATTTGGGCCCACACATTGAGCAGAAATGGGCGAGCTTGTGCGCCTCCTTGGGCAGCGTCTCGTCGTGGAACGAGCGCGCCGTCTCCGGATCGAGCGAGAGGTTGAACTGATCCTCCCAGCGGAAG
>DASSLP010000111.1:0-6144 GCA_035689365.1 Methyloceanibacter sp.
CGCCTTGAGACTTTCGACGACGTGCCGGTTGTGAACAATTTCGTGACGGACATAAACGGGCGGCCCGAATCGATGGAGAGCCCGCTCGACGATCTCGATCGCCCGCACCACACCGGCACAAAACCCGCGCGGTTGCGCCAGTGTAACCCTGAGCCCCATTGTAGCCCCTCTGACTTGCAGTTAGCCCGCGAAAGCGGCATGTGGTCAAGCCACTTCGTTGTCGCTTAACGCAAAGCCCGATTGAGTCTCACCACCACGGCGCAGCGACTGGCTTGCGATTGCGGACTCACCGTGGCGCTTCTGCAACAACCAGACGCAATTTCGAGGTAATTCGGCCTCAAGGGAACCCTACAAAGGGTGAGGGCCGCCTGTTGCAAAAATGGCCAAGATCAAGGAGGATAGGGCGAACTGTGCAAAATTCGGTCAAGGCTTGGCGGTGCGTTAAACATAAACGGGGTTTGCGAGTATACGAAAATATAAACAAAGCCCGGCGCCCACTTTCCGGGTAAAATCAACGATGCGGGGGGCTCAGGTGTGGGTCACGAGAGCCCTGCCGACGCCCGTCGGGGGACGGGCGATGAGGGTCAGCATGCTCACCGGTCTTTGGAAGATCGCGGTAGCGATTGCGCTTGCTGCAACGCTCTCGGCTTGCGCCTCGGGACCGTCGCTTCCCTCGCCAGACCTCGTCGGCTCCCGCGACTCGTTGTCGCCCACGACGCCAACCAATACTGCGGTCCAGGCACCGACGGACGTCGCGGCCCTGCCCACCGATTCCGGCGATGCCTACGATCCGTACGAGAAAATGAACCGCTCAGTGTTTGAGCGGAACGAGAAGTTTAACCGCTCGGTGGTCTATCCGCTCGCCGGCTTCTACATAAACAACGTCCCGCAGCCGGTCCGCACTTCGGTCGAGAATTTCGTCTCGAACCTGACTGAGCCGATGGTTTTCGCCAACGACGTGTTGCAGCTGCGCTTGGATGCGGCGGCCACGACCGTCGGACGCTTCGCCATAAATTCGACGGTAGGCCTGGCCGGAATTTCCGACGTCGCGTCGCGCAATAGTATTGCGCAGCAGTCTGGCGATTTCGGGCAGACGCTCTATGTCTGGGGCTTCCGCAAAAGCCCCTACCTGATCGTGCCCATTATCGGTCCGACCAATGTGCGCGACTTGTTCGGCACCAGCGTCGAGGTGGTCGCTTCCATTCCTGCGGGCAACTTGCTACCGACGCAGATTGCTTCGGCAGCCAACAACATTACCGTAGCCGGCACCGTTGCAAGCCCATTTACCAAGCTTGATGACGTCGACAAGCTGAAACAGCTCGAAGACAGCTCGCTGGATTTTTACACCATGTTGCGCAGCGTTGTTGATCAGAAGCGACAGGCGGAATTGCAGGAAGCTCTCGCGCAGAGCGCGTGGACCGCTGCTGGCCGAGCGAATTTACGTACGGCTACGCCGCCGCAACCGACGGCACTTAGCCCATTCCAGCATGCTCCGGCGCCTAAGACGCCGACCGAAGAGTTCATGGCGAATACGTTACAAGGTGCGAATGGTGTGCATTGAGTAGACCTCGAGCAATGTTCTTCTGTCGTGTGGTTGCCAGTTTGGGACTGGCACTTTTCTTTCTGCTGCCGACGAATGGGTTTAGCGCAGCCGGAGACCCCGCCGCGACGCGCGTGGATAGCTTCTACTCCGCACTCCTCGACACGATGAAGCAGGCGAAGCAGCTCGGCGTAAAAGGACGTTACGACAAGCTCGCGCCTGTGCTCAGCAACACCTACGACCTTCCATTGATGTCGAGGATTGCCGTCGGCCAAAACTGGGCCGCGCTCTCACCGGCAGAGCAGCAGAGCATCGTAGCCGCCTTCACCAGAATGACCGCGGCGACCTACGCCAGCCGCTTCAATGGCTTTGCCGGCGAGCAGTTTGAGGTCTTGCAGACCGCGGATCAGCCGAACGGGGACAAGATCGTGAAGACCCGCATCGTCCAGTCCGACGGAACGGCGGTTCAGCTCAACTATCTCATGCGCAATTCGGGAGGCGCGTGGAAGATCATCGACGTCTATCTCAATGGGACCATTAGCGAGCTCGCAAGCCGTCGCGCCGAATTTGGATCGATCCTGAAGTCCGGCGGTGCTAACGCGTTGGTGAGCGCACTGACGAAGCAGGGCGATAAGCTCTTGGCGGGAGGCTGACAAGAGCAGCGTTCACCCATCTCGGGGGTGAGCTAACAGGGGGCGGGGGAACTTAGATGGGTGCGCCGGCGAGAGCGAACACGCCGCTGCTGGATAAAGTGTGCGCGCCTGAGGATTTGCGGGCGCTGCCGGAGGGGGACCTCGTTCAGCTCGCTGCGGAGCTCAGGCAGGAAACCATCGATGCCGTATCGGTGACCGGAGGCCATCTTGGCGCGGGTCTCGGCGTTGTCGAGTTGACGGTGGCGCTCCACTATCTGTTCGACACGCCGCGCGACCGCCTTATCTGGGATGTCAGCCATCAAGCCTATCCGCATAAGATTTTGACCGAGCGCAGAGATCGCATCCGCACTCTGCGCCAGCCTGGCGGGCTTTCGGGATTCACCCGGAGGGTGGAAAGCGAATATGACCCGTTCGGCGCCGCCCATTCCTCCACCTCGATCTCGGCCGGTCTCGGCATGGCGGTGGCGCGCGATCTGACGGGCGGCAAGAATCGGGTGATATGCGTCATTGGCGACGGCGCCATGAGCGCAGGCATGGCTTATGAGGCCATCAACAATGCCGGCGCTCTCGACACACGGCTTGTCGTCGTGCTTAACGACAACCGCATGTCCATTGCGCCGCCGACCGGAGCGCTCTCGGCCTATCTCGCCCGCATTACCTCGAGCCGGTCTTATTTCTCCTGGCGCAAACTCGCCAAGAAATTCGCAGGCCGCCTCCCCTCCCGCTGGGAGCGCCGCTTGGCGCGGCTCGAGAAATATTCGCGCCATGTCTGGCAAGGTGGCGCGTGGTTCGAGGAACTGGGCTTCTATTATGTCGGGCCGATCGACGGGCACGACTTGAGTCAACTTCTCCCGGTCCTGCGCAATGTTCGCAACGCGCAAGAGGGGCCGATCCTCGTGCACGTGGTCACACAAAAGGGCAAGGGCTATCCGCCCGCCGAGGCCTCAAGCGACAAATATCACGGCGTCAGTCAGTTCAATGTCGTGACCGGCGCACAGATGAAGGCGCCGTCGAAAGCGCCGTCCTACACGCGGGTCTTTGCCGACAGCTTGATCGCCGAGGCGAGAAAGGACGAGAAGATCGTCGCCATCACCGCAGCTATGCCGGACGGCACCGGGCTTGATCGTTTCGCCAAGGAATTCCCCACAAGGACCTTCGATGTCGGCATTGCCGAGCAGCATGCCGTGACCTTTGCGGCAGGCCTCGCCTGCGAAGGCATGAAGCCCTTTGCTGCCATCTATTCGACCTTCCTGCAGCGCGCCTACGACCAGGTGGTGCACGACGTGGCGATTCAGCAGCTCCCGGTCCGATTTGCCCTCGACCGCGCCGGGCTCGTCGGTGCCGACGGGCCGACTCATGCCGGCTCCTTCGACCTTGCCTATCTCGGCTGCCTGCCAGGTTTCGTGGTCATGGCCGCTGCCGACGAGGCGGAGTTGCGGCACATGGTTGCCACCCAGGTGACCATCGAGGATCGGCCCTCGGCGGTGCGCTATCCGCGCGGTGACGGGACCGGTGTCGAGCTGCCGGCGGAGGGTTCGGTAATGCCGATCGGCAAGGGTCGCATCCTGCGAGAAGGCACCTCGATCGCCATCGTTTCGCTCGGCGCCCGATTGGCCGAAGCGTTGAAGGCTGCGGATCAACTTGCGGCCTTCGGTCTCTCTACAACGGTCGCCGATGCCCGTTTCATGAAGCCGCTCGATCGCGATCTCATTCTCGACCTCGCGCGCGAGCACGAAGTGCTGATCACGGTGGAAGAAGGTGCAATTGGTGGGTTCGGCAGCCATGTGCTGCATGCTCTTGCCGAAGCAGAGCTGCTGGATGGCGGCTTAAAGATTCGCACCATGGTTCTACCTGATGTGTTCATCGATCACGGTCATCCGCATCAGATGTATGAGTTGGCTGGGCTGAACGCCTCAAGCATTGCGACAACGGCGATGATGGCCCTTGGAGTCCACGACTCGCCGCACCGTATCGCGGGAGGGTTGCCCCAATCGGTGCGTCGGCTTTAGGCGCGAACGCGTCCTACGCCATCGAGAGCTGCGCGGTAGGATAGAGAGCGAAGGCCGCTCGCGCCGAGCTTCTCCTTCACGGCAGGACTGACAAGGGCGCGAAACTCCTGCTCGCATCTATACGGTGAGGGGAGATTGTCGGGGCCATCCCAGCGCCTTGTCGCCGGGTGGCAATAGATTTCGGAAACTCCGGAGGGCAACTCAGCAATAAGCCTGAGCAGCCGATCCTCCACCATCGCGCCGCTGTCGTACAATCCGAACACGTGATCGTTCGATTTCATGCCGGCAGCGGTCAGGCCTTTGCGCAGACGGCTCGTCTGGCCAAGATAAAACAGCCAACTCGCTAAGCGACCGAGGAAGCGATCGCCGCTCGCCGCGAAAGAGGCCCTGAAGGGCTCCAGCGGGAGGCGCACCGGAGGTAGGCCATGACGCGGAGCGACCTCCAAGATGGCCTGGAGTACGACCGGATGCAGGTGGAAGTGCCGATGGCCGTTAATGTGGTCCATGACGAGCCGGGTATCGGCGAAGCGCTCGAACTGCGCGCAGATCTCGGCACGTGCCTGGCTGCGCATTTCGGGCGAAACGAACAGCGCGACCCCGAAGCGGACTGGATCGCTCGAGAAGCGCCCGTCGGGTCCGACCAGACCAGGCACTTTGTCGGGCGGCAAGACCGGACGTCCCTCCAGCAGCGTCAGGTGGAGCCCCACGCCGAGAGCCGGCATGCTGCGGGCGCGTGCGATCGCATCGTCGGCGGCAGGTGCGCCGACCATCAGACTCGCCGCCGAGAGGATCCCGTCGCGGTGAGCCGTCTCCACAGCCTCGTTGACCGGAAGCGAAAGTCCGAAATCGTCGGCAGTGACGATCAGTCTCTTCGCTTGAGGCTGAGGCATGTCGAGGGTCTGGGCGCACGCGCTATGTTAGCCGGACGCTTCGGATGCTGGCAGTGCGCAGAACGCTCAGATCGCGCCCGTTAAGGATGAGTTTCCTTGTAGATTTTCCACTGGTCCTTGCACCAGTGCTTGAAGTTTTTGCGCGCCGCGGGATCGTCCGGGTACTGCGCCTTGGCGGCCTTGCCGCAACCGCTGTGCTGGTACTCCCTTGCACTCAACGGAAACGCAGTGCCGGCCAACAGACCGGCGATGATGGAAACTGACGCTATCTTCTTCCACATGAAGCCTGTCCTCTTAGGTTCTTTTCCTAACTGGCTGGGCGCCGCATTATCAGTGACGCGCCTCCGGGAATGTCTAGCACTTTTTGGAGGCGGTCGAGACCATCTGTCGTCGAGACCACCTGTCCAAGTGTCGGGGGGGGGCGGTATGTGGAACAGCCCGAGGTCTGCTGCGTTACTGATCGCCAGCCTTCATGGGGGCCAGGTCGTGAAACGCTCGGCTCTAATATTGCTGATCATCGGCAATGTCGTTGCAAGCCAGGCCTATGGCGATCCCGTCTCAACTCAACCCTTAACGCGCGCCGATTGCGACAAGGCGGGTCTTGTGTGGAATGACGACGCCAATGTCTGCGGGCCGGCCTCCGAAGTAGCGAGGACCGTGCCCAAGCCGGCGCCGGCAGAACGCTCAGGCCAGCCGCTGACAAGAAGCGACTGCGACAAGGCGGGCATGAGGTGGAACGACAGTGCGAATGTGTGCGGTGAAAAGTCGGGAACTCAGGCCGCATCGAAGACGACAAGCCCCGTTCCCTCGACCATCCTCATCAACATCGACAAGACCAAACAGGAGATGACAGTCTTTCTAGATGGCGTGGAACGATATAGCTGGCCGGTCTCGACCGGTAGGGCAGGATACTCGACGCCGTCAGGAACCTTTACTGCAACTTCCATGAACGAAGTCTGGTACAGCAAGCAGTGGGACAATTCCCCGATGCCGCATTCCATCTTCTTCATGAAAGATGGTCACGCCATTCATGGCAGCTACGAGGTGAAGAC
>DASSLP010000112.1:0-2098 GCA_035689365.1 Methyloceanibacter sp.
GATTTTGTTGCAGAAGTCGGCGACGAGATCGGCGTGGGTCCGAGACGGTTCTTTTAGATGTTTGAGCGGCTTGTTTTTTTGCCGCTCGCCGTGCGAAGAAGGGCGCTTTGACGCCCTGGTACCAACGCATGGGGCATAACTCAACGTTACCTGACGCTCACGCCAGACACAGGGCGGCTTTTGGCGGTGGCCGGGCCACTAGCTTTGCGAGCCGGCGCAGGTTTTGGGCGATGGCTGCCAGCGTGAACTCGTCTTGCGCGCCACGAGGCCCGCGCAAGCGAAGGCGACCCAGCCTGAGGATGCGCTTGAGGTGGGCGAACAGCATCTCGGCGCGCTTGCGCTCACGGCGCGATTGCTCGAAAGCGTCGGTGCCGGCGAGTGCACGAGCGATGTCCCGGGCGCCCTCGTAGATACTGCGCGGGATCTTGCGCGCGGGCTCCCGCGGGCAGCATCGCATCTTAAATGGGCACACATCGCAGTCGAGCTTGCTGGCTCTGTAGGCGAGCAAGTCATCGTTCATGATCTTACCGGTCGTGGTGAGGATCTTACCTGCTGGGCAAGTGTAAACGTTGCGCTGCTTGTCAAATGTGAAGTCCTCGCGCGAGAACGTGCCGTCTTCGCGTTTGGACTTGTCGATGACCGGGATATGCGGCGCTATCTCTTTTTCATTGACGAGCCAATCAAGGTTCGCCGCCGATCCGTAGGCCGTGTCAGCCGCCAGCCGCTCAGGCTTCAAGCCAAAGCGTTCTTCTGTTCGCTCGATCATCGTTTTGGCGGCGCCGACCTCCGCCTGACGGATGGCGCGCGACGCCTTAACATCCATGATGACGCCGAACTTCACGTCGATCAGATAGTTGTCGGCGTAGGCGAAGAACGCCGGTCCCCGCATCGCGCCGGTCCACTGCGCTGCCGGATCGGAGGGTGATATGAACTTTGGGGTCACGTCGCTCGCGGCGCCGTAGGCCGCGTCGTCGAGGCTCGCGAGATACTCCTTCACGGCCCGGCTCGCTCCCCTCGTGCCGCGATTCTTGCCCCAGTCCTTGCCAGGAATCGAACGCTGCTTGTTGGCGTCCGCGACGATCAGGCTCGCATCGACCGCGAAGCCTTCGCCACCGACCAATCCCCTCGCTATGCACCCCTCTACCACATGCTCGAACACACGCCGGAATATGTCGCTGTCGCGAAAACGCTCATGGCGGGCGCGCGAGAACACCGAATGATCCGGAATCTTGTCCTCGATCGAGAGCCCACAAAACCAACGATAGGCGAAGTTCACTTGCACATCACGGCACAGCGCCCGCTCCGAGCGGATCGCGAACACGTAGCCGATGATGAGCATCCGGATCATCAGAACCGGGTCAATCGAGGGGCGACCAATCTTCGGGTAGTAGGGCGCAAGCTCGCAATGCACCCACGACAGGTCGAAAACGTCGGCGATCCGGCGAACCAGATGATCGTCCGGCACCGCTTCATCAAGACAGAATGAATAGAATAGCCGACCCTGGTTGTGGTTGAGCCGCCCCATCATGGCCCGCTCCCGCTGATGATTGTATCAGCGAGACCGAATCACTGTTCGCCCGCGCCAGCAACAGACTTCTGCAACAAAATCTGCCAAAACCGGCCGTGAGCAGATACAACAAATGACCCGCGCGGTTATTCGATCACCTCGTCGGCGCGCGAGAGGAGCGCCGCTGGCACAGTAATGCCAAGCGCCTTGGCGGTTTTCATATTGATGACCAGTTGGAAACGAGTTGGCTGCTCGACCGGCAAATCGGCGGGCTGGGCGCCTTTGAGGATTTTGTCGACGTACACGGCAGCCTTGCGAAAAAGGTCCGCATATATCGCGGAGTACGACATCAGCCCGCCTTGGTCGACGAACCAGCGCGGCACGGAAACCGCTGGCACGCGGTGTTGCAGCGCCAGCTCGGCCGCGCGCTTGCTCGGCAGGCTGGGCTGAACGATGATGGCGTCGGGCCGGTCTCTCTCCATCGCGGCGAAAGCGCTCTCAAACTCCTCATTGTTGCTGATCCTGATCGGGTTGATCGTGGTTCCGGTGACTTCGCCGCCGAGCTGGATCTGTTCGAGGAACGGTTTTGAG
>DASSLP010000113.1:0-2718 GCA_035689365.1 Methyloceanibacter sp.
AAGAGCTCGACAGACGGCTCGGCGCCGACGCCGTCCACCAGGGCGTCGCCCTCGAGTCCGAGCCCTTGCCGCCAATGGGCCTCGATAAGGCGAGTACCGGCGGCATCCTGCTCGTACTCGATCAGGTCACCGACCCGCAGAATGTCGGCGCCGCATTGCGCTCCGCTGCGGCCTTCGGCGCGGGCGGCCTGGTTCTGACCGAGCGCCACAGCCCTCCCCTCTCCGGCGTGCTCGCCAAGGCCGCAAGTGGAGCGCTCGACATCGTGCCGGTGATCCTCGTCAAGAATCTCGCCCAGAGTCTCGCCAAGCTCGGGGAGCGCGGCTATTTGCGGGTAGGCCTTGCCGAGGAAGCAAGCGAGGCACTCGAGAGCGTGCCACTAACGCGGCCGCTCGCGCTGGTGCTCGGCGCCGAAGGCAAAGGACTGCGCCAACTCACGCGAGAGCATTGCGACCGCGTCTGCCGCATCTCGACGGAAAGCGCACTGGCAAGCCTCAACGTGTCAAACGCGGCCGCAGTCGCGCTGCATTGGGCGAGCCTTAAGACGAAAGACTGAGGGCGACAGAAGCGGCCTATCCGAATCTATCTGTATCTGAGAACGCGGTCGGGACTGCCGCGCAGGGTGTCGTCTGGCCCGAGATAATGGAAATAGGGCATGCAGCGCGGATAATTCAACGGCGCCGTGGTGTAGGGGCGATAGAACCACCAGTAATTGCGCGGGTAGCAGTAGAAAGCCTGCGCCTTGCGGAAGTGAGCCTGGCCCCAAGCATTTGCGGGCTGCGCACCGGACGCAGCGAGACATAAAGCGACGATGGCGGCTACCCCCAGCCTGCAACGGCCCATGCTCGATGTCCCCCTCAGGATCAAAGTCTAGAAGTTGGGTGGTCCAAGCGCAAGCCTTCGGCAACCATGACGCGGAATCGCGGCGTTGCTGCGTGCTTCGCCACTTGACAGTTGCGCGCCAGAGTCCGCCAAGTCCGGTCGGCAAAACGTTTCCCTGAGCCCAATTGGAACGTAGCTTGCCGCGCAAGAGTTGCTAATGCCTCGCCAACCCACTGCTTCTCCAAGGGAAGGAAAGACCTATGTCATCAGCCGAAAGCGATCTTCGCACGGGCGCAGCAAAGCGTGGCGCTGGCGCCCGTGACGCCGAGGATTTGGCCAATCAGATCGATGCGATCCGCGCCGACTTGCAAAACCTGACCTCGACGGTTGGGCGCATCGCCAGCAAGCAAGTCAACCGGGCGCAGGACAAGGCGAAAGAGACAGCCTACGAGGCCGAGGAGGCCATCAGGCGCAACCCCCTGTCGGCCATCGCCATTGCCGTTGGACTAGGCTTCCTGTTTGGTGTGTTCACCCGTCGCTAGGCGCAGCATCCATGCTCCGCACGGCGCTCGCGTTGCTCTCGTCTCTGCAGGTTGGGCTCCGCATTAAGGAGTCGATTGAGCGCTCGATCAGGCAAGCAATCGTCATTGCCGTCGCCATCGTCATCTTGTTGTTTGCCGCGGCGTTCGGGCTGGTCGCGGCCTATCACGGGCTCGTAGCAAGCTACGGCTTCAGCTCGGCAGGAGCTGCCGGGATCATCGCCGCAGCCCTCGCGCTTCTTGGCCTGCTCATCCTCGCTACGCTGCTGTCGTTCGCACGCCGCCGCCCGCAACCGCAGGCGCCTAGTCTCGCCGCTGCTGCCGGCGAAGGCGTGGGCCTGGTAGACCAGAGCGTCAGCAAGGCGATGCAGCAGGTCGGCCCCGTGACCCTGCTCGCCATTGCCTTCATCGCCGGGGTGCTTGCCAGCCGCCGCCGCTAGGCGCGACGCCTCGCGCCTGTCAGGCCCCAAGTCCCGTTAGCCGCTCGGCTAGAAATGGCGAAAGAACAGGACTAAGACTGCGGCCTACCAAGGATTGAAGCAGCGCAGCACTTCTTCCATTTCTCTTACGAGTTGCGGGCCGGCTTAGCTCAGGCGGTAGAGCGGCTGATTTGTAATCAGTAGGTCGGGGGTTCGAATCCTCCAGCCGGCACCAAAATTACAAGTAATCCCCGAGTACTTGCCGCCGACTACCCTGTCATCTGTGCACGGAGGAAATTCTATGTCCGCACTGTGTCCGCAAACCGCGCTCGAGCCTGAGTGCCGACGGTCGACGATGGCCCGCTCGGGATCTCGGCGCCAAGGACAGCTCGAGCCCGCACACACGAGATCTGGAGACGGGGGGTGCCAATATGCGATCGCCGCCCGAGACTCGAAATCGCCCCCAAAATGGCCGATGGTCCGTGGGGGTGATTTCGGCCGTCCTGAGCCAACGTCGGGGCGCGCACCGGCGAGGTCTGCTCGAGCGCACGTGGATGAGCCCAGCGCCGCAGCGCGGCCCATCAGATCCTCGAAGATGGTCAGCACCCTCTCTGACTCCCGCCTCATTGGGCTGCGGTCATCGCGTCCCCACATATTTTTGTGGTTGAAACAAAAGCGATGACACCGAACGTTCCAGCGCAAAAGATCAGAAACCAGTTCGTCGCCGCCTTTGAGGGCGGATCGAATTACTTCGTATAAGGCTCCTGCGGTCAGACAACAAGCCGACCGCGACCCCCTGGTACTCGGACCCGGCCGTGTTCGCGGGATCGTTCGAGATCTTGCTCGGGTACGATCACCCGGATGATTACGAGGGCCAGGGCAAGGGTCGGACGGTGATAACCGAGGCGTCAGTTCGCCACGGGCTCGAAATCATGTCCCG
>DASSLP010000114.1:0-3072 GCA_035689365.1 Methyloceanibacter sp.
GAATGCCAATATATTGAGGTTGGAGATCCCTTACGGCCGCTTCGAGCGGCGCATCAAACTTTCGCCGGAGCTGCGTCTTGCCGAGCGGGAACTCCTGCATGGTTGCCTCGTGCTCACCTTCACCAAGCTCGGTTGAGCCGAAACGCGAGTCCTAAGTCATGAACGATAGAGAACAAGTGCCGCATTCAGCGGACGCCCCTCAGTCGCCCCCGGTGGCCGACGGTGCTGCCGCGCAAGCCGCACGCCCGTCAGGCGACTCCCCCCAACTTGAGCTGCCGCAGGGTGCGCTGATCCTGCTGCCGACCCGCAATGCCGTGCTATTTCCCGGCATCGTGGCGCCGCTTACACTCGGCCGTCCGCAATCGATCGCCGGCGCCCAGGCAGCGGCCAAGGCCGACAAGGCCGTCGGCGTTCTGCTTCAGAACGATCCGTCCATCGACACGCCAGGCCCCGAGCACCTCCATCACGTGGGCACGGTGGCCGACATCCTGCGCTATGTGACCGCGCCTGACGGCAATCATCATCTCGTTGCCCGCGGCCGGCGGCGCTTCCGAGTGCTCGAATTCCTGCCAGGCTATCCTTATTTGGTCGCCCGTGTCGACGAGGTCGGCGAGGCCGAAGTGTTCTCGACCGAGATCGCCGCGCGCATGCATCAGCTGAAAGAGCGCGCCCGGGAAGCGATCTCGCTCCTGCCTAATCCGCCGGCCGAGGTTGCGACCGCCATCGAGCAGATCCAGTCGCCCGCCGCGCTTGCCGACTTCATCGCCAATGTCTCTGACCTGAGCCCTGCCGAGAAGCAGGACCTGCTCGAAACGTTCGACGTGTCGGAACGGCTCGACAAGCTGCTGCGCCATCTCGCGCAGCAGCTTGAGGTGTTGCGGCTGTCGAAGCAGATCGGCGAGAAGACGCAAGAAGAGCTCGCCGGGCGCCAGCGCGAGCACATTCTGCGCGAACAACTCCGGCAGATCCAGAAGGAGCTGGGCGAGGGCGAGGAAGGCCAGACCGAGATCGCCGAGCTGCGCAGGGCGATCGACAAGGCCGGCATGCCCGAAGAGGCCGAGAAGCAGGCGCGCAAGGAGCTGAAGCGGCTCGAGCGTATGCCAGAGGCATCAGCCGAGCACGGCATGATCCGCACCTACCTCGACTGGCTGATCGAGCTACCGTGGTCGAAGGCCTCCGAGGACCGCATCGACATTACCGAGGCGCGCTGCATTCTCGATGAGGACCATTACGGTCTGCCCAAGGTCAAGCAGCGCATCCTGGAATATCTCGCGGTGCGCAAGCTGAAGCCCGAGGGCAAGAGCCCGATCCTTTGCTTCGTCGGGCCTCCCGGCGTCGGTAAGACCTCGCTCGGCCAGTCGATCGCGCGCGCGATGGGGCGGAAGTTTGTCCGCCTCAGCCTTGGCGGCGTGCATGACGAGGCCGAGATCAGGGGCCATAGGCGGACCTATATCGGAGCGCTGCCTGGTAACGTGATCCAGGCGATCCGCAAGGCCGAGACGCGCAATCCGGTGATGATGCTCGACGAGATGGACAAGCTCGGCGCGAGCTTCCACGGCGACCCGTCGGCAGCGCTTCTGGAGGTGCTCGACCCCGAGCAAAACTCGACCTTCCGCGACAACTATCTCGCGGTGCCGTTCGATCTCTCCCGTGTCATGTTCATCGGGACGGCGAATGTGCTCGACGCCATTCCTGGACCGTTACGCGACCGCATGGAGGTGATCGAGCTCCCCGGCTACACCGAGGACGAGAAGGTAGAGATCGCCAAGCGATATCTCGTGAAGCGGCAACTTGCTGCCACCGGCCTTACGCCGGAGCAGATCGAGATCACCGAACCCGCGATCCGCGCCATCATCAGCGACTACACGCGCGAGGCTGGCGTCCGCAATCTTGAGCGCGATATCGGCGCCATCCTGCATTACGCGGCGATGCGGATTGCTGAAGGCGATGCTCAGCGCATGAAGATCGAGCCCGAGCAGTTGCACGCAATCTTAGGCGCGCGGAGATTCGAGAGCGAAGTGGCGATGCGCACAAGTGTGCCCGGCGTCGCCACCGGGCTTGCCTGGACTCCAAGCGGCGGCGACATTCTGTTCGTCGAGTCCGCGCGTGTCCCCGGCAACGGCAGGCTGATCCTCACCGGCCAGCTCGGCGATGTGATGAAGGAGAGCGCGCAAGCCGCGCTCAGCCTAGTCAAGGCGCGCGCCTCTCGGCTCGGCATCGACCCTACCTCGTTCGAGAAGTCGGATATCCACGTCCACGTCCCGGCCGGCGCCATTCCCAAGGATGGGCCGAGCGCAGGCGTCGCCATGTTCACCTCGCTCGTGTCCCTGCTTACGGGGCGCACGGTTCGGAGCGACACGGCAATGACCGGCGAGATCTCGTTGCGCGGGCTGGTGCTGCCTATCGGCGGGGTCAAGAACAAGGTGCTGGCAGCGGTGCGGGCCGGCATCACCACGGTGATGCTGCCCGAACGCAACAGGAAGGACTACGAGGACGTGCCGGAGCAGGCCCGCAATGCCGTCCGCTTCGTCTGGCTCTCGACGGTCGATGACGCCATCGCCGCGGCGCTTGAGCCTGCTCAGGCGACCGCGGCGGCGGAGGCATTCACCGCCTCTGACGACCAGCGCCGCGCCGCCAGCGGCTAGCTCGATATCTTGCGCTTCGCCATGTCCCACCAGCGGGTAAAGGGCAGCATGAAGGCGTCCGACAAGTTTGACACTTCGACGCCCTCGACCCCCGACTCTGGATATTCGCCGGGCCTCGGCCGCCAAGCCGTGCCGAACATCACGTCGTAGAACGGGAACCACACGGCGAAATTCTTGTTGCGGTGCTCGGGCCGGATCGAGTGGTGGACGCGGTGATATTGCGGGCTCGACAACAGCCACCAGAACCTGCCGAACCCGAAGCGGACATTGGCGTGTACCACGTAGGACCACACCGTGGGAGCGAGGGCGATCCAGAAGATGGTCCGGTCAGGCAGCTCGAACAGCAGCATGATCGGCGTGATCATGAAGAACGGCGTAAGCAGATGCTCAACGAAATGCACGCGATGAGTCGTCGTCACGTTAAGCG
>DASSLP010000115.1:0-7805 GCA_035689365.1 Methyloceanibacter sp.
TCTGTGCCAATCAGATTGCAAAGAACAAGAAAGGAGGTCTCCCATGACGAACCGAATTCCGCTATGCAGTACTGCGATTGCTGGACCAGATGATGGACATCTGCTCAACAACGCGGTCCAAATCGCTCTCAGCGGCGTGACATGGTTCCTGGCCGCTGCGTGGCTGGATTTTTCCGGTGCTCTCAAGATGCATCTTGCCCCCGCAGCGATGATCGGAGTCTTGTTATGGGTCTAACGCTGTTGCTGCTCGGTGTCTCCGGTCAGCTTCAGCGGGCTCGTTCGCCTCAGCCTTGCGATAGGCGAAAGGGCTAACTCTGGGAGCTCCGCCCAAACGCGAACTGAATCACCTCGATCGTTGGGACGCCTTTTTCTTCTTGGCGGTGTCCTTCTTCACCTCGAAGCGGAGATCCTGGCCTTCGCGGCAATCGTTCTGGTGCATCACGAAGTCGATCGGCTCGGTGAAGGGGTTAAGCCCCTGCGACGGCGCCGACTCTGACGCGATCTGCCGGTTGTTGCAGATCGCCGTGGACAGGACTTGCGGGGCATTCTTAATGACGATCGGCTGATTGCCCTTGAACACGTTTCCCGTCAGCTCGACCTTTGCTACGGCGCCTTTCTTTCCGGCAATGAGGACGCCGGGCCCTGCATTATCGAGAAACTGCGATTTTTCGATCTGAACGTTTTTGACCTTCTGATCGGGGTCGTCTGGCTCGAAATCGATGCCGGCGCCAGGCCGCGTCCCTCGCGTGTTCTTGAAGGTCGAATTCAGCACGAGCAGGCCATCTCCGGCGATGACCGACAGTCCTTGGCGGCGATTGCCGTCGGCTGTCACGGAGCAAAAGCTCACGTCACTTGCGCCTTCGACGTAGAACCCATCACCCCACATGTTCTTGGCGAGTAGCCCGCTCACGACGATGTGACTCGCATCTTTATCGATGCGGATACCGAAGCCCCACTCTCCCGATCCCCCTTGTGCTCGTTGCGGTCGCCCTCGAGTGTGCCGCCTGTCACCGTCACATTCGACACGCCGGAGATGGAGAGAATGGAATATTTCTTGGAGTCGTTGGGGATTGCTTTGAGCGTCGCGTCTTTGGACAGCTTGAGCGTCATTTCGCTCTTGAGACTAAGGCGGTTCTCGGCGACCGCGTCGATCATATAGGTGCCTTTCGGCACCAAGACAGTCCCACCGGTGCCGCCCGCTTCGTCGATTGCCGCCTGAATGGCGGCGGTATCGTCAGTCGCTCCGTCGCCCTTGGCACCCTTATCCTTGACATTCACAACAAGAGTCGACGTTGGCGCGCTGACGCAGCGTTCGCCTGCGCTGGCCGGAGCGGCCAGAGTTATGGCGCACATGCCGAGCACCCAGGCGCCCAGCAGACTCCGTGCATCTATTTTGCGCTTTAGCGACACCTACCGTTTCTCCAGATCCATTTCGGCTTGTAAACGTGCCATGAGGCGGCACGACGACCAGCCTTGGAAAATGCCGATCACTCCTTCTATTTCCGCAAAATTTTCCAGTGTTTTGGCCGTTGGCAGGGTCGCAGCAGGGAACGGTCGCCTTGGTCTCGTCGTTCCAATAATCGGGAGTCCCACCGCGCAACAGCGCCTGGCATGCCGAGACCGGAACTGCTTAAGGACAAGATGCAAATGGATGCCGAGGCCCACTATCGACCCGGGTCCCTATTAGCGCCCGACTCCATCGACTTGATGCGCACCGCGCTGCTTCTCGACATCGACGGCACGCTGATCGATATCGCCGATACGCCGGCCCGTGTGGTGGTGCCGCCGACTTTGCGCAAGACGCTAAGCAATCTGCTCGATCTGTCGGGAGGGGGCGTTGCGCTCGTCAGCGGGCGAACCATCGAAACCATCGACGAGCTTTTCGCGCCACTCACCGCTCCGACCATCGGCGGCCACGGCGCCGAGATCAGGCTCACCGCGACGGGCCCGAAATTGAAGCAGCGCCCCGTCGACCTCAGCGAGCCTGTCCGGAGGCAGCTTCATCTCCTCGCCAAAGTCGATCCGTGCGTGCTCGTCGAGGACAAGTCGCATTCGATCGCGCTCCACTACCGCCTGGCCGCACAGCAGGAGAATTTCCTCAAGCGGGAGGTTGCCGCCATCGCCGCGGCAGACCCAAGCGATGTGGAGATTCTGTTCGGCAAGGCGGTGATCGAGATCAAGCCCCGCCTGTTCAGCAAAGGATCGGCCGTGTGCGAGCTAATGATCCATCCCCCTTTTGCGGGACGGACACCGCTGTTCATTGGGGACGACACTACGGACGAGTCGGTGTTCGGCCTGCTGCCGCAGCTTGCCGGGATTGGGTACTCGGTGGGACGGCCGATACTAGGGGCGCAAGGGACCTTCCGGTCTCCCGAACATGTACGGTCCTGGCTTGCGCGACTGTCGGTTCATTCGAGGCGTTCCCGATGAACGACTTCAACGACTTCGGCCTTGATCTTGCGGTGATCGGCAACGGCCAGACGGCCGCGCTGCTTGAGCCTGCCTCACGCCTCGTGTGGTGGTGCTACCCACGCTTCGACGGCGATCCGGTGTTCTCGCGGCTGCTTGCGGGAGACGAGGAGAAGGGCTTCTGCGACATCGTTCTCGACGACATGGTGGACTACACGTCCGACTACGAGCGGAATACGCCGGTCGTCTCGACAACCCTGACCAACAGCGAGAACGCGTCGGTAAAAATTACGGATTTCGCGCCGCGCTTTCGCAACTATGAGCGCATCTTCCGGCCGCCTCAGCTCATGCGGATCATCGAGCCGGTTGCCGGCTTGCCGCGCATCGCCATTCGAGTTCGTCCGACCGCAGACTATGGCAGTCCGATCACCGATCGTTCGGTTGGCAGCAACCACATTAGTTATCGCGCCAATGGGCTCGCCATCAGGCTCACCACGGATGGACCGTTGTCTTATATTGAGCGCGAGGACGCCTTCGTCCTGACCAAGCCGATTCACATGGTGTTCGGTCCCGACGAACCGCTCGTCGAGGACATCGCCGCAACCTGCCGCGAATTCGCCGACCGCACGCGGGATTATTGGGTCGAGTGGGTCAGGCGGCTGTCGATCGCCTATGACTGGCAAGACGCCATCATCCGTGCGGCGATCGCGCTCAAGCTCTCCAATTTCGAAGAGACCGGTGGCGTCGTCGCCGCGCTCACCACCTCGATCCCGGAGGCGCCAGGGTCAGGGCGTACCTGGGACTACCGCTATTGCTGGATGCGCGATGCCTATTTCGTGGTGAAGGCCCTGAACCGGCTCGGCGCCACCAAGACAATGGAGGGATTCATCTCCTTCATTCTCGGCATTGCTTCCCAAGAGGTCGTCAGGCCGGTTTACGGTGTCGTGCCGACCACGCCGCTCGACGAGATGACGGCGCCGAACCTCAAGGGCTACCACAACGACGGGCCGGTCAGAGTCGGCAATGCCGCCGCGTACCAGAACCAGCACGACACCTATGGCAGCATCATTCTCGCCGCCATGCCCATGTTCTTCGACCGGCGGCTGCCGCGGCCGGGGGATGAGGCGTTGTTCCATCTGTTGGAGCATCTCGGCGACAAGGCCGCGAAGCTCGCCTTCACCCCCGACTCCGGCATCTGGGAATATCGCGGCAGGGCGCATGTCCATACCTACTCGGCCTCGATGTGCTGGGCGGCCTGCAGCCGGCTTGCAGCCATCGCCTCGCATCTCGGCCTCACCGACCGCGCAAGCCAATGGGCCGACCAAGCAGCCAAGATTCAGGACACCTTGCTCGAGAAGGCGTGGAGCGAGACCCGCGAAGCCTTCACGGCGGGTTTCGGTCTCGACGTTCTCGACGCGAGCGTGCTGCTCCTGCCCGAGACCGGGCTGATCGAGCCCACCGACCCGCGCTTCGTGCGGACCGTTGACGCGATCGAGCGCGAGCTTTTGCGCGGCAATCACATGATGCGTTACGCGAACGAGGATGACTTCGGCATGCCCGAAGCGGCGTTCCTCACCTGCCGTTTCTGGCTGATCGACGCCTGGTGGTGGCTCGGCCGCCGCGAGGAGGCTCGCGACCTGTTCGTCGATTCGCTCAGACACCGCAATCGATATGGCCTGCTGGCCGAAGACATTCACCCGGAGACTGGACAGCTATGGGGCAATTTTCCGCAAACCTACTCAATGGCTGGGCTCGTTCTGACGGCAATGCGGCTTTCGCGAAGTTGGGAGGATCGATATTGGCGCGGGTAATTATCGTCTCCAACCGGGTTGCGATCCCTCGCGGTACGGGTGCCCAGCGCGCCGGCGGGCTTGAGGTCGCCTTGGAGCCGGTTCTAAAGGAGGTCCCGAGCGTATGGTTCGGCTGGAGTGGGAACGTGGTCGCGTCGGACAAGGTCACCACCCAGACGGTGGAACGGGCAAAGACCACTTACGTCGTCACCGATCTCTCCGAGGAGGACTACCAGGAATACTACAACGGCTTCGCCAACCGTGTGCTATGGCCGGTGCTGCACTATCGCATCGACTTGACCGAGTTCAGCCGCCGCGATCTTACTGGCTATTTCCGTGTCAACCGGCACTTCGCCGAAGAGCTGTCGAAGATCCTGCAACCCGACGACATCATCTGGGTCAATGACTACCACCTGATCCCGATTGCCGAGGAGCTGCGCCAACGCGGTCACGCTAACCGCATCGGCTTCTTCCTACACGTGCCGTTCCCGGCGCCCGAGGTAATGACGGTTCTCCCCAACCACGAGCGCCTGCTCCCCCTGCTTCTGCAATACGATCTGGTCGGCTTCCAAACCGAGACCGACGTCGGCAACTACGTCCGTTACCTCATCGCCGAGCACCGCAGGTCGAGCCGCCATGTGTTCGAGGCGACGGACAATCAGTTCGTGTTCACCTGCGGCGGCCGACAGACCAGGATAGGCAGCTTCCCGGTCGGCATCGACACTGAGGAGTTTCAGCAGCTCGCGCAGCGGGCGATGAAGTCCACCTTCGTCCGCGACGTGGTCGACAGCCTCGCCGGACGGGCGCTCGTGATTGGCGTGGATCGTCTCGACTATTCCAAAGGGCTGATCCAGCGCATGGAGGCCTTCGAGCGGTTCTACGCGCTGCATCCGGAATGGCAGAATAAGGTGACCTATCTTCAGATCGCGCCGAAGAGCCGGTCGGAAATCCCCGAATACTCCGATCTCGAGCAGGCCGTCGGCGCCGCCGCTGGCCGCATCAACGGCAAATATGGCGAAGTAGCCTGGACCCCGATCCGCTATCTCAACCGCGCCTATAGCCGCTCTGGCCTCGCCGGACTCTATCGCTCTGCGCGCGCCGCGCTGGTGACCCCGCTGCGCGACGGCATGAACCTCGTTGCCAAGGAATATGTCGCGGCCCAAGACGTGAACGATCCAGGCGTGTTGATCCTCTCGCGCTTCGCTGGCGCCGCGGCGGAATGCCAACACGCATTGCTGGTCAATCCTTACGATGCCGATTCCGTTGCCGCCGCGATCGCCCGCGCGCTCGAAATGCCGCTCAAGGAACGTCGCGAGCGCCACAACGCGAACCTCGCTGTGCTTGCGCGCAATGGCGGCACGGTGTGGAGCCTCCGGTTCCTCAAATCGCTTGCCGGATCGCAAACCATTAACGAGGCACTCCCCGGCGAGTTCTCTCTCGCGCCATATGCGCCGTCACGCCCAACCGTCGCCGCACGGCGGTAAAGGCAGATCCGCGAAGACGAATTCATTCTTGGTCCGGTTTGACTTTCTCTCCACACTGGAAAGTTAGCTCGTTGCCCTTGTTCGGGAGAATAACAAGCTTCTGTCCCTTGGAGTGGCAATATTGGCCCGCCTCACTTACCGCCGCGCTCACCCCCTCTGTCCCTCCGAACATCACGGAAGAGCTGCGAGAGACCGGGACGCTATAGGTCCCCGGTGAGACCTCTTTCACCCCCGGTGAGACCTCTTTCACCCCACCTCCGCCGTCCGACGTCGTGGCGCAGCCCGCCAAGATAGGCACGATCCACAAAGTGATATGAAAGCCCCGCATCGGCGAGCTCTTTCCTGGTCTCAATTGCCCGAAATACCGATCAGCAATCTCGTGGCTAAAATTTGGACGGATGGGCGCGCGACAGGCGTCGGGAGCAGCCGCGACTGGGCGAAAATGCAGCGATTGCAGTAAACTAACCGCCGTTGAGGTAATACTAGGGATCTGGCGACCAATCAGGGTTTTGAGCTACGACTTCGGCCGGCCGAGCGGGTGCGCCCCGGCCGGTGTGGATTTTTGCGTGTCGAGAGGGGATATGCCACAATTTAATTCAAGTCGACGCAAAGCGCTCAAACGTATGGCCCTGCTCGGCGCGGCGAGCCTGGTGCCTGCTATCTTCCCGGCCAGAGCTGCACGCGCGGCCCGTCTTACGGCCGGCTTCGTCTATATCGGTCCACGCAAAGATTGGGGCTGGAACGAGTCATATGCGGTAGCTGCCATGGCGCTGAGGGGGATCCCGCATGTCGGGGTCGTCGAGGCGGGTTACCTTCCGGAAACCACCGACTACGGCAGTGGAAAAGAGACTCCGGAAACCAAAGCCTACGCCAAGGCGATGGAGGACCTGATCGCCCGTGGCGCCGGTCTGATCTTTTCCACGTCGTTCGATAACGATCCTTTCCACTGGCGGCGGCGGCGAAATACCCCAATGTCGTATTCCGCCAAGCCTCGGTGCTCGCCAACGCCGCCAACCCGCGCAACGTCTCCAGCCAAAACGGATTGATCAACCAGGGCCGAGGCCCGTGGCGTGAAGACGTGCGGCCATGCCTTCGACCAGGCCCCGCTCGCCCCCAAGGGCTACATCACCGGCGCCGAATACAATTGGACCGAGTTGTTCGAGACCTTCATCGAAACGCTGCAGAAGGGCGGAACCCTGCCGAACTTCGTCACCGGCGGATACGACAAGGATTATGTGCGATCGAGCCCGTTCGGCGCTGGAGCGACTCCGAGGGCAATCAACGCCGCCAAGACTGCCATGCAAGCGATGAGAAACGGCGACGCAATCTTCGTCGGTCCGATCTCTGACAATGCCGGCAAGCAGGTCGTGCCCGCGGGGACCACCTATGGACCCTATGCCGACGAGCTTCAGCAGACCAATTATCTGATCGAGGGCGTCATCGGCTCGATCACCTAATCGGCCATATGACCCCTTCAGCTTATCGAGTTTATTGGTAGCGGAGGAGGGACTCGAACCCCCGACACGCGGATTATGATTCAGACTCCTGTTGCTGACTAGTCGCCACACCCTGCCCCACCCTGCACCTCAAAGAACTTGCCGCGGTGATATTTTTGATCTTTGCGTGCCTCATCTCGCCGCAAGGCGCCACGCTCAACCACAGCAACTTTTGTCACCCCCGTGTTACCCACGCTCACATAACGACCCGCGGACTTTGCGGTTTGTTCTCTTGTATGCGTTTGAAGGTTCACTGGCTCTTAGCTTGCCATCCTAGGCCAGATCACGACACGATCTTACTGCTGCGGAGACTGCGTCGGCTCGGTAAAGCGCGAATAGACCCAGCCCGTTTCAGAGGTAGCGGGGTCGGTCACTTCCACCCACTTGCTTTCGCGACCGATGACGTGAAGCTTTACACCCTTCTGCGCAATCCTGAGCGTCTCGGCGGCCGGCGATGGGGCGTTCCGCACATTGACGTAGCTAGAGAGTTCGACCCACTCGTCCTTGCCTGAGGAAGACGAAGCACCAGGGACGACCACTGGCTGTTCGCGCTGTGCTGCGGAATCAGACGCGCGCTCTTGAACCTCTTGCGCCGGGGTTCGGTTGTCGGGCCATTCTTGTACAAG
>DASSLP010000116.1:0-10538 GCA_035689365.1 Methyloceanibacter sp.
CGGGCAATATCCTTCCGGGCAATCCCGCGCCCGGCGGCCTTATCAGGAATGACGCGATGAAGCTCTTTGTCGGCCTCGGCAATCCGGGGGGGCAATATGCGCTGAACCGCCACAATGTGGGCTTCATGGCGGTCGAGGCGATCGCCGCGGCGCATGACTTCCCCGCGTGGCGCAAGCGCTTCTGTGGTCTCGCCGCTGAGGGGAAGCTCGGCGGCGA
Organism: Methyloceanibacter sp.; assembly: GCA_035689365.1. GTDB lineage: Bacteria > Pseudomonadota > Alphaproteobacteria > Rhizobiales > Methyloligellaceae > Methyloceanibacter. The sequence goes on from DASSLP010000116.1 coordinate 218, forward strand.
GCAGGTCCTGCTGTTCAAGCCGCAGACCTTCATGAACGAGTCGGGCCGCGCGGTTGGCGAGGCTGTGCGTTTCTACAAGCTCGATCTCGGCGACGTGATCGTCTTTCACGACGAGCTCGACCTTGCGCCCGGCAAGGTGCGGGTGAAGGCTGGCGGCGGCGTTGCCGGACATAACGGTCTCAAGTCGCTCACCGCCCATATCGGCAACGACTATGTGCGCGTGCGCATCGGCATCGGCCATCCCGGCAACAAGGCGCTGGTCACCGGCCATGTGCTGCAAAATTTCACCAAGGACGAATTTGCCTGGCTGGAGCCACTGCTCGGTGCCATTGCCGAGGAGGCGCCTTATCTCGCCCAGGGCGCGAGCGACAAGTTCCAGTCGCGCGTGGCCTATGCGATGCAGAGCGAATCCGGGGCAGAGACCGAGGAGGAAGAGTCTTCGAAGAAGCCCGCACCGCGGCGCGAGGAAACTTCCGAGAAGAAGGACAAGCACCCCGTGGCCGAGGGGACGCTTGCCGGCAAGCTGCGCCGCTGGTTCGGCTCGTGATGCGCATTGCATCGGCTACGACTTCCCCTCTCCCCTGGGGAGAGGGTCGGGGTGAGGGGAGTCAAAGTCAGTTGTCTTGAACCCCCTCACCCGGCGCATTACGTGCGCCGACCTCTCCCCGCTAGGGAGAAGTGAAAGCAAGGCATGACGGACTGAAGCGATGGGATTCAAATGCGGCATTGTCGGGCTGCCCAATGTCGGCAAGTCCACGCTGTTCAATGCGCTGACTGAGAGCGCCGCGGCGCAGGCCGCCAATTATCCGTTTTGCACCATCGAGCCGAATGTCGGCGAGGTGCCGGTGCCCGATGTGCGCCTCGACAAGCTCGCGGCCGTCGCCAAGTCGGCACAGATTGTGCCGACCCGGCTTACCTTCGTCGATATTGCCGGGCTGGTGCGCGGCGCGTCGAAAGGCGAAGGGCTCGGCAATCAATTCCTCGCCCATATCCGCGAGGTCGACGCCATCGCCTATGTGCTGCGCTGCTTCGAGGACAATGACGTGGTGCATGTCGAGGGCCGCGTCGATCCGATCGCCGACGCCGAGACGATCGAGACCGAGCTGATGCTCGCGGACCTCGACAGTCTCGAGCGGCGCGTGCCGATCCTGGAGAAGAAGATCCGCGGCCAGGACAAGGAGGCGAAGAAGACGCTCACGCTGCTCGAGCGCGCGCTTACCCTGCTCCGCGAGGGCAAGCCTGCGCGGCTCGCCGCCCTCGACGAGGACGAGCGGGCCGAGTTCAGGACGCTAGGCCTGCTCACCGCGAAGCCAGTGCTCTATGTCTGCAACGTGGACGAAGCTTCGGCCGCGACGGGGAACGTGCATTCCGCGCGCGTGGAGGCGCTCGCCAAAGCGGAAGGTGCTGGCTGCGTCATCATCTCGGCCAAGATCGAGGCCGAGCTTGCCGAGCTCCCGCCGGACGAACGCCAAGTCTATCTCGCCGAGCTTGGCTTGCAGGAGCCAGGGCTCAACCGGCTCATCAACGAAGGCTATAAGCTATTGGGACTAATCACTTATTTCACTGCTGGCCCGAAGGAAGCGCGGGCCTGGACCGTGCCCGAGGGCACACGCGCGCCGCAGGCCGCGGGCGTAATCCACACCGATTTCGAGAAGGGCTTCATCCGCGCCGAGACCATCGCCTATGACGACTACGTGGCGCTGTCGGGCGAGGCCGGCGCGCGCGATGCCGGCAAGCTCAGGCTGGAGGGCAAGGACTACGTGGTGAAGGACGGCGACGTCCTCCATTTCCGCTTCGCGACTTAATCGCGCGCGGCTTGCGCCACTATGGACAAGGAAGCTTAGGCTCGACCTTGAGATTGTGAGCGAGCCGCCACGCGTCTCCGAGATCGTAGCTAGAGACATCGAAACATGGTTTCGAGCAAAGCGCCTCACGCACGATGGGTGCTGACACGACTCGACAGCTCATCCAAATTTGCAGCGGCTCTCCGATCATACGTTGTGTAAGCTCACAGATCTCATCGCGAACCCCATCTGAATAGCAAATCCGCACATGGGGATTGCGAAAGCTAGTCACTGCGCCGGTCTGCCTGTTGCGAAAGCGCCGGGTGGCGTAGACCTCAATTGAGGTGACGGCGCTCGCCATTACATCGATCCACTTTCACCGTGCACCAACGAAAATGCAATCTGATCGCTTTCAGGCAAGCCGCCTGGGGCCAATGCGATAACGGCGGCAAACTGCAAGTGCAGCACCCTATGTGCGCATACGCTCCACGCCCCAAAAGATCACGGCCCAGACGGCATGTTCCTGTTATGTTCTAGCAAGCAATTTCGCCATGGGCAACGAACAGGCGTAAAGCTCGGGCCAAGAAGCAAGATAACTGCCTGATTAGACTGTCCATCCGGCATGCGAGATGGTCGCCGCGCGTCACGCGCCATCACTTTTAAATAAGGAATTCGATCGGAGACTAGCTGCCTTTCCGTGGGCCTTGTGGCTTCGCCGGCTTGGACTTGCTCCCTCCCGGCACGACGCGTTTATCCGCGAGCGCGGGCTTAGCGGGTATCGACTCAGGCGGGGTGACGCCCATCGACACATAGACATTCATCAGCCGCCCGACGCCGCCGTCCGCCGGCTTGACCCAATAAGTTGGCACATAGATCAGCGCGCCGCCGAACGGCACGGGCGCGGAGGGGACGAGCAAGCCGACATAGCTATGCTCGCCGATCTGAACCGGGTCAGGCGACGGCATCAGCCCGAGCACTGCAGCGCCCCCCTCCCCGCCGAAGAAGCACCATACCGGGCGCATGCTTTGTAGGTTGTTCTTATTCCCGCTGCGGTCGACGATGGCAACGAAGCGCTTGGACAACTCGTAGACGTTTGGAGACGAGCGGGATGCGGCTGATCAGCGAATCGAGGCCGGTCTGCACCAAGGGCCATAGCCTCGTCTCGACAAACAGCCCAAGCAGGAAGATACAGCCGAGGATGATGAGGAAGCCGAGGAAGTAGGCGCCGGTGTCCGAGGAGACGAGATTGAGCCCGAGCAGGACGATAAGCCTGCCGATCAGGCTGTTGGGTCCGGCGTATGCCTGGAGCAGTTGCGCAACCCAAGCCGTGACGATGACGGTGACGAGGACTGGCAAGAGCACGAGAAGCCCGGCCAGGAAGGTGCGATGCGCGCCAAGCGAGAACCTCCCTCGATCGTCTATCCCAAGCCGCGGCCGAGCGCCGCGCGCGAGCCTAGCGCAAGGCGGCGGCGATGTTGCCCCCGTCGACCGTCTCGATATGGCCGGTGGTCTTGCGCGCTTTGGCGAGCGCGACAAAGGCCTGGGCCACGTCCTCGGCGAGCACCTCGCGATTGAGCAAGTTGCCGCTCATATATTCCGCCTCGGTCACACCGCGCGCTTTGGCCCGTGCGGCGATCATGGCGTCGGTCAAGAGCCCGCTCCTGATGCGGTCGGCATTGACGCCGTTCGAGCGAATGCCGTCGGCGCCGTAGTCGACCGCATATTGGCGCATGAGCAGCATGGTCGCCGCCTTGGGAAGCCCGTAAGGCCCGAAATTCGCGCCCGGGTTCACCGCCTGCTTCGACAGATTGAACAGAAGCGCTCCGCCGGTGCCCTGCTTCAGCATGATGCGCACGGCTTCCTGCGCCACGGTCTGGTGGGCAAAGAAGTTGAGCTCGAACGTCTTGCGCAACAGCTCGTCGGAAACGTCGCCGATGCGTCCTTGCCACGCCGCGCCGGCATTCGACACAACGATATCGACACCGCCGAAGCGCTCACAGGTCGCGGCAAACGCCGCCCTCACTCGCTCCGGCTTGGTCACGTCGCATTGCATGCCGAGTCCTTTGACCTCGGCCGCAGCTTTCATCGCGGCCTCGCCGTCAATATCGAGGATTGCAATGGCAGCGCCCTCCGCCGCGAGCGCGCGTGCCGTAGTGGCGCCGATCGCGCCAGCGCCGGTCACGAACGCGACCTGTCCGGTGAGAGGCTTGACCACGGCGCCTTTGAGTTTCGCCTGCTCGAGGCTCCAATATTCCAGCGCGAACAGGTCACTCTCGGGCAGAGGTTCGTAGCGGCCGATCGCCTCCGCGTCGGTCACCACCTTGACGGTGTTCTCGGCCAAGTCGGCAGCAATCGATGCGTCCTTGGCGGTGCGGCCGAGGCCGAACAGGCCGACGCCAGGAACCAGCACGACGCGCGGGCTCGCGTCGAGCTTGGTCTTGGTATTGCCGGCGGCCTCGTTCTCGCGGGTGAAATAGGCGTCGTACTCGGCGATGAACTTCGCCACCGCATCGCGGGCTGCGCTGGCGAACTCATCGAGCTTGCCGGCCTCAGGCTGCGGCAGAACAAGCGGCTTGTTCTTAGTGCGGATGATGTGGTCGGGCGTCACCACGCCGCGCTGGCTATAGGAAGCGAGCTCCTCGCCGTTCACGTAAGCAAGGATTTCCGGGCCGGTGCGGAAGTCGGCGATGAAGCGGATCGGCTCTTTTCCGTGCTGCTTGATCGCGCAAGCGCCGCGGATGATCGGCGCGATCTGCGAGGCTTGCGCCGTCGCGCTGGCGAGCTTGCGCGCCGGGAACACGATGGGCCGGCCCTGCCGCAAGCGGCTCTCGGCAAGCGACACCATCTCGATCATGCGCTCGTAGGCCTCGCGCGCAGTCTCGCCGAAGGTGAAGATGCCGTGTTTGTGCAGGATCAGGCCTTCGACGTCTGGCTTATCCTCGAAGATCTCGGCAGCTTCCTTGGCGAGCCTGAAGCCCGGCGCGATATAGGGCACGATGCCCATGCGGCCGTCATAGACCTCGCGCGCCAGGGCGCTTCCGTCAGGCTGATCAACGAGGGAGAGCACGGAAGCGGCATGGGTATGGTCCACGAATTTGTGCGGCAGGAAAGCGTGAAGCAGCGTCTCGACCGAGGGGTTGGGCGCAGAGGAGTCGAGCAGGTTGAGCCGCTGGACGTTGACCATGGCCTCGTCCGACAGCGCGTCGAGGGCGCGGAGCTCCCGCAGCGGCCCGAGCTTCACTGCAGGCAAGCCCCAAGGCTCGATGTCTGCCATGTCGGCGCCGGAGCCCTTGACCGCGATGACCTCGTGCTCGACGCCGAGATCGTCTCGCGCGCGCGTCTTGACCGAAGTGTTGCCGCCGCCATGCAGCACGAGCAAAGGATCGCGACCGAGAAGGCGCGTGGTGTACACCCTGAGAGCGATGTCGGGGCCCACACCCTTCGCAGCATAAGCGGCGACCACTTCCTGGGCTGCCGCATCGTTCCATTGGCTTTTCATGGCGCGCGTTCTTGCAGAGATGGTCTTTTGCTGCAAGCCCGGAATTCCCATCTTTTCGGCAGGCAATGGCCCGTGTTTGCGCGGCTCCAGAAATGACCCTCTTCCCGCCACGCTTCCTTACCGATTTGCAACATATTTGCCTGCATCCTCTTGCGGTTACGGGGCTCCTTTCGGTGAGGGAATAAGGTGGGAACCTTCAGCAAGTCGTACCATCCCGAGCGCCACTATATGCGCGGGCCAGGATATGCGCGGGCCAGGCCCCAAATGGCACGAGAAACACAAGACGGCATTGCTTGAGGCCGCCAGCGCGCAGCCAAAGGACGCGCAAGCGGCAGCCGAAGCAGCGCCCGGCGTTTGGTCGCGGATCGCCGCTCGCCGGCTCAAGGCGCGGCCTGATCTCGGCTTCGTGCGTTGGGTCGTGCCGCTGACCGCCGCCGCGCTTCTGGGCTTTGTGGTGGTCTTCGCGCTCGCCTAAGCGCTGCTAGTCTTTCGCCTGCTTCTCGCCCGTGCGGATCACCACGAGGCGATCGGTGGCGGATTCGGCGCCCCATACTTCGCCTTGGCGTCCGTTAAGCTGGCGTACTGCGGCATCAGGCCTGTGGGAAGCTCGTGAAGTTCTTCGTCTCAGGATCGAATTGCAAAATCGCATTGGCGCCGAAGTCGCTGACCCACACCTTGTCTTTGACGTCGACATAGACGGCATAAGCGTGCGGCGAGTCACCGGGCAGCTTGTAGTCCTCCCAGGTCTGTGAAGCAGGATCGTAGACGCTGAGATTGCCGGCGTTCCATTCGCTCACCCACAGACGGCCTTTCGAGTCGGACCAGACGCGACGCGTGCCGGCTTTCGGCGTTTGGGGTTCGATGACGCTGGTTTCGCCGCTATCGAGGTCCGGCTTTCCGAGGAACGAGCCCGCCAACGAGACGTAATAGATCGCGCCGTCGGGCGTGGCAGTGATGCCGTAAGGGCCAACGCCCTTCGGCGCATCCCAAACCTGCATCTCGCCGCTCTTCGGATCGAGCCGGCCATAGATGCCGGATTGCCCGGTGAACCAGAGGCGGTCGCGTCGGTCGAAGGCGAGCGTATTGAGATTGGCATTGGCGCGATCTGGCGGCAGCTTCCAGGTCTTCACCTCGCGCGTGGCCGGATCAACACGGACAATGGCATTGAGCCCGCCGTCGGTGACCCAGGCCGCGCCGTCGGGACCGATGATGACGCCATGCGGCGCCGATCCCTGCCCTAGCGGAATGCGCTCGACCTGGCCGGTGTTGGGATCGAGACGCCCGAGCACGCCGGCGCGCTGGCCCGTGTACCAGACCGTTCCGTCAGGTGCGGGCGCCACGTCATGCGGATGGTCGCCCTGCGGCACATTGAAATATTGGACCTCTGCCGCAACCGCCAGCGAGGCAAGCATTAGAAAAAGAGCAGCGAGGACTAAAGGCTTCGACCGCATGTGGCTTAGCTAGTGTCTCGGCGCGGAGACGTGAAGGCCTAGAGGAAGAACGCCGCAGCGAGGCCCAAGATCAGGGTTGCTGCCGTGGCGACGGCGAGCGGCTTGCCGAGCGTAGGGCCTGCCAGCACGAAGGCCATGCCGCATTTGACCAGCGTGTTGGAGAGCGCCGCGATCGGCGATCTCGATGACCGCCACGCGCGCCTCTCCTGTTTGGGCGAACTCCGACATCGAGAGAGTGATGGCATCGAGGTCGGTGAGCCCGGCGAGGGCGGCGACCGCGTAGAGGCCGCTTGGCGGAAAATGCGCCTGCACGAACTTGGTCACGAGCAGAATCACGGCGAGCAGCACGCCGAATTTCGCCGCGGCGATCAGGCTGAATGGATTCTCGACTTTCAGGTCCCGTTTGCCGGTGACGTGCTTGACCGGTCCGCTGCGAAAATAAAGGAATGCCGCGTAGCCGCCGACAATGAGAGCCATCACCGCGAACGGAACCAGCACATGGGTCAGAAGCGCGCGATTAACGATCGCCACCAACACGATGATGCGGGCGAACATCACCGCCCAGGAGAGCAGGATGTCGCAGGCTAGCGCGTTCGACTCTTGCGGCTTTTCGCGCGCCTCACGCGAGAACGACAAGGTGACCGCGGTGGATGAAACAAGACCGCCGGTCAGCCCGGTCAGCGCCGCGCCCCTCTGAGGTCCGAGCCAGCGCGTCAGCACATAACCGACCAGCGACAGGCTCGAAATGAGAATGACGAGCAGCCAGAGCTTGTAAGGGTTGAGCGCGCCCCATGGGTCGATGGCTTCGTTCGGTAGGAGCGGCAGAGCGATGAAGGTCGCGATCAGAAGCCGCACGCCGGCATAGACATCGTACCAGCCGAGCTTCTCGACGAGGCCATGCAGCGGCTGCTTGTAAGCGATTACGAAGGCCTGCGATGTGGCCGGTGTCCTCCTCTTCGCTCTTTCGCTTCTCGCGCTCGACTCCGACCAACGCGCCGAGCAGGATGGCAATTGCGAAATTGCCTGCCGTGGCAAGGAGCTGCTGGTCGTCCTTGGGCTCCACCGGTTCGGGCGGCGATGCAGTAACCCCTGCTATATCACGAAGGCCGGCGGTTACTGGATGCCCGCTTTGCGGGCATGACAAGGAAATGCCGCTCAAACTCACGCGGCGGAGCGCTTGGGGTGCTCGGGGTAAAGCGTGGCCAAGCCGTCGCGCGTGGCAGGCGTGACGCCGCGCTCGGTGATGAAGCCAGAGACGAGCCGCGCCGGCGTGACGTCGAAGCCGTAATTGGCGGCGGGGCTCCCTTCGGGGACGATGCGCACGGTGGCGACGCGGCCATCGTGGAGCCGCCCGGCGATGTCGGTCACCTCGTCAGGATCGCGCTCCTCGATGGGGATGGAGCTACCATCGTCGAGGCTCCAATCGATGGTCGAATAGGGAAGCGCCACGAGGAAGGGGATGTCGTTGTCGCGCGCGGCGAGCGCTTTGAGATAGGTGCCGATCTTGTTGGCGACGTCGCCGGCGGCGGTGGTGCGGTCAGTGCCGACGATGCAGAGATCGACGAGCTTCTTCTGCATCAGGTGGCCGCCGGCATTGTCTGCGATCAGCGTGTGCGGCACGCCATGCGCACCGAGCTCGAAGGCGGTGAGCGAGGCGCCCTGATTGCGTGGCCTCGTCTCGTCCACCCACACATGCAGGTCGATGCCCTCATCGTATGCACGGTAGATCGGCGCGAGCGCGGTGCCCCAATCGACGCATGCGAGCCAGCCGGCATTGCAATGGGTGAGGATATTGACGCGCTTGCCGCCCTTCTTCTCCGAATGCGCGCGGATCAACCCGAGCCCGTGCTCGCCGATCCTGCGGTTGGTCTCCACGTCCTCATCGCAGATCTCGGCGGCTCGGGCATAAGCCGTTGCGATGCGCTTGTCACGTGGCTGATTGCGCACAGCCTTCTTCATCTCCTCGAGCGCCCAGCGGAGATTGATGGCGGTGGGACGGGTTGCGGCGAGCTGATCGCAGGCTTTGTCGAGCGCGTCGTCTGAGGCGTCCGCGCGGAGCGCAAGCGCAAGGCCATAAGCTGCGGTGGCGCCGATCAGCGGCGCCCCCCGCACCTGCATGGTCTTGATGGCGCGCGCCGCATCGTCAAGCGTGCGCAGCGTCACCGTCTCGAACACGAAGGGCAGCTTGGTCTGGTCGATGATCTCGACCGACCAGTCGTCATCGTTGAGCCAGATGGTGCGGTAATGCTTGCCGTTGATGTTCATGCCTAAAGTCCGCTGCCATCGCCCAGCTTGAGGGGACGATCCAGTAACAATGTAGGTGCGCCAGGCGCAAGAGTCAGGGTTACTGGATTCCAGCCTTCGCGGGAATGACGGAATGCGGCCTAACGCGGGAAGGCGAGGCCGAGGTCGGCACAGATGATACGCGCCGCATTGCGCCCTGGCGCCATGGTCACGTCTGAACCCGGGTGGCTGCCGGCGCCGCACAGATAGACGTTGGCAAGCGGCGAGCGGTAGGAGCCGAGTTCGGGGATGGGGCGCATCGGCCCGATCTGATAAGGGAGATAGGCGTCATGCTGGTGGGTGCCGTGCACTGCGCTCTTGATGCGGCGCTCGAGATCGACCGGAAACTGCAGCGCGCGGGCGATGATGCGGTCGCGTAGGCCCGGCAGGTAAGTCTCTGAAATGAAATCGATCATGGCGTCGGCATAGGTCTCCTTGATCTCGTCCCAGTTGGTACCCCCGATCCGCCCCCGCGCATCGCCGGTGACCCGGTAAGGCACGAAGTGCATCACGAATTTCATGAGCGCCTTGCCATCGGGCGCGCGTGAAGGATCGATGCCCGCCTCGTTGATGACGCCGACCATGGGCGTCGCGGGGAGCAAGCCTGCGCGGGCCTGCGCGAACATGTCTGCCAGGTCGTCTAGCGTCTGGCCTGCGGCGTGGACATAGCCGGCCTGGTCCGCGGCAGCGCCGGCGCGATAAGGCACCGGCCGGTCGAGCGCGGCATAGATGACGAAGAACGACTGGCCCCAGTCGTAGCGCTTGATCTTCTCCGTGATGGCGGGTCCGAGCGCCGCCTCGCCGAGCAGATCGAGCGCAAAATGCTTTGGATCGACATTCGACGCGACCACGCCTTCGACCGCGATCCTCTCTCCGCTCGCGAGCCGCACGGCCTTGGCGCGGCCGTTCTCGCATTCGATCTCGCTCACTGACGCGTCGGTGCGAATTTCCCCGCCGTGACTTTGCAGCACCGAGGCAAGCGCGCGCGAGACGTGGTGCATGCCGCCCCTGACCACGCTCACGCCCACATCCTGCACGGCGGCTGCGAACAGCCAGGCGAATTGGCCGCCGAGCGTATCGTCAGGTGCGAGGCAGGCATGCAGAGCACAGCAGGCAAAGAAATTGCGGATCTCAGGCGACTCGAAATTCTCGCTCGCCCAGGACCGCGCGCTCTGGAACTGGAAGCGATAGTCGTCGATTGCCGCAGGGCCTGCGAATTCCTGCGTCAGAGACGGTGGTGCCGAATTCATGCCGGCGGTGATGGCGGGCTTGGCAGCAAGATATTTGTCATACAGCGCACGCCA
>DASSLP010000117.1:0-24913 GCA_035689365.1 Methyloceanibacter sp.
GGCATGCCCGTGAGCTTGATCCCATGTTTCACGACCCAGAACTCCTCCGCTGGGGTGAGGTTGGTTCCGCGCCGGAGTTCGGGCGCTCGCGGATAAAGGCCCTGGCTGATCTCGGTCCTTTTCATGCCGGGAGCGAGATGACAGCCGCTGCACATCTCATCATATTGCGCGGCACCTGAGGCGATGCGTTTCGGGTCGGCCAAGTCAGCCGGAACGACAATGTCGCTCGCCCGCGCCGCAATCGACCGTTGTCGGACTATTTGCAGGAACCAATAAACCGGTTGGGCATGCGGAATATCTGCCGCGACATCATAAGCCCCGGCATAGATCGCCAACGATGCGGCGCCGACCGCGACCAACAATGCTCCAACAAGCCACGCTGCGACCGACCAACGCCCGGCGCTCCGGGATACCCCGCCGGAAGAGCTTCCGTTTGAGAGTGGCGTGGGACGCATCTATTTCTCGGTTGCTTCCATTGCGTTGTGCATGTGGGCCTTACAGCCCTCCGTATCCTTCTTGGTCATCATGTCTCCGGCCATTTGCATTTCCTGCTTGAGGTCGACGATCTAGCTGCTCCTGCCCTAATGCCCCCCAGGCTTTGCGCCCGGCATGTCCATTCCTGGCATGTCCATTCCAGGCATCTTCATGCCCGGCATGTTCATTCCCGGAGATCCGCCCGTGCTGGGTTTCTGCACCGCCGGCGCGCCGGCGGCGTCTACCTCGTAGGCGACCGTGCGTTGCGGGTGCTGGTACCAGCCCGGATCGCGATAGTCGCCAGGCGCAAGATCCGCTCGGACCTTCATGACGGTGAACATGCCGCCCATCTCGATCGGCCCGAACGGCCCGGTACCCGTCATCATTGGCAGCGTGTTGGCCGGTAACGGCATCGCCATCTCGCCCATCATGGCCATGCCGTCGGTGCCCATGGCCATGGCGGTCGGCGCCGCGTGGGCAAGAGCCTTGCTCAAAGCTTGTTGCCGCAGGCCGATGAAGTTCTTCACCTCATGCCCCATGGTGTTCATGGCGTGATGCGACTTGTGGCAGTGAAACGCCCAGTCCCCCGGCTGATCCGCGACGAACTCGATGGCGCGGATCGCGCCAACCGGCACATCGAGCGTCGCCTCCGGCCATTGCGCGCTCTCGGGCACCCAGCCGCCGTCGGTCAGGCCGACAGCGAAATGATGGCCGTGCAAATGGATCGGATGGGCGGTCATGGTAAGATTGGCCATCCTGATCCTGACCCGGTCGCCGAGCCGCACTGGCAAGACATCAATGCCGGGGAAGACGCGCGAATTGAACGCCCAGATGTTGAAGTCCGTCATCTCGGTCACCTGCGGAAGCGAGGTGCCGGGATCGAAGCGGTAGGAGCTCATGATGAAGGCGAAGTCCCGGTCCACGCGGCGAAACGTCGGGTCTTTAGGGTGCACGACAACAGTGCCCATCATCCCCATGGCCATCTGCACCATCTCGTCTGAGTGCGGGTGGTACATGAAGGTGCCACTGCCCTTGAGCTCGAACTCATAGACGAAGGTCTTACCAACCGGGATGTGCGGCTGGGTAAGGCCACCAACGCCGTCCATGCCGTTCGGCACGAGCATGCCGTGCCAATGCACGGATGTGTGCTCGGGCAGCTTGTTGGTCACGAAGATGCGGACCTTGTCGCCTTCGACCACCTCGATGGTGGGGCCCGGCGTCTGACCGTTATAACCCCACAGCTTGACCGTCATGCCCGGCGCCATCTCGCGCTTCACCTCCTCCGCTACGAGATGGAATTCCTTCCACTGGCCGTTCATGCGCCAAGGTAGAGTCCAGCCGTTCAGCGTCACCACCGGCTGATAGTCCTGGCCGCTTGCGGGAGGAAGCGGCGGTTTCATTGCAGGCGAGTCATTGGCCGGCGCCTCAGGGATGGCGGCGGCCTCTATCCTGCCGCTTACCGCTGTGGCGCTGATGAGCGTTACCGCCGAGCCTGCGAGAAAATTCCGTCGGGAAAGCATGGATCTATCCTTTCAGCTAATCCGTGCCGGCCCCGCCCGCGTCGGCAACAACGGCGCCATCGAGTCGGCTCAACGCGCCTCCCCCGAGCAAGGCGACGCTGAGATCGGTATAAGCGAGCCAGAAATCGCGCTTGGCCTCGATGCTCGCCACCTTCGAGGCGGCATTGTCCCGCGCCGCTTGGAGCAGCGCGAAGGCATCGACCTGCATGGCATTATATTGCAGTTCCGTCTCCTCGGAGATGGTCTTGCGGAGCGGAAGCACCTCGCGGTCGTATTGCACGACGATTGCCCGTGTCGAGGCATAGGAGCCATAGGCTTCGCGCGCTTCAGATCGCGCGTTCACCGCCATCGCACGGAGCGCGTTCAGAGCTTCCACGTAGCGCTGCTCCGCCTCCCGCATGCTTGCCCCGCCGAAGTCATAAATAGGTACCTCGAACGCAATGTCGAAGCCGCCGCCATCCGCAGACGGCTCGCCCTTGTCTTTCTGCGTCTTCGAGATGCCGCTTGCGTTGAGCACGTTGAGGAACCGCGTCGAGCGAGTCAGCCCATAGGAACGGGCGAGTGCCTCGACCTCCAGCCTTCCGATCTCAAGGTCCACCCGCTTGTCCATCGCCTCTTGTTCGACCGAAGCAAGGCTACGGGATCCACTCGGCAGAGGGGGAAGCGTGCTCGGCAGCAGAGCGGCGACATTTGGTCCCCACAAACCCATGAGCCGGGTCAGGCGCTCCTCAGCCGCAGTGGCCTTGAGCTTCGCCGCTGTTGCTTGGGCTTCGATCTCGGAAGCGAACACTTGGCGGCGGGCCTGATCGAGCTTGTTGACTGCGCCGGTCTCGGTGAGCTTGCTGGCAAGCTCGGCTGACGCCTCGGCATTCGCCTTGGCTGAGCTTAGGGCCGCCATAATTTGCCGGGTTCCTACTGCGTTGTAATAAGCTTTCCGCGTTTCGGCCGCGATGCGCAGCGTCTCCTCTGCGGCGCGAAGCTCGGCCTGCTCGAAGCGCACGCCTGCAATCTTCGAGCGCGCGGGCCAGGTGGCGAGCTGTAGCACGCTGGCCACGACCTGGCGTTCGATGTCTAGCTCGATTGAAGTCTTGACCCAATCATAGGTGAAGCTCGGCAGCGGCGGACGGCTCGCCTGCACCGCCACGGCTTCCGCAACCCCGAGCCGATTATAGGCCGCCTGCAGCTCGGCATTGTTGAGCAGTGCGATCTGCACCGCGGCGTCCGCGCTGAGCGGCGCTTTAAGCAGGTGCGCGACTCTGGTCTGGGCGTAGGCAGCATCCGTGGGGGAGCTGACCCGCACCACGTCTTTGTTGAGCCCCTGGCCTGCAATGGTCGCGACCGTCCCCATCCCCCCGTCGGGCGAGAAGGTCTTGCAAGCTGAGAGCAGGGCCGCGCTCGCGATAGCGAGAACGCGCCCGCAAATGTGAGAGGACATCGTTCATCCCTCGTCTGTCGTTGATGACGGCTCTGCCAGGGACGAGCGGTCCCGGCGCGAGCAGCTCAGACGATGACGAGGGGATTCGGTGGCCGCTCGGGCCCCTCTGGAGCGCGGCTGAACATCGATGGCTGGTGCGCCACTATGTGCCCCGGGCCGGCATCGGGCGCTTCCACGAGCTCGCCGAGATCGGCGGCAACCGCGCTCATGCAAAAGAGCCCGCAGCAACCGGAGCCCGGTTGGTGGGCCCCCGAGGGGAGGGAGTGATCTCCGTGATGGGTTATGTCGTGCGCCCCGGCCATACCATGATCCACCATATCGGCGTGAGCCAGGCACTCGACCGTGTGATCGCCATGACCGAAGGCAATCAGGCCAGGCGGCGCGACGAAGCAAAGCATCGCAAATGTCGCAAGGGCCATGGCCATGCGAAACCACCGCCCTATGCTCAGCGCCGCTAGCATTGGTTTCCTTCTTGATCCCTAGGGTAAGGGTTAGCCTACGTCTCCAGCACCAGGTCCGGCAAGGGCATGGGAACGCTTTGTTGCGAGCCGTGATCGATCTGCATCAGCGCCAGGCTCGCATGTAAAAACCTTGCATCTATTAGCCTGAGAGAAATTCAATTTATGCATGTCGCAAATTGCCATAATGCTTTCCACTAGTGCCTGTAAGCGGGGCGCCGGCTTGGGCTTGGGGGGACGGTGGACAGCACGCGTATCGGTTTGCACTACGGGCGAGCGCTGTTGGTGGCAACCTTAGCTCTCATCGGTAGCCAGAGGGACGATCAATCCGCATGTGAATGGAATGCATGGTCCGCATATTTGAGGTCCCTGCCAGCTTCGTCTGATCCGCTGGGGGCGGAATGGGGCGTAATAAGCGCCTATTTCCGAAGCGTTCCGCACCCTTTTGCATCAAAACCCCGCAGAAATGCTAATCCTGGAGGAGTGATCGCACCCCTCCGAAGGCAGAGGTCAGGTTCAATCCTGTCGGGTGCGCCAGCCCTCTCGGAGATGCCGAAATGATTAAGACCGTTCCGTTGTTGGCGAGTTCTCTCCTGCTGGTTCTCTGCGCCGGGCCTGTCGCGGCTGGGGAGTCAACGCAGCCGGCCAATGATCATGGGCAAACCGACGCGGGCGACAAGGGCAAGCACACGGGAACCGCCGAGTGCCCGATCAAGAAGACGATCGACGGCAAGACCTATTGCTTCCAAAACGATCCTGCGCTGACGAAACGCCAAGGTGGCGGCTAACTCCGACCCCATCGGCGCAGCATCGCTCCGAGGCGGCACACTGGCCACTTTCATCGAATGGAGAGATGTATGAGAGCTGTTCTTGCGGCTGCCGCCGTGTCCCTCGCCGCAACTGGCATGACGTGGGCCGACGATTTCCCTTGCGTCAGCACGACCTTCAATCTGCTCTCTCCGAACGACAAGGTTGGCGTCAGCGACTTCGATGATCCCGACGTGCCGGGCGTGACCTGTTTCATCTCTCAGGCGCGTACCGGCGGCTGGGGTCAGCCATTCGGTCTCAACGAGGATCCGTCGAATTTCTCGGTGTCCTGCCGCCAGTCGGGGCCGATCACGGCCGATATCTCCAAGCTGCCGGCGAAAGAGGAAGCCTTCACCGAGAAGACCAGCATCTTCTTCAAGCGAACGCGCATCTACCGCATTCCCGACGTGAAGCGAAACGCGATCATCTATCTTGCCGTCAGTTCGAAGCTCATCAACGGTTCGCCGGCCAACGCGATCAGCGTCGTACCGATCATGGCCTGGCCCAAGTGACCAGATCGGTCACCTTGAAGCTCAGCAGGTCAGTCTAGTCTCGTTAAGACCTGCTCCAGCTTTGCAAAGAACTGGTGCCACCCGCCCTTGGCGCCCTGGTAGGCCTGCTGCTGATCCGGCCGGAAGCCCGACTGCTCCATGCGCAGGCGCGTCCCCGTGCTGGTTGGGGTGAGCGTGAAGGTCACCTCACTCTTCAGATTGTAGGCCGGATCATCGTGCGCAAAATTCCAACTGTAGGACAGCGTTCGGTTCGACTCGACGACGAGGACCTCGCAGTCCAACACGCCGCCCCAGTCTCCGCGTAGATTGAAATGGTGACCCACGACTGGCTTGAAGTCGTTCTTCATGAGCCACTCCTCGATCAGGTGCGGTTGCGTGAGCGCGCGCCAGATCTTTTCCGGTGGATAAGGCATCTCGCGTTTGGCAACGACGGAGCGCGTTTCAGTCGGCGTTTCGTTCATTGGTCCATCCTTTTGAGTAGATCTTCGAGGCTGTCGAACCGGCTTTGCCAGAAGCTGGCCATTTGGCTTGTCCAGTCGATCAGCGGCGCGAGCGCGCCGAGCTGCGCGCTATAGTGCGTCTGGCGCCCCTCGCGGCGGTCGCGCACGAGTCCCGCGTGTTTCAGGACGCCAAGGTGCTTTGAGACAGCCGGTTGCGAGACCCCGGCCCGAGCCGTCAGAGCCCCGACCGTCTGCTCTCCTTCGCGGCACAGCCGTTCGAAGATTGCCCGGCGGGTCGGATCGGCCAGACTGTTAAACAGAGTGTCGGTCGTGGCGGTGATTCATAATTCATAACCACACGGTTATGAATTGTCAAACCGCTATGAATCCTCAAGGACACGCCCGGAATCATTGCGGTGTCTTCGGCGGAGAGAAAGATTGGTCGCTAAACGGTGACGCTGCCGGAACCTGAATGACGATGAAGCCGCGGTCGATGCCGTGATGACAGGCGTTGCACGCCGCCGTGAATTCGTTGAAGCCTTTGGCGAATTGTGGGCCGTCCTTGGCCTCGATCGCCGCGCTGATCGCTTTGATCGGGGCCATCGTCGCCCCAACAAACTCGGCCGGGATACCGTGATAGAGGGTAGCGGCGTCCTCAAGGCTTGTTCTGATGTGCTCGAGCTCATAGCGCGCAAGATCCCAATTGGCGCGCCTGCCAGCGAACCAAAGTTTGAATGTGCCGCTCTTGGATCCTGCCCATGATATCGCCGAGTGCGGGGACGTAGGTTTCCTGGGCAGTCACCGCGAGCGGGACGCCGATCACAAAGCCCAACAAAGCAGTGCACGCCAGCCGTCGCATTCCTCATCCCTCCGTCTCGCCGGCCATTACTTCAGTGCCGCGGCCGCTTCCAGCACCTCATCGGTGTGGCCCTCGACCTTCACCTTGCGCCAGATGTCGCGGATGACGCCCTTGCCGTCGATCAGGAAGGTCGCCCGCTCGACGCCCATATATTTCTTGCCGTACATGCTCTTCTCGACCCAAACGCCGTAGGCCTCCGTGACCTTGCCGTCCTCGTCCGAGGCGAGCGGGAATGGGAGCTTGAACTTCCTCTTGAATTTGTCGTGGCTTCTGACCGAGTCGCGCGAGATGCCCACGACCTCGGCCTTGACTTTGGAGAAGTCGGGCAGGGAGTCTCGAAAGGCACAGGCCTCGGCGGTACAGCCAGGCGTGTCGTCGCGCGGATAGAAATAAAGCACGACGGTCTTGCCCTTGAGCTCCTTAAGCGAAATCGAGCCGCCGCCATCGGTGGTCAGGGTGAAGTCCGGCGCCATGTCGCCTACCTTAAGGCTCATCTCCTCTCCCTCCTAGGGCCCAAGCTGCTTCGTCATTCTGATATGGGGCACGGTGTTCTCCTGGAACGGCTCGCCGAGCGCCTGGTAGCCGTAGCGCGCATAGAAGCCCTCAACTCCCATGCGGGCGTTGAGCACCATCAGGAAGAAGCCCCCGCTTGACCCCCACACCTCGGCATGAGCTAGCAAGTGAGCGCCCACTCCCTCTCCGCGCCGGTCCTCGGCCACGGCCATCTGCTTTAGTTGAAGGGTCGTCTCGTCGAACGGCTTGAGCGAGACCGAGCCTACTACGGCGCCATAGGAAAGCGCGCAAAAATGCTGCCGCGTCGTGTCGTCGGCGAGCTCCTCGCGCGTGATGGTCAAGCCAAGCGGCCTGCGCAGCACCGCCTCGCGGAGGCGCACGCACTGGCGATAGAGGTCCGAGCCAAGCACGGCCTCCACGATGGCGATGTCGGTCTCGCGTACCAAACGATCCTCACGGGCTCTTTGCCAGTTGCTCGACCATGGCCCAGATGGCGGCGATCTGGGGAGCATCCTTGCCGAGATAGTCGAGGTCGGTATAGCCCCACCAGTCCCAGCAACCTTGAGGGTTGATCGCGCTCGCCTTGGTCTGGGGGAAAAGGATGATCAGCCGATTGGTGTCGGCGAGGTGGGCGAAGCCGGACTCCTTGATGAAATCGTCACCGACCGCCTCGCGCGACTGCTCGCAGCCATGGAGCGCGATGTGGACGCGGCAGCCCCTTTGCGCCGCGCAGGCAGGGGGCACATAGACCACGCCCTCGTCGGCGAAGCCGTCGCCAGGCCGCGCGAAGGCCTGCTGGTCGAAGTCGATGAAGCGCCCTTTGGGCTCGGGCGCGGCGTCCTGGAGCGGCCCATAGATCCAAGCGAGGATGGCCTTGGCCTGATCGTACTTGCAGTTGCTGACATACGGCTTGGCGGTGATGCCGCAGGCTGCTCCGCCCTGCTCGGTGATGAAGGCGTGGCCGCCCTCCTTCTCCACCAAGTTGATGTTCGTCTCGGGCACGCCGACCTCCTCGAGAAAGTCCCGAACCGCTTCCACCACCGGCCTCTCTACGGTCTGATCCTCGTTGCCGGAGAAGAGATAGACGTTGTCTTTGGCGAGGTCGGAAAGCGGATCGATCTTACCGTCATTAGCAAGCTCTTTTGCGCGTTCTGACAAGGCTTTAGGGTCGGGAACGCCAAGGGTCGTCTTCATACATTTATAGAGCGCTTGCTGCGCGTTCTGAGCCACTGCCATGGGCCAAAACGGAACGAGCTTGCTCGCCTCGGTCTCGGCGCAAGCGAACGGACCGCCAGCCACGATGCCAGCGCCGACGATTTGACTCGAATGTGCGACTTCGATCTGGCCTGCCATGTAAGCGCCCGAAGAGAGACCCGAGACGGAGGTCTGCGAGAGGTCAGCTCCGAGCGCTGGCAGCTTCTCGGCATCCTCGGCGTGGAGCGATAAGACCGCCGCGACGATCATGGCCGCGCTCAAGACGAGCACCGCCACGTCGAGCGCGTGCCGTTTCATTATGAAACTGTCATCGCGCTCTAGAGGGCGCGTGTGACAGCTGGGCGCGGCGGCATCAGCCTCGCTGCTCGGAGCGAACCGCGAAACTTTTTTGAGGTCATTCTGCCTCATGGGCCAAAAACCGCTTGCATCGCTCGAACGTGGGTGTAAATAGCGCGTCGTTTAGACTCGAACATCTGCTGGTTGGAGGGAGGACGCCATGTCCAGTGACGCCCTCTTCCAATTGGGGATGGACTTGGATCATGGTTCAAGCACCGCCCAAACGGAAGAAAAGCTTTCCCGGTGCCCCTCTGAGCAAGAGGGACGCAAGGACTTTTTCTGTGAGCGCGATGGTGTCCGCTACGCGGGCACTCATCTGATCATCGATCTCGTTCGAGCGAAACGGCTCGACGACCTGGAGCACATAGAGCAGACGCTCCGGCGATGCGTGGAGGTGGCGGGCGCTACCCTTCTGCACATCCATCTCCATCACTTTACTCCGAACGGTGGGGTCTCGGGCGTAGCGGTTCTTGCCGAGTCGCACATCTCGATCCACAGCTGGCCGGAATATGGCTATGCCGCGCTTGACGTGTTCATGTGCGGTCGTACCAATCCGAGAGCGGCCATCGATGTCCTGAAAGAGGCGTTCGAGCCTCGCAAGGTGGTGGTCAAGGAGCAGTTGCGCGGCAAGGAAATGAATCGATGGAACGCTGGGTCGAAGAGACGCTCCACCGGGGTTTCCGCGTCCGCCTGAGCGCGGATCGCGTCCTTTTCGACAGCGAGACCGAGCATCAGCGCCTGATCATCTTCGAGAACCCCGACTTCGGACGGGTGATGATGCTCGACTCGATCGTGCAGCTCACCACGAAGGACGAGTTCGTCTACCACGAGATGATGTCGCACGTGCCGCTATTCGCCCATGGACGGGCGAAGAAGGCGCTGATCGTGGGCGGCGGCGACGGCGGCGTGCTGCGCGAGGCACTCCGGCACCCGGAGCTTGAGCAGGTCACGCTGTGCGAGATCGACGGCAGCGTGATCGATCTTTGCCGCCAATATTTCCCCGAAATCTCGGCCGGAGCCTATGACGACCCACGCAGCCGGATCGTTATTGCCGACGGCACGAGGTTCGTGGCCGAGACCGACGAGCGCTTCGACGTGATCATGGTCGATTCCACCGACCCAATCGGGCCTGGCGCGGTGCTGTTCACGCGCGAGTTCTATGAAGGGTGCCGACGCTGCCTTACCCCCGGCGGGCTGCTCGTCACCCAGAATGGTCTGCCCTTCCTGCAAGCCTCAGAGCTCAGGCAGAGCGTTTCCTATTTCCGCGAGCTCTTCGGCGACGCTTTCGCCTATCTCGCCACTACGCCGACCTATTTCGGCGGACCGATGTCCTACGGCTGGGCGACCGATAACCCCAAGCTTAGGCAGCACAAGCGGCGCAAGATCGCCAAGCGCTACGAGAAGGCCGGCAGCTTCCCCACCCGCCACTGGCGGCCAGATGTCCATGTCGCCGCCTTCGCCCTTCCGACCTACGTGCGGGAGCTGGTCGAAGCTTAATCAAAGCCGCTCGAATTTGGGCAGAGTACCGACCAGCGGGCGGCAATAGGCGTCGAAAGCGGCAGTCACGTCGTTCGAGCCGGCGATGAACTCGGAAGGCACATGGCGCGTGCGCCGCGCCACTTTGGAAAGCTCAGCGCGGGCGCATTCGCTGCGATAGGCGTCGGGAGTATTCGAGGTGCGGACGATGATTACGGAAGCGCTCGCATCGCCCTTGGCGGCAAGCTCAGCTGCATAGCGGCCGACCGCGCGCGCCTCCTGTGTGTCGACCGGTGACGGCTCTGGCCAGCAGCGCTGGATATAGCCGAACGTGTCGGCGCGCACGCGCGGCGCCTTGCCGCCCTTGGGCGTTAAGCCCGTCTTGACCAGGTCGGCGAGCCCGTCGCCGAGCGCGCCAGAGCCCGAAAGCTGCACATTGCCATGGGCGTCGACCTCGCCAGAGCGCATCAGCTTCGGGGCGATCTCCTCGCCCTTCTCGTCGCGGATCCCTTCGCTCACGGCGATCTGGCAGCGCCCGAGCTTCGAGTAGACCGCCTCGACATCTGCAAGGAAAGCTTCCGTCGAGAACGCCATTTCGGGAAGGTAGATTAGATGCGGCGCTGGCCGGTCTTGCGGCGCGGCTCCATTCGTCGGCTTTCCACGAGCGAGGGACGCTGCGGCGGTGAGAAAGCCAGCGTTGCGCCCCATGATGACGTTGATCTTGATGCCGCCGAGGCTTGCGTTGTCGAGCGCGTCGCCCATCAGCGCGAGCGCGACGTAGCGCGCAGCTGAGGGGAACCCGGGCGTGTGGTCGTTGTCGAGAAGATCGTTGTCGATCGTCTTCGGCACGTGGAAGCAGCGGAGCTCGTAGCCGGCCGCGGCCGCTTTCTCGCTCACGATACGGCAGGTGTCGGCCGAATCGTTGCCGCCGATATAGAAGAAATAGCGGATGTCGTTCCTTTGGCAGCCGTCGAGGATCTTCTCGCAATAGGCCTCGTCGGGCTTGTCGCGGGTCGATCCGAGCGCGGCCGAGGGCGCGCGCGCCACCGCCTCAAGCTTTGACTTGTCGATCGCGGTCAGGTCGAGCAGGCCGTCCGCGCCTGGCTTCACCAGCCCACGCACGCCGTGGCGCGTGCCGAAAATGCGCTTCACCTTGCCAGAGGCGACGAGCCCTGCCCTTAGCCCTTCGACCACGCCGGCGAGCGACTGATTGATGACGGCGGTCGGGCCTCCCGACTGGCCGATCACCGCGTTGCCGGTAGCAAAGCTAGCCATGGAGCGCCTCTCTCTTTTTTCACGAAGGGCGGGAGAATGCCGAAGGCTTCGTCCGCTGGCAACTAGCGCGCGATCTCAGCGAAGGTTCCACTTGGCCACATCGCGTGAGATGATCGTTCTCCCGGAACCGGCACCGGCGCCAACGAACGGGAGAATGAGATGTCAGCAAAAGTGGATCGCACGAAGTCCGCATGGCCGGAATTGCCCTACACGGCGTGGAAAGACACGTATGCGACCTTGCATCTCTGGACCCAGATCGTCGGCAAGATCCGGCTAACGCAGACTCCCTGGCTCAATCATTCCTGGCACGTGGTGCTCTACGTGTCCCCGCGGGGTTTGACCACATCGTCCATCCCCTACGGTGACCGCAGCTTCGAACTCGAGTTCGATTTTGTGAAGCACGTGTTGGTCGCGTCGAAGGACGACGGGTCGGTCCGACAGATTGGCCTTTATCCGAGGACTGTTGCAGATTTCTATGCCGAGCTCATGCGGTCGCTGACCGAGCTCGGCATCGCGGTTCGCATCCATGACATGCCGAACGAGCTACCTGACCCGATCCGCTTCGGCGAGGATAACACCCACGCGTCTTACGACCGCGATTTTGCCGAACGGCATTGGCGCATTCTGGCTGAGGTCGAGCGCGTGCTGTTCAAGTTCCGCACCGCCTTCATCGGCAAGTGCAGTCCGGTCCACTTCTTCTGGGGAAGTTTCGACCTTGCCGTCACCCGCTTCTCCGGCCGACGGGCGCCGCTTCATCCTGGTGGAGTCCCCTATCTGCCAGACGCTGTCGCGCAAGAGGCCTATTCGCACGAGGTCAGCAGCGCGGGCTTCTGGCCTGGCAACGATATGGTGCCTTACCCGGCCTTCTATTCCTATGCTTATCCCGAGCCTGACGGCTTTGCGTCTGCGCCAGTCAGGCCCCCCGAGGCGTTCTACAACAACGATCTCAGCGAATATATCCTGCCGTACGACGCCGTCGCGCGCGCAGATGATCCCGAACGCGCCTTGATGGATTTTCTGACCAGTACCTACGAGGCTGCGGCATCGCTTGGGAAATGGGAGCGTGCTGCGCTTGAGTGCGCTGTCGGCGTGCCCGGCAAGCCGCGCCCAGTTACCTCTTGGGATAAGCCGTGAAGACGTAATCTTTCTTCGCCACGATCGTGTGGCATGCGAAGCCGCACTTGGCGTCGTTCCCCTGCGGCGGGTGGTCGGCTAAGGTTGCGGGCGTGAACGTGTCGGACGCGGCGTCATAGTTGAACTGGGCGTATCCCCAATTGCCGCTGTCGGCGAACCTCTTGCTGTCCCTCAGCATGAAATCGACGTCATGCAGGGTGTCAGGCACGAGCGTCGGAGCGGGGGCCTCGGCACTCTTTTTCGCATTCCAATGGATCTTCGCCATCTTGGAGCCGTCGGGGAACGGCTTACCGTTGCCGGGGACGCCGGACCGGTAGGCGTCAATGATCGTAGGATTGCCGAGGATCACCACGATCAAATCATCGGTCTGACTGACGGCGACAGTCTGCCAGTCTTCGTATCCCCTGAACTCGGAGAAGGCGAGGCCACCCGGCACTTGCACCGCGTACTCGTCCTGCGCGGAAATGGCCCTGCCGCCCAACGCTGCGAGCAATCCGATTGCGATTGTAGTCGCCGGAAGTAGAACTCTCCTCATGGCTCCCTCCTATGCCGCTGCAAGTGCGTAGCTGTAGCCATGGCTGCCCTCCTAACGAACATTCCGCCGGCGCAATCTATCACCGGCGCGCGACAAGCGCGTGCGTCATCGATGCGCGGCCACAGCTTGCGCTCCGTGAAAAAAGAGTTGAGGCAAAAGGATTGAGGCTGCCCGGCCGCTCAGCCGTGCCGCAGTAGATGCAGGCTGAAGAGCTGGTCGGGGTCGGTCCAGGCTCGCACAGGCCGCCAGCCTGAGGCACCGGCGAGGGCCTGGAATTCTCTGACCGTGTACTTGTGCGAGTTCTCGGTGTGGATGCGCTCGCCCTCGGCAAAGGCAAAGGCGCGGCCAAGCACGCGCACGGTCTGCCGCGCAAGGCTCACGAGATACATCTCGATCCGCCCTTGCGCCTCGTTATAAACGGCGTCGTGGGCGAAGCGAGTGAGGTCGAAATCGCCGCCCAGCTCGCGGTTAATGCGCGCAAGCAAATTAAGGTTGAACGCCGCCGTCACCCCGCGCGTGTCGTTATAGGCGGGAATCAGAATCGATGCCGGTTTCTTGAGATCGACGCCGATCAGGAAGGCGCTGCCGGGCCCAAGCAGCTTCGCGGCGTTGGCAAGGAAAGCTTGTGCTTCGACATGGGTTAGGTTGCCGATGGTCGAGCCAGAGAAGAAGCCGAGCTTGCGGTGAAATTTCGCCACACTGGGAAGGGTCCGCGTCGTGGTGAAGTCGGCGATAAGGGGCAGGATGGCGAGGTCTCTGTGCCGCGATAGAAGCCACTCGGCAGCCTCTCTCAGGCTTTCGGCGGCGATGTCGATGGGGATGTAGGCGGGAACTTCGCCCAGTGCGCCGAGGAGCAGGCTCGTCTTGCGGCTTGATCCCGAGCCAAACTCGATTAGTACGCGGCCTTGGCCCGTGAGTTCCGCAATCTCGGCGCCGTGGACCTCGAGCAATCCGGCCTCGACCCGCGTCGGATAATACTCATCGAGTTTGACGATCTCCTCGAACAGCTCCGAGCCAACCGCGTCGTAGAAGAAGCGGCAAGGAATGCTGCGTGGCGCCCGCCCAAAGCCCGACAGTACTGTGGCGGCAAAATCGGATTGGACGCGTTCCTGCTTCGCACGAAGCCCAAGCGCGTGAGCCGGCGTCTCGGAGGGGAGGTGAAGAGAGATGTCGCCCTCCATCACGCGTCGGAGGCGAGGCGCAGGCCCATGAATTGCCAGCGCTGATGGGGATAGAAGAAGTTGCGATACGTTCGGCGGATGTGGGATTCTGGCGTCGCACAGGAGCCGCCCCTCAGCACGAACTGGTTCACCATGAACTTGCCGTTGTACTCGCCGACGGCGCCCGCAGCCGCCTTGAAGCCGGGATAGGGGAGATAGGCGTTTGCCGTCCATTCCCACACGTCGCCGAACATTTGCTGGAGCGTGGCGCCGGGCTTGGCTGGCATCGCGCGCAAATGACCCTCGCCGAGCGTGCGGCCTCGGAGCGGGACACTTGCCGCCGCGACTTCCCACTCGAACTCGGTGGGCAGCCGGTAGCCGGCCCAACGGGCGAAGGCGTCGGCCTCGTAATAGCTGACATGGGTGACTGGCGCGGCGAGATCGACCGGCCGGAAGCCGAGCAGGCTCATTTGCATGTAGCCGCCTTCCGCCTTTTCGAAATAAAGCGGCCCCTGCCAACCCTGGCCGTTCATCGTGTTCCAGCCGTCGGCGAGCCAAAGTGTCGGCGTGGCATAGCCGCCGTCCTCGATGAACTCGATCCACTCGGCGTTGGTCACGCAGCGCGTGGCGAGCTTGAACGGACGGATCAGCTCCTCGTGCCGCGGGCCTTCGTTGTCGTAAGCGAAGCCATTGCCATCATGCCCGACCTCGAAGATCCCGCCGTCAAAGGACACGAAGGATGGCGGCGCAGCCTCGCCCGCGGCCACGCCGGGCCGCGCCTCGCGATAGGAAGGCTTGAGCGGCTCTGCGGCGAATAGCGCAAGAATGTCGGTGAGGAGCAGCTCCTGGTGCTGTTGCTCGTGATTGATGCCGAGTTCGACGAGCTCAGCCGCCTCGGGCTGAAGCGGCTGCTTGAGCAGCCGGCCAAGCGCTTCGTCGACGAATGAACGATAGGCACGCACCTCATCGGCCGAGGGGCGCGTAAGCAGGCCGCGTTTGGGACGCGGCTGCCGCGGTCCGACGCTCTCGTAATAGGAGTTGAAGCAATACTCGAAGCGCTCGTCGAACACCTGGTAGCTGGGAAGGAAGCGCTTCAGGATGAAGGCTTCAAAGAACCAGGTGGTGTGGGCAAGATGCCATTTGGTCGGGCTCGCGTCGTCCATGACCTGGACGACCTGGTCCTCGTCGCTCAAGAGCCGCGCGAGCTCGGTCGAGAGTGCCCTCGTCTCGAACAGGCGATTGCGTAAGATGGATGAGGTCGATTCGGCGCTGGAGTTCGGTTCGGCGAGGACGGCGTTCCGCGCACTCATTACTGGTTCCCTTCCGGCAATCGCACCCAACGCGGAGATTTAGCAGCTTGTTCCGAAAGCCGAAATGCATAACCATGCACAACTCTGTGAGCGTGACTTGATTTTCTCTTGGAGTCTTTGATGTTGGAATACGGTGCCAAGGGCGAGGATCCGGTCAACTCCTTCGACGGGAGGCAGTCGGAGGTCGCTGCGGAGCTGCAACGCGGTGTCTGTCGGGCATTTCGTACCCTTGGCCATTCGGTTGTTACCGAGCTGCCCCTTGCCAATGGCCGCCGCGCCGACGTCGTTGCGCTTTCGGGGAGCGGCGATGTGCTGATCGTCGAGATCAAGTCCTGCCTGCTCGACTATCGGACCGACACCAAGTGGCAGGATTATCTCGATTATTGCGACAGGCTCTATTTCGCGGTGCAGGCCGACTTCCCTTGCGGGGTCATTCCCGAGGAGGCGGGGCTCATCCTCGCCGACCGCTATGGTGCAGAGCTCGTGCGCGAGGGCTTGGAGGAGCGGTTATCGGCCGCACGCCGAAAGGCGATGATGCTCGCCTTCGCTCGTGCTGCCGCGCTCCGCTTGCAGCAGCACCTAGATCCTGGCTGCAGCTTCGAGCTTTAAGCTTACTTCGGGGCGCGCTTGGCGAGGATGCGCTGCAAGGTGCGGCGATGCATGTTGAGCCGCCGCGCGGTCTCCGAGACGTTGCGATTGCAAAGCTCGTAAACTCGCTGGATGTGCTCCCAGCGCACCCTGTCAGCTGACATCGGGTTCTCCGGCGGAGGCGCCTTCACCGTGCTCGTCGACGCAACCAGCGCATTGTAGACGTCGTCAGCGTCGGCAGGCTTGGCCAGATAGTCGACGGCGCCGAGCTTCACCGCCGTAACGGCGGTCGCGATATTGCCGTAGCCGGTGAGCACGACGGCGCGGGCTTCGGGCCGCACCTCTTTCAGCGCGGCGATGACGTCGATGCCGTTGCCGTCATCGAGACGCATGTCCACGACCGCAAAGGCA
Source organism: Methyloceanibacter sp. (assembly GCA_035689365.1). Taxonomy (GTDB): domain Bacteria; phylum Pseudomonadota; class Alphaproteobacteria; order Rhizobiales; family Methyloligellaceae; genus Methyloceanibacter. The sequence continues at coordinate 16,459 of DASSLP010000117.1, forward strand.
GGAGGCCTGCGCCGCAGAGAGGACAAACCGTCCTCGACCGAGGCGGCCGCCTCGACCAAGAAGCCGCGCGTCTCCATGGCGCGTGCGAGCCGCGCCAGGAAGGCGCGGTCGTCATCGACGATGAGAAGAGTATTGTCGGGCACACCGGTTGACTGCGACGACGTGGGCGAGACCTGCTGAACGTCCATGGCCAAGCTCTCCTATGACCCTGCTCCAGCCCTTGCCACGAGCTAAGCGGTATTGCGCCGGTCGGCAACGATACCAAAGTAGGGGGTCGCTGAAAAATGAACTGCCGGTAACGTTCGGCAGCCCGGCTTTTTGCCCCACTTTGTCGCGCTTACCGGAACTTTAGCTGACCGGCTCCGGCGTGAACTCGCTCCGCGCCGGGCGCTGCTCGAATTTCATGCGAGGCCAGGCCACCGTAACGCTTGCGCCTCCTTTCGGCCGGTTGGCGAGCGCAAGCGTGGCGCCAGAGCGCTCGAGCAAGGTCTTGGCGATAAAGAAGCCGAGCCCCATGCCGATATGCTCGTCGGGCGCCTCCTGCCGCCAGCCATGCGCCGGCCGTGTGGTGACGAAAGGCTCGCCAAGCTGCTCCAGCACGTTGGGCGAGAAGCCCGCGCCGTCATCGGCGATGACGATTTCCACCGCGCCGTCAGACCAACGCGCCTCGACCTCGACCTTGCTCGAGGCGAAGTCGATTGCGTTCTCGACGAGATTGCCAAGCCCATAGAGGACGCCGGGATTACGCTCTGCCACCGGCTCCTGGGCCGCGGGGCTGCGCGGCGCTACGCTGTCCCCGGCTGCGATCCTGACCTCGATCGGCACCGCGACCATTCGGTGCGGCGCTACCACCTCCTCGATCAAGTGGCTCAAGGGGAGACGCGACACTATCAGATCGTGTTGCTCTCCGCCTCCTGCGAGCTCGGCAAGGATCTCGCGGCAGCGCTCGGCCTGCGCACGCAGCAGCACCACATCGTCGTAATGCAGGTCGCTCGGCTTTGCATCCCGCATCAGCTCCTTGGTGACAACGGCAATGGTGGCAAGAGGGGTGCCGAGCCCGTGCGCCGCAGCAGCGGCGAGCCCATCTAGTGCCGACAGCTTCTGCTCGCGGGCGAGCACCATCTCGGCGGCGGCCAAGGCCTCTGCCATGCGCCGCGCCTCCTCAGCGGTGCGCCAGGAATAGAAACCAATGAACAGAATGCCCGACACCACCGCCGCCCACACGCCCATCACGTAAGGGAAGGGGAGCAGCAGGTTGGCATGGTGGAACCAGGGCAGCGGGTGATGGAAGGTCGTAAGCAGCGTCGCGGCCCCGATGGCGAGAGCGCCAAGCGCGGCGGTGATCCTGATCGGCAAGGTCGAGGCCGACACGGTGACTGGCGCGATAAGCAGAAAGGCAAACGGGTTCTCGAGTCCGCCCGTGAGATAGAGCAGGGCGGCAAGCTGGAGGACGTCGTAGGCCAGCATGATGAAGGCAAAGTGGGCCCGAAGGCGCTGGCTTGCGGGATAGCGGATGCGCAGAGCGACATTGATCCAGGCCGACAGCGCGATCACAGCGAGGCAGCCGCCGATCGGCAGGTCTATGCCGAGTACCCAATAGGCGCCCACCACGGTGATGGTCTGGCCAAGCACGGCGAGCCAGCGGAGCCGCACGATAGTCTGCAGGCGCAGGCGGCTTTCGCCTTGCCGCAGCCAGTCCGGTACGTGAGGGCGGCGGCTGATTTGACTATTGTCGAGGGCGGCCATAGCTCAAGTCTAACACGCGGGATCGAGCCATAATTCCGACAAAGCGGACGAGCAGCGCAAGGTCATGGACGAGAGAGTTGACGGTTTCGGCAAGCAGGCCGGCGCTGAGCTTGCTGGAGATAGCGCCGCAGAGGCAAGCGTTCCAGTGGCGGTGCGCGACCTTACCAAGGTTTATGGCCCTGTCACCGCGGTGGATCATATCAGCTTCAGGCTCGAGCAGGGAACGACCGTGGCTCTGCTCGGCGGCAATGGTGCCGGCAAGACGACCACCATCGCCATGCTGCTCGGCCTCGTCATGCCGAGCTCCGGCGAAGTCAGGGTGTTCGGGGCGGATGTCAGCCGGAATCGCGGCGCAGTGGCGCATAGGCTGAATTTCCAGAGTCCATATGTCGACCTGCCGGCGCGGCTCACGGTCAGGCAGAACTTGAGCGTTTATGCCGGGCTATATGGCATCGCCAATACGCCGGAGCGCATCGCCTATATAGCCGAGGATCTGCAGATCGAGCCTCTACTTGATCGCGAGACCGGCAAGCTGTCGGCAGGGCAGAAGACCCGTGTGGGACTAGCCAAGGCGCTGCTCAACGCGCCCGAGCTTCTGCTGCTCGATGAGCCAACCGCTTCGCTCGATCCCGACACCGCAGATTGGATCAGGCGGAAGCTCAAAGACTATGCTCGGTCGCGCGGCGCCACTTTGCTGCTTGCTTCGCATAACATGACCGAGGTCGAGCGGCTTGCCGACCGTCTCATTCTGCTCGACGCAGGCCGCATCATTGAGGACGAGACGCCCAAAGCTCTGATCGCGACTTTCGGGCGCAAGACTCTGGAAGAAGTGTTTCTCGACGTGGTCCGCGGACACGCCAGACGGAAAGCGCCATGAGCGAAGCGCGCACAGTGCGAAGCGGCGCAGAGCCTATCCTTCTCGCGCCGACAGGTCTCGGCGGGTCCATCAGGCGCGTCAAGGCGCTGGTGCGTCGCTACATCTATCTGTTGCGGAGCTCTGGTGTGCGCCTCGTCGAGTTGATCTACTGGCCCTTCCTGCAGATGCTGACTTGGGGCTTCCTGCAGAAATATCTCGCAGGCACCACCAACCCTCTGGCTCAGGCGGCAGGCGTACTGATCGGCTCAATCCTGCTGTGGGACATTCTATTCCGCTCAAATATCGGCTTCGCCACCACCTTCATCGAGGAGATGTGGTCGCGCAATCTCGGCAATCTGCTAACGAGCCCGCTCCGTCCCTACGAACTGATCATCGCGCTCAGCGTGTGGAGCGTGATCCGCCTCAGCGTGAGCATGATCCCCGTTGCAACCGCCGCCTATTTCATCTTCGGCTTCAACCTGCTCGATCTCGGCCTGCCGCTGGTCGCCTTCTTCGCAGTGCTTGTGCTGACAAGCTGGTCGCTCGGACTGATCTCGGCGGGCGTGATCTTGCGCTATGGCTTGGGCGCCGAGGAGCTTGCCTGGTCTCTCGCCTTCCTGCTTCTCCCGCTTTGCTGCGTCTACTACCCGGTCTCGGTGTTGCCGAGCTGGTTGCAAGTCGTTGCGCTAGCGCTTCCACCGACCCATGTGTTCGAGGGCATGCGCTCGATCCTGTTGCACAACACATTCGATCCGAAGGAGCTGTGGTGGGCGCTCTCGCTAAATGCCGTGTACCTCCTCGTCGGCTATGTCGTCTTCAGCCGGTTCCTTGCGAGCGCACGGGTCAACGGCACGCTTCTCAAGTTGGGCGAATAGATGCGCGGCCGCCTGCTCGTAGTGATCCTAGCCGGGTTTCTCATCGGCGCGCTCGGTGGCGCTAGTGCGCTGATCCTCACTGGCGACGCGCAAACTCCAAAGGTCGAGACGACTGGCACGGCTCTGATCGGCGGTCCTTTCACCCTCGTCGATCAGAATGGAAAGACGGTCACCGACCGCGATTTCCGCGGAAAGTACATGCTGATCTTCTTCGGATTCACCCATTGTCCCGACATCTGCCCCGCAGAACTGCAGGTGATGTCAGCCGCGCTCGACGCGCTTGGCCCGAAGGCCGACGATGTCGTTCCCATTTTTGTGACCTTGGACCCTGGGCGCGATACGCCTGAGGCCGTCGGCGCCTATGTCAAGAATTTCGGCAAGACTTTTGTCGGGTTAACCGGCTCGCCCACCGCTATCGCCAATGCGGCGAAGGCTTATCGCGTCACATATCAAAAATTTGAGTACAAAGATAAGGATGGCAATTACGGCTATAGCATAGACCATTCTGCACTAGTCTACCTAATGGACAAAGACGGCAAGTATTTATCTCATTTTACCTATGGAACTCCTGCCACAAAAATGACAGAAACTATGCGCCGCTACCTTTAGCCGCGCGACCGACGCTCCCGCGGCAAGTTGTCGTTGCGCCGCAACATAGAATCACCATCTCATTTTGCGATGCAGCATTTAGCTGTATCGTGGTTTCTAGCGGGAGGTCACTCCATGCTTTACCATCTATATGAGCTGAACCAGGCGGCGCTCAGCCCAGCTCGGGCGGCAGCCGACGCCTACCGGCTCCTCTTCCGTAACCCTTTGAATCCGGCGGCTTATACCCCGCTTGGCCGGAGCGCCGCGGCGGCGCTTGAGCTATTCGAGCGGACTACGCGGCGCTACCCCAAGCCTTTGTGGGGGGTCGAGTCGACGGAGATCAGGGGCCGAAAGGTCGCCGTGCGGGAGCACGTCGTCATTTCTAAGCCCTTCTGTAACCTCATTCATTTCGAGAGGAACGTTTCGGCCTGGCGCCGCCACAGGGACCCCAAGCTCCTGATCGTGGCGCCAATGGCCGGCCACTTCTCGACACTGGTCCGCGGTACCGTGCGTGACCTCCTGCCGCATCACGACGTCTACGTCACCGAGTGGCAGGATGCCCGCTTCGTGCCACGCGCTAAAGGCTCCTTCGACCTCGACGACTATATCGACTACATCCTTGAGTTTTTCAGGTTTTTCGGCGGGGACGTCCACGTCATGGCGGTATGCCAGCCGACCGTCCCGGTATTCGCCGCGGTCGCCCTGCTGGAGGCGGAGGACGACCCGGCAGTGCCGCGCTCCATGATCTTAATGGCAGGGCCGATCGACGCGCGGGAGAACCCAACGGCCGTCAACCGCTTCGCCGAGGCGAGATCGATCGAATGGTTCCGCCGCAACGTCATTACCCAGGTGCCGTGGCCCTATCCCGGTGTGATGCGGAATGTCTACCCCGGATTTCTGCAGCTCAGCGGTTTCATGGGTATGAATTTCGACCGCCACGTCACAGCGCATCGCGACCTTTTCCATAACCTCATCAGAGGAGATGGTGACTCTGCCGATAAACACCGCGAATTTTATGATGAATTTCTCGCGGTAATGGATTTAACGGCCGAGTATTACCTGCAAACCATCGAAACCGTCTTCCTTGAGCATAGGCTTCCGCGGGGCGCCATGACCCACCGGAACACTCTCATAGACCCAGCCAAGATCCAGAGAACGGCGCTGATGACCGTGGAAGGAGAGCGAGACGATATCTCGGGCGTCGGCCAGACCCATGCTGCACAAACTTTGTGCAAGAATCTTTCCCCCAACAAGCGGGAGCACCATCTACAGCCGGGCGTCGGTCATTATGGCGTGTTCAACGGATCGCGCTTCCGCGCTGAAATAGCTCCGAAAATCACGCGTTTCACGAGGATGCACCAGCACCGCGGCAGCCTGCTCTCGAGGCTCTTCGGACGAGCTGCCCAAAGCAGAGGCGAGCGCTCCCGGCAAAGCCTGTGCTAGTGTACCGCCCGCCGAATCGGGAGGGCACCGGTCGGTAGTAGGGAGCGTACAATGCTTAAGAGGCTCAATCTCGCACGCGGCGAGACGATCGAAGTTAAAATCCGCGGTCTCAACATCCCAATGGTGCTGAAACGGAGCGCGCGGGCGCGACGCTTCAGCTTGCAGGTGAGCGAAGCGCGGCGCGGCGCGGTGTTAACCATGCCGGTCTATTCGAGCTTCGCCGACGCCGACGAGTTCCTGTCGCGCCATTTGGGATGGCTGAAGGAACGCGTCGCGGGATTGTCAGAGCCTGTCCCTTTTTCGCATGGCGCCATCGTGCCGCTGCGGGGATTCGCTCATGTGCTCAGATTCGCAGGGTCGGTGCGGAAGCGCGGCGTCGTGTGGCTCGAAGAAGCGGAAGACGCGAAGGCTGCGCCGGCCTGGCCAGAGGGCGCGCGCGTGTCGATAAGAAGACTGCCACGGCTCTATGTTGCAGGCGAAGACGGGCACGCGCCGCGCCGCCTGCTCGACTGGCTGAAGCGGCAGGCGCATCTCGATCTCAAGACCCGTGTGGGGGTGCACGCTAAACGCCTCGATCTCACGCCGAAGCGGATCTTCGTGCGCGACCAGACCACGCGCTGGGGATCGTGCTCGACGAGCGGTGCGCTCTCCTTCTCCTGGCGCCTCGTGCTCGCGCCCCCTTTTGTACTCGACTATCTCGCTGCGCATGAGGTCGCGCATCTCGGTCACATGAATCACGGACCGAGATTCTGGGGACTGGTCGAGCGCACCATGCCGCGTCATGAAGAGGCGCGGAGCTGGCTCAGGAAACACGGCGCGAGCCTGCACCGCTATGGCGCCGAGGGCGGCTTCCCTTCGTCGCGCACTTCGCCCAAGCGCAGCATCGAATAGCTTACTGGCCGGAGAAAACCCCGAGTACGCGCTGGAAGAGCGGCGTGCCGTTCTTCGACGGCCAGGGCAGCCCGGCGATCGCTTCTTGCAGGCGCGGACCGCGCGTGCCGGGGAGCGGCAGCGGCGTCTTGTCTTGATGCGCATAGAGCATGATCTCGTGCCACAGCTTGGCGGGAAGCGTGCCGCCGGTGACCTTCTTCATACGCGTGCCGTCGTCATTGCCGATCCACACTCCGCCGACGTAATGGGCCGTGTAGCCTATGAACCACGCATCGCGGAAGCTTTGCGTGGTGCCGGTCTTTCCGGCGGCGACTTGGTCAGGGATCGCCGCCTGCTTGCCGGTGCCGGTTGTAATCGTCGCATTTAGCATGTCGTTCATGGCGGCAACGTCGGCTGGCGCCACCACTTGGCCGAAGGTCGAGCGCTGCCGCACGTAGAGCACCTTGCCGTCGCCGTTTTTCACGCGGGTGATGATGTGGGGCAGCACGCCTCGGCCGCCATTGGCGAACGGCGCGTAGGCGCTAGTGAGCTCGAGCAGCGTCACCTCCGACGTGCCGAGCGCGATCGAGGGATTGTCCTCCAGCTTCGATTGAATGCCGAGGCGCTGCGCGGTCCGCACCACGTTCGACGGGCCGACCTCGGAGGCGAGCCTGACCGCCACGGTGTTGATCGACTGGGCGAGGCTGTTGCGCAAGCTCACCTCGCCCTGATAGGCACCGCTATAGTTCTTTGGCCGCCAGCCGGCGATGTTGGTCGGGCCGTCATAAGCGAGCGAGTCTGGCGTGTATCCGTCCTCTAGCGCCGTGAGATAGACGAACGGCTTGAAGGCCGAGCCTGGCTGGCGCAGCGCCTTCACCGCGCGATCGAACGGGCTCGTGGAATAAGAGCGGCCGCCGACGAGAGCCTTCACGCTGCCGGAAGGATCGAGCACGACCACCGCGCCTTCGGTTGCCTTACGTGCCGGGCCCTCCTCATCGAGCATCTGGCGCAGTGCCTGTTGCGAGACCCGCTGGAGATCGGCGTCGATGGTCGTCTCGACGATGAGGTCGCTGTTCTTGTCGTCGACATATTCCGGGAGAAGCTCTGCGACCCAATCGACGGCGTAGGGATAGCCTGTGTCGTCGCCCTTGGCGGACAGATTGAGCGGCTGCTGGCTCGCGCTTCGCGCCGCTTCAGCCGAAAGGAATCCGGCCTCGACCATGTTGTTCAACACCTCGTCGACGCGGGCGCTCGCGAGTTTCACGCTATGCGTCGGCGCGTATTTCGACGGCGCTTTGAGCAGGCCGGCGAGGAGCGCCGCTTGCGACAGCGTCACATCGCGCGCCGACTTGCCGAAATAGTGCTGCGAGGCGGCCTCAACGCCATAAGTGCCGCCGCCGAAATAGACACGGTTGATGTAGAGCTCGAGGATCTCGTCCTTGGTGAAGCGCTGCTCGAGCCAGATCGCGTAGATCACCTCCTCGAGCTTGCGCGTCATGGTGCGCTTGGGCGAGAGGAACAGGTTCTTGGCAAGCTGCTGAGTGATGGTCGAACCGCCTTCGACCACCGTGCCCGCAGTCGCGTTGCGGAAGCTCGCGCGCACGAGCCCGAGCGGGTCGATGCCGAAATGGCGGTAGAAACGCCGGTCTTCGGTGGCGATGACCGCTTGAGCGAGATAAGGCGGCAGGGCGTCGAGGCGTACATGGCCGCGGCGCAAGCCCCGCTCGGCGAGCACTGTGCCGTCCGCTGCAAGGATGGTGACGTTGGGAGGCCGGTCGTCGAGCGCTGCGATGATCGGGTCCGGCACTTGGGAGATGAAATAGACGACCGCCGCGCCGAGCACGATCGTGCCCCAGATCAGCGAGAGCAGCGCAAGCCTGATGCTCTTGTAGAGGAGGGGGCGGTTCGCGAGCGCGAGCTTTAGGCGCGATGGCTTGCGCCCCTTGCGTTGTGGGCGCGACCGCACCTGTCGGCCGGGAGACCGCGGGCCGAGCTTGGGCTCGCTCCGGCGAGTGACCTTAGCGCCTGGTTTTGCGCTCCGCCGCGCGCCTTGCATGGATTGTCCGCCCCGATGACC
>DASSLP010000118.1:0-2072 GCA_035689365.1 Methyloceanibacter sp.
GAATGAGGACTCGGTTGCCTCGATGGAGCGGGCTCTCGAAATCTTGAAAGGCTATTCCTTCGTCAACGAGATACCGCCGCCTGCACAGGACGAAGTGTCCTCCGCGCTTTATGACACCATCCAGGCGCTAGACGAGTTGGCCGCGATACTCAACGCGCAGCCAAAAGCCGCTGTGGGCTAAGGCAAGTTTGTTTCGGCTCCCGTTTCGAGCGTGAGCCGGGAACCGGCCTCAGCGATAGATTGTTGGACCGGGCGATACCCCCCCATCGCGAACGGAGATCGCCCATGCCACAAGGCCAGCACAACGTCCTCTTTCTATGCAATCACAACACCGCGCGGAGCATTTTCGCCTAGGCGGTCATGAATCGCGTCGGCGGCCAGAATTTCAAAGGGTTCAGCGCAGGGATGCATCCAGCAAAGGAGCTCGATCCGTTAGTGCCCGAGATTCTTCGGCTGGCGCGTTACCCGACCGACGGGCTCTATCCTAAATCCTGGCAAGATTTCGCCCGTGCTGACGCGCCTCCGCTTGATTTCGTTTTCACCCTCTGCGACCCGGATGCCGGAGAGGCTGTGCCGCATTGGCCGGGGCGCCCCGTCACCGCCGACTGGCGCTATCCCGATCCGGAAAGATTGGAATGCGAGGAGTGGGAGCGCCGCAAAGAGCTCGGCGCGATGCTTGCAGGCCTTGAACGTCAGCTCAGGGCTTTCATTCAGCTTCCGTTCCGGTCGCTTGACGACATCAGTTTGCGAGAGCGCTTGCGTGAGCTCGGGCAGGGCGTCGAGGCCAACTGAGTCGCTTCTCGCGTCAGCCTTCAGGGGAGGGCGGAGTCCGCCGCGTGAGGCGGAGAAGCAGTCGCAGCGCGAGCCACAAGAACAGCACGACCAGCAGCAGCGCGACGAGCGGCGCAGCAAGTGCGAGCAGCGACACCAGTAACGAACCGCCGAGCTCGGTCGTTGACAGAACCGGATTGCCGACCCCCGCAGTCAACACGGTCGACTTCGCCCTGAGCAGCGCCGTCACGCTCTGCACCACTCCGGCGATGCCGCCGCCGGCGATGACGGCGGTGGCCCATTTCACCGTTGGTGGCAGATCAGTGATGACCGCGGCTGACACCACTGTTCCGGCGACGAGCGCCGCCGGCGTGGCGAGCGCGTCGAGCAGGTTATCAACGCCCGGAATGTAGTAGGCGAGGATTTCGACCAACGTCGCCACGCTAAGCAGGATTAGGGCGGGCGGGGTGGCGAGCCAGGCAAAGCTTTCGGCAAGCGGAAGATGGCCGGTATAGGCGGCGACACTTGCCACGAGTAGCGGTAGGAACACGCGCAAGCCGGTCGCCGCGGCGAGCCCAACGCCGAGCGCCACTGACACGGCAATTTCAAAATCTGACACCGGACCTTCTTTCGCTAAGGACTCAAGCGGGTCTCAATCTAATCCCGGCCCACCGGCTTCGTAACCTCAGCGCTTGCATGAAAGACGAGAATCAGCGAAGGAACATAATAGGAACTTTTGTTCGGTCCGCCGCACTGCGAGCGTCAGGAGCGAGGAGATCGATGGCGAGGACCGCGACTGAGCGAATGCAAACGCATGTCACCGTCGGCGTTGCCCGTATCGGGCAGCAGCGGCCGCCTTCTCGCGTCCTTTTCTGTGCGGTCGATGGGCCGGTGAGGGTTCTCATCGAGGCCGACAATGAAGACGACGCGCGCTGTCTCTGCCGCGAGATGGTTTTCGAGTTCATCTGCTTCTGCGACTAACGTCGCATACGTCCGCGCTAGGACTTGCCGTGGCGCGCTTTGCGGCGGGCGCCGACGCTTTCCTTCAGCGCCGCTTTCAGGCCGACCGGTTGGTGGTGTTTTTTCAGGAGATCCTTGAAGGCTTCGTCGGCAAGCTCCTGAAAGGACTTTCCTTGCCGGCTCGCGACCGCGTCGATTGCCTGCCCCGTCTCGTCGTCGAATTGCACGCGCTTCCCAGCCATGGCCGATCCTTCTGCGTGAAGCGGATATTTGCGCTCTTCTATGTGCCTGCGTCAAAACGCAACTGGAGCGCCAAGTTGTCCACATCAGGCTTGGAACCT
>DASSLP010000119.1:0-4839 GCA_035689365.1 Methyloceanibacter sp.
GAGATCGTCGAGCGCGGGCTCGACGCCTCGCCTACCACCGAGGTGCTGATCGAGGAGTCGGTGCTCGGCTGGAAGGAGTACGAGATGGAGGTCGTCCGCGACAAGGACGACAACTGCATCATCGTCTGCTCGATCGAGAACGTCGATCCTATGGGCGTGCATACCGGCGACTCGATCACGGTCGCGCCAGCGCTCACCCTCACCGACAAGGAATATCAGATCATGCGCAACGCCTCGATCAAGGTGCTGCGCGAGATCGGGGTCGAGACCGGCGGATCAAACGTGCAATTTGCGGTCAACCCCGCTGACGGCCGCCTCGTCATCATCGAGATGAATCCGCGCGTGTCGCGTTCCTCTGCGCTCGCCTCCAAGGCCACTGGCTTTCCCATCGCCAAAATCGCGGCAAAGCTTGCAATCGGTTACACGCTCGACGAGCTCGCCAATGACATCACTGGCGGCGCCACGCCGGCAAGCTTCGAGCCCACGATCGACTATGTCGTGACCAAGATCCCGCGCTTCGCCTTCGAGAAGTTCCCCGGTTCGCAGCCGGTGCTCACAACTTCGATGAAGTCGGTGGGAGAGGCGATGGCTATTGGCCGTACCTTCCCCGAGTCCCTGCAAAAGGCGCTGCGCTCGATGGAGACGGGCTTGACCGGGCTCGACGACATTACTTTCGAGAGCCTCGGTCAGGGCGACGACAAGAACGTGGTGCGGGCCGCGCTCGGCACCCCCTCCCCTGATCGGCTGCTGAAAGTCGCGCAGGCACTTAGGCTCGGCGTCGACATCGAGCAGATCTACGACTCGTGCAAGATCGACCCGTGGTACATCCGCCAACTTCAGGACATTATCGATTGCGAGGAGCGCGTGCGGCAGCATGGCCTGCCGCGGAGCGCCGCCCAACTGCGCGCGCTGAAGGCGATGGGTTTCTCGGACGAGAGGCTCGGCAAGCTCGCCCGCATCGAGGCGGGCGAGGTCGCGGCGCTGCGGCGTAAGCTCGACGTCCATCCAGTCTATAAGCGTATTGACACCTGCGCTGCCGAGTTCGCCTCCCCCACAGCCTATATGTACTCGACCTACGAAGCGGGCTTCGCAGGAGCGCCGGTTTGCGAAGCGCGACCGACTGACAAAGAGAAGATCATCATTCTCGGCGGCGGCCCCAACCGGATCGGCCAAGGCATCGAATTCGACTATTGCTGCTGCCATGCGGCCTTCGCTCTGTCGGCGGCAGGCTACGAGACCATCATGGTCAATTGCAATCCGGAGACGGTCTCGACTGATTACGACACCTCAGACCGGCTTTATTTCGAGCCCCTAACGGAAGAGGACGTGCTCGAGATCGTGCGGAAGGAATCAACGAACGGCAAGGTCAAGGGCGTGATCGTGCAGTTCGGGGGGCAGACGCCGCTCAAGCTCGCACAGGCGTTGGAGTGCGCCAAGGTTCCAATCCTCGGCACGTCGCCTGACGCGATCGACCTCGCCGAGGACCGCGACCGATTCAAGGCGCTGATCGACCGGCTTGGCCTGCGTCAACCGCAGAGCGGCGTCGCCCGCTCGGCGAAGGAGGCCCACGCGATTGCCGCCGGGCTCGGCTTCCCGCTCATGATCCGTCCGTCTTATGTACTCGGCGGGCGTGCCATGGAAATTGTGCACGACGATGCGCAGTTGGCCCGCTACATCTCAGAGGCCGTGGTCGTATCGGGCAAGAGCCCGGTCCTGCTCGACAGATATCTGCGTGATGCCATCGAAGTCGACGTCGATGCCATCGCCGACAGCAAGGACGTCTTCATCTGCGGAGTGATGGAGCATATCGAGGAGGCCGGCGTGCATTCCGGCGACTCGGCCTGCTCGCTGCCGCCGCATTCGCTGAGACCCGAGATCGTGGCTGAGATGGAGCGGCAGACCGTCGAGCTCGCCAAAGCGCTCGGCGTGGTCGGTCTGATGAATGTCCAGTTTGCCATCCAGAACGACGACATCTACATCCTCGAGGTCAATCCGCGCGCATCGCGCACCGTGCCCTTTGTCGCCAAGGTGATTGGCCTCTCCGTTGCCGGCATAGCGGCGGAGGTAATGGCGGGCAGGCCGCTCGCCTCGTTCGGTCTGAAGCGGCCGAAGCTCGACCATATCGCAGTGAAAGAAGCTGTGTTCCCGTTCGCGCGCTTCCCAGGTGTCGATCCAGTGCTGGGTCCGGAGATGCGCTCGACTGGAGAGGTGATGGGGATCGACCGCGACTACGCCGTCGCCTTTGCCAAGAGCCAGCTCGGCGGAGGCTCGAGGCTCCCGCTCTCAGGCACGGTGTTCGTCTCGGTCAAGGACAGCGACAAAGACAAGGTGGTAGCGCCCGTCCGGCAGCTCGCCGAGATGGGCTTTCGCGTCATCGCCACGCGCGGCACCAAGCGCCATCTCGATCTCCACGGCATCAAATGCGAGAGGGTTAACAAGGTGCTGGAGGGGCGCCCGCATATCGTCGACGCCATCACCAATGGCGAAGTCGATATCGTGTTTAACACCACGGAAGGCGTGAAGGCGCTCGCCGACTCATTCTCGATCCGCCGCTCGGCGTTGCTCTATCACATTCCTTATTATACAACCGTCGCCGGCGCGATGGCCGTGACCGAGGCCATCAAGGCGCTCAGGGAGGGCAGCCTCAAGGTCGCTCCCCTGCAAAGCTATGTCGGCAGGCGCGCCAAGAAGTCGCTTGAGACAGCTTAGAAATCGGTCAAAATCACCAGATTCTTGACTTGGACCGGGCAATTCCTGAACAGTATTCGGTCGGGATGGCCCAAGGAGCATTGATGAATATGGATAAGGTACCGATGACCGCGGAGGGCTATGCCGCTCTCGAGGCTGAGATCAAATATCTCAAGACCGTCGAGCGCCCGCGCATCATCAAATTGATTTCCGATGCTCGTACCCACGGCGATCTCTCCGAGAACGCCGAATATCACGCCGCCAAGGAACAGCAGGGCATCACCGAAGCGCGCGTCGCCGACCTCGAAGACAAGCTTTCGCGAGCCGACGTCATCGACGTGTCGAAATTGAAGGGTGACCAGGTGATGTTCGGGGCAACCGTGACGCTGGTGGACGAGGACACCGAGGAGAAGGTCAAGTACCGGATCGTCGGCGAGCTCGAGGCCGACGTGAAGCAGGGCAAGATCTCCATCACCTCGCCGATCGCGCGCGCCCTGCTCGGCAAGCGCAAGCGCGACATGATCGAAGTATCCACGCCTGGCGGCGGCAAATCCTACGAATTACTCAAGGTCGAGTACAAATAGGCGGAATTGCCTGCGCTCCCGCTGGTTTAAGGCGGGGAATTCTTAAGCAGAAGCCTATCGCCCGATCATGCTGTGATCGGGCGATCACGCTCCTAAAAAATCGTCCGAAACAGCACGTTCGTTGCTTGCCGCCGTTTGCCCCCGCGCTAGCCTCAAGGGGTGCAGGGAATCATGCACCCGGGACTAAGGGACGTAGTAGCGGACGCGCGGCCTGAGCCGAATGCGAGCCCGGCGACCGAAGCCCGCTTCCTGATGTGCCCGCCGCTTCATTACGCGGTGAGCTACAGCATCAATCCCTGGATGAATCCGGAAAGCTGGAAGAGCGGCGGCAGCGCGCTTCACGAGGAGGCCGAGCAGCAATGGTTTGCGCTGCATGACACCCTTCTCGCGCTCGGCGCGGCGATCGAGTTCGTCGATCCTGCGCCCAACCTTCCGGACCTTGTGTTCACGGCCAATGCGGCTATCGTGCTCGACGGCAAGGCGTTGCTTGCGCGCTTTCGCCATCCCGAGCGTCAAGGTGAGGAGCCGATCTTCGGCGCCGCACTGCGCGCGCTGAAGGAACGGGCAGAGATCGATACGATCATAGAAATGCCGCAAGGCGTGTGGCTGGAAGGGGCCGGAGATTGCATCTGGGATCCTGTGCGACGCCAATTCTGGATGGGATTCGGCCCCCGCTCGCACCACACGGCTGCCTATGTCGTCGCCGAGAGCTTCGGCGCCGAATGCGTTGCGTTGGAGTTGTCCGATCCGAGCTTCTATCACCTCGACACAGCCTTCTGTCCCCTGCCCTCAGGCGACGTGATCTATTACCCGGGCGCTTTCGCCGAAAGCGGGCTGCGCGCCATCGAGGAGCGTGTCGCTCCAGAGCATCGCCTGGCGATAGATCATGAAGAGGCGGCGCGCTTTGCCGCCAACGCCGTGCCGCTCAACGGCTCGATCGTGCTGTCGAGCTGCTCGGAGCGGATGCGGCGGAGGCTGGAAGAGCGCGGATTTGCTGTCATCGCGACGCCGCTCCAGGCCTTCTTGCGCAGCGGAGGCTCTGCCTGCTGCCTGACTCTTCGGCTCGACCACCGCTTTGACGGAGGCAACGCGCCTGTATAGACGCGGACATCATCGCCCCTCTCCTGCCAAGATTTGCGGTCATCCCGATGGCGATGGCGCGTTGGGATGAAGCTCAACTATAATGCCGGCTATAGGCGGCGCGTTGCTCATCGGTCTTGAGATCGTTCCACGCGCGCATCACCCTGCGGGCAAAAATCGAGCGCTCGCCCTGGTCATGGTCGGGATGCACCCAGCGAAGCAGCAGCGCCATGTTGCGCCTCAATTCACCGGTGCTCGCCTGAGGCCGGGCGCCGAGGACGCGATAAGAATCGGCCTGGGGGTGAAACAGCACCTGTTCGATGAAGAACCGCGCCGCCCGCTCGACCTCAGAGACATTCGTTTCCGGATCAATCTGGTACGACGACTTGAGCATTACACGTGATCCGGACTCCGAACAGAATTCATAAGACAAGCAGTCGTCAGCATGGGTCGTTGCTGATCTCGCCACTGCGTCTTTGAAGGATTG
>DASSLP010000120.1:0-16857 GCA_035689365.1 Methyloceanibacter sp.
TGCGCCGCCAGCAGTTCGAAAAGCTTGCCCGGCTCAAGGCCGAGCGCGACGAGGCTGCAGTGCAGGGCGCCCTTGACGCCCTGACGAGAAGCGCAGAGACAGGCACCGGCAACCTGCTCGAAGGCGCCGTGGCGGCAGCCCACGCCAAGGCTACGGTCGGCGAGATATCCTATGCCCTGGAGAAGGTGTTCCGGCGCCATCGGGCCGAGGTGTCGGCGATCACCGGCGTCTACAAGGCGGAGATGAGTCGCATGGACGGAAGCATGACCCGCATCAAGGATCTGATCGACTCGTTCGAGACTGAGCACGGGCGGAGGCCGCGCATTCTTGTCGCCAAAATGGGGCAGGACGGCCATGACCGCGGCCAGAAAGTGATCGCCAGTGCCTTCGCCGATCTTGGCTTCGATGTCGATATCGGTCCCTTGTTCCAGACGCCCGAGGAAGCAGCCCGCCAGGCGGTGGAAAACGACGTTCATATCGTCGGGGTGTCGTCCCTTGCCGCAGGGCATCTCACTCTTGTGCCTGCGCTGCGCGAGGCGCTCGAGGATCAGGGCCGCGGTGACATTATGGTCGTGGTCGGTGGCGTTATCCCGCCGCAAGATTATCCCGCGCTTTACGAGGCAGGTGCTAAGGCGATCTTCGGTCCGGGCACGCCAATTGCCGAAGCGGCCATCGACCTGCTCAAGAAGCTCGGCGCGAATGCGGATGCCAAGCAGGCCGCCGAGTAGCAGGCTCTGGCAGGGTTACCGAAGCCTGCGCTCAGCATCAGAAAACTGTCACATGTCCACTATCGATCCGGGCTAAATCGCGCCATAACGGTGAAAACACGCAGGGCTGCACTTAAGACGCCGCTCCTGCAAAAAGGCACTGGCGCTTGCAAGATTTAGCTCGAATGTCGGTCAAAAGTGTCGCCGGGAGCCGAGAGAGCCCGCTAACCGGCCACTTCTTCACGCAGACGAAGGACCTCTTCGCCGGGCTTGCCGGCAGCGTCATGTCGGTTACCTATGGCCTGTCCTTTGCGGCCCTCATTTTCTCCGCCTCACTGCACACCTGGCTCGCTTACGGCATCGCTGCCACGTTCATCACCACTGCTATCAGCGCCGCGTTTGTGGCAGCGCGGAGCTCCCTCCCCTTCGCCGTAGCCGCCCCCGACGGGGCCACCGCAGCAGTCACCGCCACGCTTGCGGCAACCGTTGCCCAGCACCTGATCGATATGGGTCCACCCGACGATCTCTTGGCGCCGGTCATGGTCGTTGTGGCGCTCGCCACGCTCCTAACCGGCATTTTGCTTTTCACCCTCGGTCTCGCCCGCGCAGGAGGGGCTATCCGCTTCATCCCCTATCCCGTGATCGGAGGGTTCTTGAGCGCGACCGGCTGGTTGATGGTGAGCGGAGCCGTCCGCGTCATTACCGACCATGGGCTAAGCTTCTCGACCGCAGGAGAGCTATTCACACCGGTGACGTTGGGCCAGCTCGCCGCGGCGGGCGCGGTCGCGCTCGCGCTTTATCTCGGCGTGCGTCGCGGGGGAAACCCGTTCCTGCTTCCTGGCATCATGCTGGTGGCGGCGATCCTTGCCCATCTTGCCTTCGCACTCACCGGAACCAGCCTCGGCGAAGCACTTGCCCTTGGCTGGACATTCAAGGCTCCAACCACGGTCGGGCTGGCGCCTACCTGGGATTTCGGCGATCTCCGCGACTTTCCTTGGCGGATCCTCCCAGGATTGAGCGGCGACATCTTCGCCGTGATGTTCGTGACGGCCATCACCATGCTGCTCAACACCACCGGGATCGAGCTTGCCACGCGGCGAGAGGCGAATCTCGGCCGCGAGCTCAAAATCCTTGGGGTCGCGAATGTGGTGGCTGCAGCGCTTGGCGGTTATGTGAGCTGTATCTCGCTCAGCAGGACAACGCTGGTCTATTGCGCAGGGGGCCGCGGCGCTATTTGCGGGCTCGCCGTCGCCGTCGCCTCGGTGCTGATGCTCATGGTCGATCCGAGCTTCATCGCCTACATTCCCAAATTCGTCCTCGGGGGCTTGCTTCTCTATCTCGGCGCGAGCCTAATGTACGAATGGCTCGTGGACGCGGCGCGGCGCATTTCGTTGCTCGAATATGGCTCGCTGCTCGCCATTGCCTTGCTCATCGTCCAGTTCGGCTACATTGCCGGCGTGCTCATCGGGGTCATCATCGGTTGCGCCACCTTCGCGGTCAGCGCGAGCCGCGTGAACGCGATCAAATTCAGATTCGATGGATCTGAGTACCGCTCCACGCTCGACCGTGGGGCTAAAGAACTTGCCATCCTCGCCACTTATGGCAGCGAGATTCAAGGCATGAGCTTGCAGAGCTATCTTTTTTTCGGCTCCGCGAACCGGCTCTATCAGCAGGTCAAGGGGCTTTTTGCGAATCAGCCCGACTGCCGCTTCCTTGTGTTCGACTTCCGCCTTGTCACTGGGATCGACTCCTCCGCCATGCATAGTTTCACGCAGATCAAGCAGGTTGCCGACGAGGTCGGCGCACGTCTCGTGCTAGTCAACCTCTCGCACGAGCTACGCAATGCGTTCGATGTCAGGGGTTTCATCACCGAAGACGTTATTGTCTCCTCCGATCTCGACCGCGCGCTTGAGGCTTGCGAACAGGCGGTTATAGCCGCGCATATGGCCGAGGGAGGCGAGGAGCAGACACTGCGCGACTGGTTCACGCAAGCCTTGGGCAGCGCCGACCATGCCGATCAATTGGCTGCGGTCTGCGAGCGGCTCGACGTCGACAAGGACGCCATCATCGCCGCGCAGGGCGAGCTGGCCGACTCGATGCATTTCATCCTCGAAGGCCGCATGGGCATCATCGTCAACATGGACGACGGGCGCTCGATCCGCGTGCGCAGCCTAGGGCCGCATACCACGATCGGGGAAATGGGACTGATCACAAGCCAGCTCCGCAGCGCCACGATCCAGGCCGAAGTGCCGAGTGTGCTCTATGCGCTGAACGCCGAAGCTTATGAGCGTATCAAGCGCGAGAACGAACCGCTTGCCCAAGCCCTGCTCACTTATGTGATCAGCATCATGGCTGAGCGGCTCAGCTTTGCCAGCAAGGTGATCGGTGTGCTGCGCCGCTAGCATCGCGGCGAAACCTCGCGTCGCAACGCCGCAAAAACGCCGGCGGCCCGATATAGCGTCGAAATCGACCATTCGCTCAGACTCTTACGGCTGACTTTCACATTGGAATAATTACAGACTGCGCAATTTCTCCTTGAATACGTCTAGAGGGACTTGCGGCAAACCGCTGCAACGTCCATGTTGGGCGTGCTGGGCAAAGCAAAGTCGCAAGGAGGACCAATGCGTCTGCTGCTTGCCCTAGTCCTGCCCGCCGTTATGGGCCTCGCTTCTCCTGGCCTCGCCGAGGACTTCTCTCTCACCATCAAGGATCATCGCTTCGAGCCTGCGGAACTAGAAGTTCCCGCTGGCAAGGACTTGACTCTGAATGTCACGAACGCAGATGCCACTGCCGAGGAGTTCGAGAGCAACGATTTCGACGCCGAGAAGGTCATCGCTGGTGGCCAAACCGCGGTGATCAAGATTGGACCACTCGACGCGGGGCGCTACGAGTTCTACGGCGAGTATCACGAGGACAGCGCAAAGGGCGCGCTGGTCGCGAAGTAACTCATGCTTGGCGCGCTCATCATCGTCTTCCGCGAGGTCATCGAGGCTGGCCTAGTCGTCGGGATCGTGCTTGCGGCGACACGCGGTATCGTCGGCCGAGGCTGGTGGGTCAGCCTCGGCGTCGCCTCAGGCGTGCTGGGTGCAAGCATCGTCGCTGCCTTTGCCGGCGCCATCTCCAATGCGTTTGCGGGCTCAGGCCAGGAGCTGCTCAACGCCAGCGTGCTCATCATCGCCGTTGTCAGCCTCACTTGGCACAATGTGTGGATGGCTGAGCACGGACGGGAGATCGTGGCGGAGCTTCGTAGAGTCGGCGCCGATGTCAGCGCGGGGCGGCGCCCGCTGACCGCCCTCGCCGTAGTCGTCTTCGTCGCGGTGATGCGCGAGGGATCGGAGATCGTGCTCTTCCTCTACGGGATCGTTGTGTCCGGCACCTCGATGGCTTCGCTCCTGTTAGGAGGCGTGCTGGGCCTCGCCGGCGGCGCAGCAGTGACGGCGCTCAGCTATTTCGGCCTGATCGCGCTCCCCACGCGTTACATCTTTTCGGTCACGAGCGTGCTTCTCGCCCTGCTCGCGGCAGGAATGGCGGCGCAAGCCATCCGCTTCCTGCAAGCCGCCGGCGTGGTTACGGCGCTGCACACGCGGCTGTGGGATAGCTCATGGCTGTTGCCGGATTCGAGCATCGTCGGCCGCATGCTCCATGTCTTGGTGGGCTACACTGACAAGCCGACGGGCCTCCAGCTCCTCGTTTATCTCGCCACGCTTGGCACCATCGCCGTCCTCATGTGGTGGGTGCGCTCCTCGCGTCAGCCAAAGCCCGCGCACTGATTTCCCGCCGAGAACGCGCTTGCGCTTGGCCTGGTTTGCCCCTACGCCGCATCCCATGCGCCACGAGGCGAAATCGAAGCGCGAGCCTGACCGGACCGCCGAGGCCATTCGCTCCGGCGACAGGGTCGCGCTTGCCCGCGCCATCACGCTGATCGAGAGCGCGAAGCCAGAGGATCAGGCCAAGGCGCAAGCCCTCGTCGAGCTGCTCCTGCCCTATACCGGCAAATCTGTGAGAGTCGGCATTAGCGGCGTGCCAGGCGCGGGTAAGTCCACGCTGATCGATCAGCTCGGTCTGAACCTCGTAGCGCAGGGCCACAAGGTTGCCGTGCTCGCCGTGGATCCGACCTCCTCGCGGAGCGGCGGCTCGATCCTCGGCGACAAGACACGCATGGGAAGGCTCGCGACCGAGCCTTCGGCTTTCATCCGCCCCTCGCCCGCTGGCGATAGCCTCGGCGGCGTCACCAAGACGACACGCGAGACCATCGCGCTTGCCGAGGCTGCCGGGTACGACGTGGTACTGGTCGAGACAGTCGGCGTCGGCCAGTCGGAAATCTCCGTCGCCAACATGGTGGACATCTTCGTCGTTGTGGCGATCGCCGGCGCGGGCGACGAGCTGCAGGGCATCAAGCGCGGCTTACTCGAGCTTGCTGACATCATCGCCGTCAACAAAGCTGACGGGGACAACATCGAACGCGCCAATCGCGCGGCAATGGAGTACCGCACCGCGCTGCACATCCTCGCCGCCGGCCACTCCAACTGGGAGCCGCAAGTGCTGACGCTCTCCGCGCGCGATAACACCGGGTTGGATGCGCTGTGGCTGAAAGTGAAAGATAGACACGCAGTACTTTCGTCATCGGGTCTCCTGGGCAAGCGCCGCAGCGACCAGGCCGCCGCCTGGATGCGCGAGATCTTCGAGCAGCGCCTGCTCGCTGCCTTCAAGGGCGGCAAGCGCGCGGCACGCCACTGGAAGGAGGTGGAGGACAGGGTGCGCGCCGGCCAAATGACCCCTGCTGCGGCGGCGCATGAGCTCGGCCGGCTCGCCGGCATCAAGGACGCAGAGTAGGGCCTGAATTCGCTTCCCTCCAGCCCGACAGCCCGGTAATCCCGAAAGCATGGCAAGGCTGCGCGTCCTACTCACGGGCTTTGGCCCTTTTCCCGGCGTTCCCGACAATCCCTCGGCCCGGCTTGCCGAAGCGCTGGCAGCCTCCTCGTCGGCACTCGATTGCGATCTGCACTGGCAGGTGTTGCCCACGGAGTGGGAGACGATTGCCGCGCTCGTGCCGGCCCTGCACGAAACTCTGCAGCCGCATGTGATGATCCACTTCGGACTGAGCGAACGCTCGAAGACCTTCCGCATCGAGCGCTCGGCCCATAACCGTACCGCACCGCGCCACGACGCTAAGGGCGCTCTCCCTTCAAGCGCTGTGATCCTGGCCCAACGCCCGGATCGCCTCGACACGAGATTGCCGGCCGCCGTGCTTGCGGCGCATCTTAGAGCGCAGGGTCTTGCTGCAACAACCTCGCATTCGGCCGGAAGCTATCTCTGCAATTTTCTCTATTACCTCTCGCTCGACTGGGGCGCACGCCAAGAGAGCCCTCCCCTCGCTCTCTTCGTGCACATTCCGCACGCTTCTGCCCAAGGCGGACCGTTCAGCGAGGCGCAACTTCTGCACGGCGCTCAAGAGCTGCTTCGCCTTGTCTTCGCCTATGCCGATGCCGGCATCCCTGGACGGGCGACAGGGAGCGAACTTGCCCCCGACGAGGCAGATTTACTCTGCAAGGACGCGTAGCGCCGTTGGGGGCGATCCGGCGACGGGCTATGGCAACTTCGCCATCAACGTTGCGCGCTAAATCGTTCGGCTGAATGAACAAGCCGCATTTCGCGCGGCAAATTCCCGGAACCCAGCCACGACTCATGGGTTTGCCCCATGCTGCGTGGCGGGGTGCGCGGACCGCCGAGGCCGCGCCGCATATCCACCCAAAAAGGGAGAGAATGCGATGACATCAGCAAAAATTGCATTGTTGGGCACGGCGGCTATTTTCGCGCTGGGCCTCACGACAATGCCCGCTGGGGCGGCGCGGACTACCGGTCATGCCCTGAACAAGCCGGGCCGACATCCGTGGTCCATCCAAAGCTGCCCAAGACGCCAAGAAGGCGCCTGCGGCCCCGACTATGGGCCAGGCGCTGAACACGCCGGTCGATGTCGGCGAGCCTTCGAAGGAGCTTAAGGACGCCGCCGAGAAATCGGCCGCTGCCGCGCCGACCATGGGAGAAGCCGGATAAGGGATCGCCGCCGTCGTAATCGGCACGACCGAGGCTGAATCGAAGCCGAAGGATTAGTTCAAAGCGTTTAGAGGCGGCACGCAAAAGGAGGGCGGGCGGCAAGCCTTAGGCGAAGCCCCCCGCCCTCCGGCGTGATTGTCGTCCTCTAGCCGGCATAGTTGAGATCGAGATCGGCGATGCCTGCGGCGAGATTGATCCCGATATCGCCGCTCACGCTGATCGGATTCAGCACCACCTTGTTGCCGCCGACCAACGCATTGGCTCCAGCACCGACGCCGGCCACAACGTCAGCCGAGGCGCCAATATAGTTGCCGGAGAGCGCGCCAGGCCCGCTCGCGAGCGCCGGAGAGAGGACGTCCCAGATCAACATGCCACCCTTTTCCCAGCCGAGATCGACACCGACCTTGTTGATGCGGCCGACATAATGTTCAGGCACGCCGCCGCCGGCCAGCATATACGCGCAGTCCACCTGACGACTCGAACCGACGATGAAGCTCAGGCCCGGGTCCACGTGGCATTTGAGCTGACCGGCTGGCGGTGTTTGCGCAGCGGCGGGATCGCCGGCCGCGGCTATTGGGATTGCGGTCAAGGCACCAAGAGCCGCGAGTGTTGAGAGCTTTAGGCGGTTAGCTCTACTCAATTCATGATCATCTCCCCTTCAAAGTCCGGGGCGGATTTGGCGAGTATTGTGGCCGAAAAAGGTCTAGCGCGTTTGCCGCGCCATAGCCTCTGAGCGACGGCGGGGCGAATCATCAAGCACGCTAATAGCCCGCACGAGAGCCTCGCTCGCAAGGACGCGTCCGACGCTGATCCCTCGCCAGTTAAGCAGCTCGCCTTCGAGCTGAGCGGCCAGCACCTGCGCCGCTTCGGGCACCAGCGCCGCCAGAACTTCGCTGAGCGCGTGCTCGGTCGCGCGCTTCGCGCCGTCGTCAATCTTGAGCGCGATCCCAAGTCCAAGCTCGGGCAAGGCCGCACAATGCACGCCCTCGGCGCCACCCTTCACGAAGATAGTCGGTGCAAGCGCCGCCATGACGATGGTGTCAAACCTGTCCTCTCCCGCCACGAGCACAGGCGAAGCGAAGCAGGCGGCGACAAGCCTCTGCGCGGCAATCGCGCGTTGCGGCGCTAGTCCCTCTCCAGCGCCTAACCGCGCGAAACCTCGCGCCAAGGCGCCAAGCGGGAGTGCCCAGGTCGGCGCCGAGCAGCCGTCGACGCCCATGTGCGTGCGATCGAGCGCAATGCCGCAAGTCTCTGAAATAATGCGTGCAATCATAACCTGTAGCGGATGATCCGGCCGCTCATAGCCGCGCGGGTCAAGCCCGAGCCTGACCGAGGCGGCAAGCATGCCAGCGTGCTTGCCAGAGCAATTATTGTGGATCGGTTGCGGGCGCCGCCCTGCGCGCATAAGCGCGCGCATTGTCTCTTCGCTGACCGGCCAATGCGCCCCGCAAGCGAGATAGCTTTCGTCAAGCTGTGCCTTGGCGAGTAGGCTTCGCACCGCCTCTAGATGCACCGCATCGCCGCTATGGGAGGCGCAAGCGACTGCGAGCTCATCGACAGTAAGCTCGAAGACGTCGGCCGCCCCGCTCTCGATGAGCGGAATGGCCTGCATCGCTTTGGCGGCGGAACGCGGATAGATGGGACGCTCCACATCGCCAAGCGCGAGGACCAGATGCCCGTCCGCGCGGGAGACGGCGATGGCGCCGGCATGACGGCTCTCGACGATCGATCCCCGCGTCACTTCGACGAGGATGGGATTGGCCGGGGCCGTTTCGTTCATGCCGCGGCGATGACGATAGGAGCGCGCCGTGCGCCCCACCTGCCCGGAGCGGGCTCGAACAGACCTGAGCACGGCTCGCCGCATAATGCGCAAGTGCCCTGCGCATCGAGTCCCCACCCGGTGATGGTGTACCAGTCGCGACCGATCAGGCGTGAGCTGCACGCATGACAGTAGGTGCTCTGCCCGGCCTCGTCGTGGATGTTGCCGGTGTAGACGTAGCGTAGCCCTGTCCCTCTCGCGATCTCGCGGGCGCGCTTTACAGTTGCAGGCGGCGTGGGCGGCTTGTCCTGCATCTTCCAATCGGGATGGAAGGCCGTGAAGTGAAGCGGCACGTCGGGTCCGAGCTTTGCCATCACCCACTCGCTCAAGGCGGCCACTTCTTGAGATGAATCATTCTCGCCTGGAATGAGCAGGGTGGTGATCTCGAGCCATGTCTTGGTCTCGTGCTTCACGTAGCAAAGCGTGTCGAGCACGGCATCGAGCGAGCCGGTACAGAGTTTGCGATAGAAGTTTTCGGTGAAGCCCTTGAGGTCGATATTGGCGGCATCCATGGCGGAAAAAAATTCCGGCCGCGCCGCCTCGCCGATATAACCCGCCGTCACCGCCACGGTCTTCACGCCGGCTTCGCGGCACGCGGCTGCGACATCGACGGCATATTCGAGGAAGATCACCGGATCGTTATAGGTGAAGGCGACCGAGCGTGCGCCGCTTCTGACGGCAGCTTGCATGATCGCCTCAGGTGTGGCGTGCTGTTGGAGCCGATCGTCGGCGCGGGCTTTGGAGATGTCCCAGTTCTGGCAGAACTTGCAGGTGAGATTGCACCCGGCGGTGCCGAACGAGAGGACCGAGGTCCCTGGCAGGAAATGGTTGAGCGGCTTCTTCTCGATTGGATCGAGGCAGAAACCTGAAGATCTACCATAGGTCGTGAGCACCATCCGGTCGTCTTGGCGCGCCCGCACGAAGCAAAGCCCCCTCTGCCCTTCGTGCAATTTGCACTCGCGCGGGCAAAGATCGCATTGGACGCGCCCATCGCCGAGCGCATGCCAATAGCGGCCGGGCACTGAGGCGCCAAAAGTCACGCTCTCCATGCTATGAACATGGGCTGGTTGGTGCCGGAGTCAATATTGTCATGTTCGCACCGAAACCACGCCTGAATGTCAGGCCGCCCGCTGTGGCCGGGAGCTTCTACCCGCATGCCAAGCGTGAGCTGAGGGCGACCATCGAGTCGCTATTGGCAGAGCCCAAGTCGTCTGGCCAACGGCGTCTAGTTGGCGTCATCGCGCCTCACGCCGGATACATGTATTCCGGACCGGTCGCAGCGAACGCCTTCGCCGAGGTCGCAGCTGCGGGGCGTGGCTGTGTCCGAGTGCTGCTCATTGGACCGCCTCATTACGTTCCTGTCATCGGGATCGCTGCATCCTCGGCAAAGGCCTTCGCTACCTCTCTTGGCGATGTTCCGGTCGATACCGATGCGGTCGCGTCGCTTCTGGACGAGCGTGTTGTGAGCAACAACGACAAGGCGCACGCGCCAGAGCATTCGCTCGAGGTCGAGCTGCCCTTTTTGCAGACAGTGCTCGGGGACTTTACGCTCATACCTCTGCTCGTAGGGGACGCCTCTCCCCAAGAGGTTGCGGGCGTCATCGGCGCCATGATGGATGGGCGCACGCTGCTCGTGGTCAGCACCGATCTTTCGCATTATCTCGACGATGCGGCGGCGAAGGCACGCGACCGCGCAACCGCCGCAGCCATCGAGCGGCTCGATTACACGACGCTTGGTCCTTATGACGCGTGCGGCTTTTCCGCCCTCAATGGTGCACTGTGCGCCGGACAAGAGGGCGGCTGGACGATCGACCGCCTTGACCTGCGCAACTCAGGAGAGACCAGCGGAGACCGCAGCCGCGTCGTCGGCTATGGAGCTTGGGCAATCTGCGCCGCCGAGCCGGCGTCCGCCTAATAAGCGCGAGACTTAGGTCCGCGCTCGCTCAAGCGGCCTCGCCTGAGCGTTACCCCCGGCAAGCTCTACCGGCACCCCTTCCACATGTTTCGAGGCCCTGATCACCAGCGAGGTTTTTACGCTCGCCACGTTGGGCGCCGCGGTCAGCTCGTGGATGATGAAATCCTGAAACGCGCTCAAGTCGGGCGCCACACATTTCAGGAGGAAATCGATCTCGCCCGAAAGCATGTAGCAATCGCGGACGATGGGCGAGGCGCGCGCACGCTCCTCGAAGGCAATGAGATCGGCCTCGGCCTGGCTGTGCAGCCTGATCATGGCGAACGCAGTGACGTCGAAGCCGAGCGCCTTGTCATTGAGGATGGCGGTGAAGCCTTTGATGATGCCGGCCTCCTCCAGCGCGCGGACGCGACGGAGGCATGGCGGCGCAGAGATGCCCACCTTGCGCGCGAGTTCGACATTGGTGATGCGCCCGTCCGCCTGGAGCTCGCGCAGGATTCGCCAATCGGTTGCATCGAGACGGGCCGAACGCATCTTGGCTGCTCCCTGGACCATGACATGATCGCGAGCTAGAAGGCGAACGCCGGGGCTTCTGTTGAGTCGGGGCGTCGCCCGCAATTTTAAGTCCTTCGGTCAAAAGAATCGAAAAGAAATTGAGCGTGATACGTTCCGGAAATTTTAGTGGGCCCGAAGTTGCGCTGTCGGAGCCACGCGCTTCCCCAGCCGAGCCGAGCGGCGGCGCCGAAGGGTTAATTGCCGCGAGCCGCAAGGCCAGGGCCGAAAAGACGTGGATCGTCACCGACGGCTCGGTCGGCATGCAAGCGCAAGGGATCGCCGTCGCCGAGGCGGTCGGGCTGCCCTTCAGCCTAAAGCGCGTGCGGATCAAGGGCGCCATGCGGTTTGTCCCGGCTCGCTTCCAGCCCTACGTATCGCCGGCCGCTCTCCTCCGTTCAGTTCAGTCTAACGAGCCGCTCCAGCCGCCTTGGCCGCGTCTTGTGATCTCCATCGGCCCGCGCGGCGCTCCTATTGCGCTCGCCATCAAGCGCGCGAGTGGTGCCTTCGGCCTTCATATCGGGCATCCGAAAGTGCCGGCCCGACTTTTCGATCTTGTGGCGGCGCCGGTGCACGACAATGTCGAGGGGAGCAACGTTGTCACCACGTTCGGCGCCGTGCACAGCGTGACAAAGGCACGTCTTGCGGAGGCGGCGAAGCGATTTGCACCACACGCCGAGCCCTTGCCCCATCCCCGCATCGCCATACTACTCGGCGGCGAAAGTGCGGCGTTCAGCTTTCCGCCCGAGATTGCTGCAACGTTTGGCGCCAAGCTTGCCGCGCGCCGACTCGCTCGCCGCGCTGTCCGCCGCCATCAAGGACGTGCCGCACATCGTGTGGGACGGCGCCGGCGATAATCCTTACTTCGCATTGCTGGCTTTGGCCGATGCCATCGTCGCGACTGAGGATTCGGTAAACATGGTCACCGAGGCCGCCGGCACGGGCAAGCCAGTCTACGTCCAGGCGCTCAAAGGCGGGTCGCGCCAGCTCGCCCGCTTTCACGCGCTGATGCAGGAACGCGGCGCGACTCGCCCCTTCGAGGGCCCCTCGAGAGGTGGACATACGCGCTGACCAACGACACCGAACTGGTCGCCTCCTCCGTTAGGCACGCGTTACACCTTGAAACCAAAGCCTAATTCGCGGGCTCGCCAAGCTGTGCTAACCCGTGTCTTGCACGCGAGTGCTGCTGCGCTTACCTCTTGCCAACCTTCCAGCTCTAAGAGGCAACCATGGCCACGCGCCACGCCAAGGTGATCATCATCGGTTCAGGCCCTGCCGGCTACACGGCGGGAATCTACGCCGCGCGGGCCATGCTGAAGCCGCTTCTGATCGAGGGCATTCAACCCGGCGGCCAGATGACGGTTACCACCGACGTCGAGAATTATCCGGGCTTCCCCGAAGTGGTCCAAGGCCCGTGGCTCATGGACCAGATGCGGGTGCAAGCGGAGCATGTCGGAACTGAAATTATCCGCGATCACATCGTCGAGGTCGACCTCAAGCGGCATCCATTCTGGCTCAAAGGCGATAGCCATACCGAGTACACCGCCGACGCCCTCATCATCGCCACCGGCGCAAAAGCGCGCTGGCTCGGGCTTCCCTCCGAGGAGCGCTTCAGGGGCTATGGCGTCTCGGCTTGCGCCACCTGCGACGGCTTTTTCTATCGCGGGAAGAAGGTGATCGTGGTCGGCGGCGGCAACACTGCGGTCGAGGAAGCGATCTTCCTCGCCAATATCGCCGATGAGGTGCTGCTCGTGCATCGCCGCGGCGTGCTCCGCGCCGAGAAGATCCTCCAGGAGAGGCTGTTCGCCAACAAGAAGATCGACGTGATTTGGAACACCGAGCTTCATCGCGTGCTCGGCCACGACGATCCGCGCAGCGTGACCGGCGCCGAGCTCAAGAGTACGCTTACCGGTGAGACGGTCACGCTCCCCATCGACGGTATCTTCATCGCTATCGGGCACGAGCCGCAGAGCGAGCTGTTCAAAGGCCAACTCGACATGAAGCCGTCGGGTTACATCATCACCGCGCCACGCTCGACCCAGACATCGGTGCCCGGCGTGTTCGCTGCGGGCGACGTTGCCGACGATGTTTATCGCCAGGCGGTCACGGCAGCGGGACTTGGCTGCATGGCCGCGCTCGATGCCGAGAAATATCTCGCCGGCCTCGATATCCTTGCCGAGGCGGCGGAATAGTTCACCCACGCAGCATGGCTAAAATGCGTTAGGCTAAGGCGACTTGGAACGAATTGGGCGCTTGAGCCGGCCGACAGGGAGGGACGCCATGGCAGAGAAGTCGAGTTTCGATATACCCCCGCAGCTGCGGGAGATGGCGGAAAAGAACGTCGAGCAAGCACGCACCGCCTACGGGCAGTTCATGGACTTTCTGACGCAAGCCATGAATGCCTGGCAGCAATCGCCGTCCGGTGCGCCAACGGTCGGATTCAGAGCGGTGCAAGACAAGGCCATCGCCTTCGCCAAGGAGAATGCTGAGCGCTCCTTCGCCTTGGCAAGCGACCTCGCCCGCGCCAAGGACGTCCAGGAGGTCCTGACGCTCCAGAGCCGTTACGCGCAAACCCAGATGCAGACCTTCGGACTTCAGGCGCAGCAGCTTGCCTGGCTGATGACCGACGCAATGCGCGATCTCCAGAAAAAGGGCTGATCCCGGATTCCGACCGCAAAAACGCCCGAAATTGGGGACTCTGCCTGGGTCGTAGGCCCTCGGAATGACCCAGTGGAACTTCACTGCGGGCCAAACTAGGATAGCGTGGCTTTTGGCGGTTCGGCGCTCTTTTGGCGCGGAAATTGGGGCGGTATCGATGGCGTACGGGTGGTTGGGCAAAGCGACTGTCGCTGCGGCATTGTTGTCGATGGCCGGCTCGGTACAGGCAGCGCCATGTGGCAACAACGCCGGGGCCTTCGAATCCTGGAAATCGGTATTCGCCAGCGAGGCTCAAGCCAGAGGCGTGGGACCGAAGGCCATTTCAGCATTGATGGATACGAGCTACTCGGTCGGGACCATCAGGGCAGACCGCGGACAACACAGCTTCAAGCTATCGCTCGCCGACTTCATGGCGAAGCGTGGCGCTTCTGCCATCGCGGCCAAAGGGAGGGGGCTTAAGGCCGCCAATGCCGCCCTTTTCGCCTCGATTGAGAAGCGTTTCGGCGTGCCCCCCGGGCCGCTGATCACTATCTGGGGGATGGAGACCGGGTTCGGTTCCTTCATGGGCAACCAGCCTACGGTCTCGGCTATCGCGACGCTCGCTTATGACTGCCGCAGGCCCGAATATTTCACGGACCAGCTTTATGCAGCGTTGCAGCTCGTCGATCGCGGCGTGCTTAGCTCAGGCACGCGCGGCGCGATGCACGGCGAAGTCGGGCAGACCCAGTTCTTGCCTAAGTCCATCCTGCTTTATGCCGTCGACGGCGACGGCAACGGCGTCATCAATCTCAACACTAAGGCCGATGCACTTGCATCCACCGCTAACTTCCTGAAGGCCCACGGCTGGATAAGAGGTGCTGGTTATCAGCCTGGGCAGCCGAACTTCGCGGCCATCCAGGGTTGGAATGCGGCGGGCGTTTATCAGCAGACCATCGCCATCGTCGGCAGGCAGATCGACGGAAACTGAAGTTTGCGTCAGTCGGACCTCATCAAACGCTATCGCGTCAAGGACGGCCCCGGCTTCAAGCTCGCAAATTTCGATCCCGGGGATCGTGCGGGACTCGATAAGGATTCTGCCAAGGCTCTACTTGCGGAGAGTGCTCAACGGCTCGGCGCACTGCAGGAGCGACTCTATGCCGAGCATCAATGGGCCGTGCTGATCGTCCTCCAGGGACTTGACGCGGCAGGCAAGGACGGCGTGATCGCGCACGTGATGTCTGGCGTCAATCCGCAGGGCTGCGACGTACATCCCTTCAAGACGCCGAGTCAGCTCGAGCTCGACCATGATTTTCTCTGGCGGGCGGTGGTCGTGTTGCCAAGACGCGGCCATATCGGCATTTTTAACCGCTCATATTACGAAGAGGTCCTTGTGGTGCGTGTGCATAAGGACGTGCTTGCGCATGAAGGCCTGCCGCACGAGCTCGTCACCAAGGATATTTGGAAAGAGCGTTACGAGGACATCAACGCCTTTGAGCGCCATCTCGCGCGCAACGGCACGATGCCGCTCAAGTTCTTTCTCAACGTGTCCAGGAGGGAGCAAAAAAAGCGCCTGCTCGAACGCATCGACGATCCGGCCAAGCAATGGAAGTTCAACGCTGGCGATATCGGCGAGCGCAAGCTGTGGGACAAATATATGACGGCGTACGAGGACATGATCAGGGCGACGGCGACCGATCACGCGCCATGGTACGTCGTGCCGGCCGATCACAAATGGGTCACGCGGCTTGTTGTTGCTTCCGCCATCATCGAGCGGATTGAGTCGGTCGATCCCAAGTTCCCCACGCTCAGCGAGGAGCAGCTTCGCGCGATCGCGAGCGTGCGGGAGAGCCTCGCCGAAGATTGACCGTCAGAAGCGTGTCAGGATTTGGCGTCGGGTTTTTCAGCAAGCTCCCGCAACCTGATGACGAGCGATTCACGTAGCGCCGCCTTATCGAGGTCCGTGTCAAGGTCCGCGTCGACGCTTTTGGGAGCTGGGATCTTCTGCAACGGCGGCACTGGCCTTGCGCGATAGGGCATGGCGAATCCATTTGCGGTCGCCACCGTACAGGTAATGGAATTCCGGTGTTCCCTCATGGTGTCTCACTCTCCATTCTTTGCAGTGCACAACGCCCTAGATCGGAGGGGTTCTAGCACCGAATTCGCCCCTTAGTCCCGTTAACGCTTGCCTTAGCGGGCATAACGCCGATGAGATAAGCTGCGCACCGCGGTAACGAAGGGGTGACGGGGCCAATGGATCTCTCAAGCATCAAGGTCGGCGAAAATCCGCCGCATGAAGTCAATGTCGTGATCGAGATCCCCCAAGGCGGCGTACCGGTGAAATACGAGGTCGACAAGAAATCGGGTGCCATGTTCGTCGACCGGTTCTTGCACACGGCAATGTTCTACCCGGCCAACTACGGCTTCATCCCCCACACGCTGTCCGAGGACGGCGATCCGCTCGACTGCATGGTCATCGCGCCGACCCCGGTCGCGCCTGGCGCGGTGATACGTGCACGGCCGATCGGCGCGTTGCTGATGGAGGACGAGAAGGGCATCGACGAGAAGATCATCGCCGTGCCGATCGACAAGCTTCATCCGTTCTATAAGCGCGTCGGGAGCTATCGCGACTTGCCGGAGATTCTGGTCGAGCAGATCGGCCACTTCTTCCAACACTACAAGGATCTCGAGCAAGGTAAATGGGTGAAGGTGTTGCGCTGGACCGAGCCCGCCGAAGCGATTGACCTCATCCGCGCCGGCATCAAGCGGGCGCAAGCATGACCGATGGCAACAACGAGAAACCTCAAACCGATGCACAAGCGTCGCGGTCCCTGGCACGCCAGCTCGGCAAGCTTGCGGCGCTCGTGCTCCTCGTCATTATCGCCATACTGTTCCAGCGCTATTGCAGCTATAAGCCGCCGCCCTTCGGGCCCGGCGTGAAGATCGTCTTAATCGATGGTGACACGCTTCGCGCGGGCGACGGTTCCGAGTACCGCGTCTTCGGTATCGACGCACCAGAGCTGCATCAGACCTGCAAAGAGGCCAACGGCAAGTCCTGGGCCTGCGGCCGCGCGGCCAAGGCGCGGCTCACCACCCTGATCAAGGGTGGCAACGTGAATTGCACGGCGCGGGACAAGGACCGTTTCGGCCGGATCGTGGCGGTATGCAGCGCGGAAGGA
>DASSLP010000121.1:0-2618 GCA_035689365.1 Methyloceanibacter sp.
AAGCAGCAACCAGAAATAAATCGTTCCCCAATTTGAGTGGCGGCCACGCCCCTTATTGCTCAGCATCGCAATGGCGCCAGCAGTTGCGGCCGCAAGTCCGAATAAGACATGCACGCCTACAATCGCCAGGAAGACCGGATCGGTGGACGGGATCGGAATGCCCAGAACGACCGTTGTGCTTTCGTTCGTCATGGCAGTCCAGAGCGAATGCTAGTAGCGCCGAAGTCCTACCGCACCACCACTAACTAGCTGGACGCTCGCAGGGAAAGTGTGATTGCCATGCGGCTCAGCGAGCGTCGGCTCGTAGATCAGCAGCGTGTCGCTGGTAGAGCCGTGGATGGCCTTGAGCAGTTCAAACTTACCGTCGGTCGAGAGGTGATGAATCGAAAGCCCATACCAAGCTACATCGGCAGGCTCGGGACGGCGCTCAATAGCCTCCACGAAGTCGCGATGGTCTAGCTCGACGGCGAAAGGAACGCCTTCAAGGTTCTTGGCGGCGAGCTCTAGCGCAGGCTCAGACAGGTCTATGCCGTGGTAGTGATCGACCTTAGTGCCGGAGAGCGCCTTGTTCATTTGGCCAGCGTCGCCGCAAGCGATGTCGAGAAAGGCGAACGGCTCAGCGATTGCCTTTAGCGTATCGTGCAGGATCCGCCCCACCTCCTTGTGGGACAGCGCGTCGGTATCGACCAGCTTCTGATAGGTCGCCCATTGTTTCTGGAACTGCTCGAGCGCTGCCTCGTCAGCGACTGCTCCGCCAGGTTGAAAGCTATGAATGTGTACGTTCATGAGCCACTTCGCCTCCCATTGGCTGGCTGACGGAGGTTCCTAGCCCAGGGCCGATTGAACGCACAACGCGCTGAGTTTGGAAAGGACGTTTCACCGCATCGCTCGCGCGCCCAAGGCATTTCAGTCATGATGATTTCGTGAAGGCGGTCTAGAGCCTCTGCCGCGGGGAACTAGCTCATGCTATTGTTGTTGCTCAAAGGCTATTGGTGGGCTGCGTGGTGGCCCTATAGCACCTGGCTCCTCGCCGCCGACAAGGCCTTATGCCGAATGAACCAGGGATGCGAGCCGCCGCAGCACCAAGCAAACGATGAAGGGCAGGTAAGCATCAGGGAGAGTGCCATGGCGAATGATGCATTCGTGAAGCCGGAGATTCCGGAATCGATGCGCGATCTCATGAAGATGAGCATCGAGCAGGCAAAGCGGGCCTTCGATACTTTCGCCTCGACCAGCGAAAAGACCTGGAAATCGCTCGAGACCGGCTCGCAATCGGCGCGCGTCGGCCTTACCGCGCTGAACGCCAAGATCGCCGAGATTACACGCGAAAACGCCGAAGCCAATTTCGCGCTAGCGCTGAAACTCACCGACACCAAAGACTTGAACCAGGCCTTCGACCTTCAGACGCAGCACGCGCGGAAGCAAATGGAGACCTTCGTGCATCAACTGGAGGAGTTGCGCGACCTCGCCTCGCAGATCATCCAGGAGAGCGGCGCAACCGCGGCGGCGATGAGCAAGCAGGCTGCGCAGGAGATGGCAAGCGCGACCTCCCAAGCCCGCACTGCTCCGAGCCACACCTCGTCCAGCTACGCGGCGGCCGGCGGGCGGCGCGGCAACTAGCAGGCGCAGAGTCGATCAGGCGTTGTTGCCGCACGGGCGGCCTAGTAGGTCCAGCCCGGGTCGTGCCTGATGTCGTGAAAGGCCTTGTGGATCGCCCCTCCCCAGCCATCGCGAATGGCCTGGAGATAAGGGTCGTCATCCTCGAGCCTGATGGTGAAGTCCTTCTTCAGCGAGCCGCGCCGATAAATCAGAAGGTCGATGGGCGGCCCGACCGAGACGTTGGAGCGCATCGTTGAATCGAACGAGATCAGCGCGCACTTCGCCGCGTCGCTCAAGCTCGTGTTGCGCCGAATGATGCGGTCGAGGATGGGCTTGCCGTATTTCACCTCACCGATCTGGAAATAGTTGGTGTCGCCGAGAGCTTCGATGAAATTGCCGGCGTCGTAGATCAGGAACAGCCTGAGCTGGCCGCCGTTGATTTGCCCGGCGAGAATGAACGAGGCGCTGAAGTCCACGTCGTGCTGCTGGAGATAGCCGCCGTCGATCTTGTGCACCTCGCGGATGGCAGTGCCGATCACACGCGCGGCGCCGAACATCGAGCTCACGGCGTAAAGGTCTCGCTCCGGATTTTCGTTGTTGAACCATTCGCTGATGAGGCTGATCACCCCTTGCGTGAGCGAGAGGTTGCCGGCGGTGAGCAGTGCGAAGAAGCGCTCCCCCGGCTTCTCGAACACGAACATCTTGCGGAAGGTGGAGACTCGATCGATGCCCGCATTGGTGCGCGAGTCGGACGCGAGTACCACCCCCTCATCGAGCAGGATGCCGATGCAATAAGTCACGTGGCCTTCCTATTGTTGTAGCTGGTTTGGAAAACTCACTCTAACCTTCATGGTCTCGGTGCCCCCACCGCTTCTCACCCCTCGCACCGGTCCCGCCTCAGCATAATCGAGCCCGACTGCAGTGCGAATATAAGCATCGGTGGCGCAGGCGCGGTTGGTCGGGTCGAAGCCCACCCAGCCGAGATATTCGACGAAGGCCTCGGCCCAGGCATGGCTCGA
>DASSLP010000122.1:0-3004 GCA_035689365.1 Methyloceanibacter sp.
GCTCGGCATAGTCCATTGCCGGGTGTCCTTCGGCTACATCGATGCGCATTTCACGCCCCTTCTGACGCTTAGGTTATTGCTCTGACGCGCCACTTACCACAAAGCCCGCCGCGCGGGCAATCCGTGGCCTTTGGCGGGTTATGCCGACCCTCGGCCACTTGGGCCAAAACCTGACCTGAGCGCCCGCATGGAGCGCAATTGGTTTGATGAAGACAAGCGAAAGCCTGTACGTGCTTTCGTAACCGATTGAATGGGCGCTCCAAGACGTGGACTTTGGGCAGCCTTCGCTCGAAGTCTCTTCTGCGGACATAGTACGCATACGATCATAGGATGATACGCAAGACACCGTGGCGGTGGTGGGCGCGGGCCTGATCGGTCCGGCCGTCGCTATGTACTCGCCCGCGAAGGCGGACGCAGGCCGCGACGACGAGAGGGAATATTTATCGATGAAAGAGGTAATTCTCGCTTCGCTGCTCGGGCTGGCAACGACCTCCTCGGCGATGATCGGGGTGGCACTGGGACCCTATATCCAAACGCCTGCTCGGCTGCATTCTCGCCTTTGCTTCGGGCGGACTGATAAGCGCGCTCGCGATTGAGCTCGCCTTCCACGGGGCGGTCCAGCTTCACCATCTCGACTTTAGCGTCGGCGTCGCTTGGTTGCTCGTCGGCAGCGGCTTCGCAATCGGCGCGATCATCTATAGCGTGTTCTCCCGCTATCTCGAGCAAAAGGGAGCCGCCGTTCGCTACCCAACGCGCTTTCGGGAATTCATCCAGGAGCGTCGCGCGCATGACGCCAAAGAGTTGATTGAGCTCCTGTCTCGCTGCGACCTGCTGCGCCATCTTCCGCCCGAGGAGATCGAAACGATTCTACCTTGTGTGCGCACCCGCCGGC
This sequence comes from Methyloceanibacter sp., assembly GCA_035689365.1. Classification (GTDB taxonomy): domain Bacteria; phylum Pseudomonadota; class Alphaproteobacteria; order Rhizobiales; family Methyloligellaceae; genus Methyloceanibacter. The sequence goes on from DASSLP010000122.1 coordinate 893, forward strand.
TGGGGCCCGGGCAGGTTCTCTTCAGCGCCGGCGATCCCGGCGACGCCCTCTATATCGTCGCCAGCGGCGAGATCGAAATCCTTGAGGCTAACGGATCCGACGAGGTTCCGCCTGACCAACCCATTGCCCAAGAGGGCGAAGCATTCGGCGAGATGGCACTGCTCAGCGGCAGCCCGCGCACCGCGACGGCTCGGTCTGCCAGCGACGTCGAGTTGCTCGAGATTGACCGGAAGGACTTCGAGCGGCTGATCGCCGGGGATCAGGTGCTGGCTCGGGCGGTGGAGCGGCTGAGCCATGCCTTTGGTCGACAGTTCTGGTGGCCGGCACGCTGGCAGCGGCCGCCGGCAATGGGCTCATCGGCGGCTCGTTTCCGCTCCTCACCGTGTTCTCCGAAGCTGTAGCCGGCGCCGCCGCGCTGGCTCTCGTGACGCACGCCATGATCCCCTAGGCGATCGAGGAAGCAGGTTCACTGATCGTGCTGCCGACCACGGCCGGTTTCCTCGCCGCCCTATACCCGGAGCTCACGGAATATTCCGGCTGACCCAACGACAGGCGCTCGCCGCGATACGCAAGGTTCGCGGAGTCATAGGACGCGCTTTTTGGCGCGCCATTTCCCTTGAGGGGGGAGCTATTTGACATGCCCTCGCGTGCTTGCGCGGCGAGACGGCGAAGCTTGGAAAGTCCGCTTGTTTAGTTGGCGTTGCCGTTACCGCCGCCGAAAATGCCCCCGAAGAGGCCGCCTCGGCCAAATAGGCCGGGCCGCCTGGGCGCGACCTGATCGGTGGAGTCTTCAGAGCCCGCCGTAACTTGGCTGTCCTTCTTGGTCGCTTTTGACGTGGCAACGGCCGAGGGTCCAGCAGGCTGTCGGCTGACCGCGACAGGCTTCGACTGAGGCGGCTGAGACGGCGACGAGACGGCAGGCGAGCCTGGTGCCGGCGCGAGCGCGGCCTCATTGATCCAGCCGGTGGCACCACTTCGTAAGTCCTTGATTTGGGCAAAGCCCCCATTGTGGCCGATCACGCGGAATGGCCGACCGGCTGGAAAACCATAGAGGGTCGGTGCGGAAGAGGATGGACTTGCCAGCATTGCGATTGGCTGCTTAGAGACGAGGATGGGGCCCGGGCCCGCGGACTCGGACTGTCCAGCATCCCCAACCGTCTCGTTAGCCTGTTCTGTCTGATCGGCTGCCTTGCCGGTCTGTTCCGCCTGTTCGTTCGGGGTTGCGGTTTCCTGCGCAGGTGATGGAGTCTTGACTTGGGACTCAGTCGTTTCGGCGGGCGGCGTCGGCGCGGCGGCGGGAGGCATCGGGACAGCGGCGGCCGGCGGCGGCGCTGCAGCCGTCACCGGCGCATTCTGCTCTGCTTCCGGCTGACCGAAAAAATGACCGAAGCGCAGGACAATGCCCACGACAAGGGTCAGGCCGACTACTGCGAAGAACGCGATCTGCTTCGCAGAGAACGCGCCCCACTTCGAGGACGGCGTGTCCTGCTTCGACAGGGCCTTCCAAGGTACCTTTAAATCCATGCTCCGATCCTGACACAGCCGGGTTTCTCGATTCACAGAAGCATTTTTGACCGACACCGAGCAATGGGCATCGTGACCCACAGCGGACGCGAGAACTTAAATAGCAGCCTTCAGAAGTCGTGCTTTCAGTCGCGGCGCCGCGAAATCGAGGAAAGCACGGACCTTTAGCGGCAACCGTCGCTGACCAGAGTAGACGAGACTGACTGGCGAGGGTGCCGCCTCAAGCTCTTCGAGCACGAGATTGAGCCGGCCGGCTTTCACCGCGGCCGCGACTTGGTAAGAGAGAACGCGCGTGACCCCAAGGCCCGCAATTGCTGCGTCGATGGCGGCCTCGGCTGTATTCACGACAAGCCGTGAATGTACCACAGCGGAGACATTGGACCTTCCCGTCGCGAACATCCAGAAATCCGGATACGGGAACCCTTCGAAGGTGATGCAGTCGTGCATGGCGAGTTCCTCAACAGTCTCGGGCACGCCCCGCCGCGCAAAATAGGCTGGGCTGCCGCACACGACGCGACAGACCGAGCCGATCCGGGTCGCGATCAGGCTGCTGCTGTCCGGCAGCTCACCTATCCGGAGTGCCAAATC
>DASSLP010000123.1:0-7982 GCA_035689365.1 Methyloceanibacter sp.
GAATTGCAGCTCGGCGAGCCGTGCATAAACGCCGCCGCGGCCGATAAGAGTCTGGTGCGTCCCCTCTTCTACGAGTCGCCCATGATCGAACACGAGGATACGGTCAGCGCGGATCACGGTGGCGAGCCGGTGGGCGATGACGAGCGTGGTGCGGCCTTCCATGATCTTGTCGAGTGCACGCTGCACCAGTGTCTCGCTCTCAGAGTCGAGCGCGCTGGTCGCCTCGTCGAGCAGTAGGATCGGGGCATTGCGCAACACGGCGCGGGCGATGGCAATTCTCTGCCGCTGCCCCGCCGATAGGGTTACGCCTCCCTCGCCGAGCATGGTCTCGTAGCCTTGCGGCAATGCCGCGATGAAGTCATGGGCAAATGCCGCTTTTGCCGCCGCCTCAATCTCGCTGCGGTCGGCCTTCTCGACGCCGTAAGCGATATTGGCAGCGACCGTGTCGGCAAACAGCGCGGTCTCTTGCGGCACGAGCGCAAAGCGGGAGCGAAGCGCGGCAAGCTCGGCCTCGTTGGCCGGCACGCCGTCGACCTCGACCGCTCCACAATTTGGGTCATAGAAGCGAAGCAGAAGGGCGAAGATCGTGGTCTTGCCTGCGCCCGACGGACCGACCAGCGCCACCCGCTCTCCCGGCGCTATACGGAAACTCACTTGCGATAGCGCGCTGGTTTCGGGCCTGAGCGGGTAGGAGAACGAGACGTCGCGGAAAGCGACCTCGCCGCGCGGCGGCACCGGCAGCGCCTTGGGACGGGTTGGCGATTTGATCTCCGACCTGACCTGGAGCAGTTCGCCAAGACGCTCGGCCGCGCCTGTGGCCTGGCTGATCTCGCCCCACACTTCGCTGAGCTCGCCCATCGAAGCCGCGGCGAGCAAGGCATAGAGCACGAATTGCGAGAGCCTGCCGCCGGTCATGATGCCAGACAGCACATCCTGGGCGCCGTACCACAACACGCCGACCACGCTGGCGAAGGTGAGAAAGATGGCAATTGCAGTGAGCCCAGCGCGCGCCTTCGCCCGGGCGTCCGCAGCACCGAAGGACCGCTCGACCGCCTCGCCGAACCGCGCCGCCGCCGCCTTCTCGTGGGTGAAGGCCTGCAGCACGCGCACCTGGGAGAGGCTCTCGCTCGCATAGGCAGAGGCTTGCGCGAGCGTATCCTGGGCGCGGCGCGACAGCGCCCTGACCGAGCGCCCATAAGCGACCAGCGGAACGACAATGACGGGGATGGCGATGAGCACAGCGAGCGAAAGCTTGGGGCTGGTCACCACCATCATGACGGTGGCGCCGATGAGGAGCAGGAAATTGCGCAGCGCCTGCGAGATCACCGTGCTCGCCGCCGCCTTGATCTGCGTGGTGTCCGCGGTGAGCCGCGACATCACCTCGCCCGAATGCGACACCTCGTAGAAGGCGGGGCTCAAGCCGGTGAGGTGCTTGAAGACGTCGCGGCGAATGTCGGCCACTACGCGCTCGCCGAGCCAGTTCACGCAATAAAAGCGCGCGGCGCTCGCCAGAGCGAGGATCAGTCCGATGCCAACAAGGGTTGCGAAATATTTGTCGATGAGATCGGGCTCGATTCCCGAGAAGCCAAGATCGATCATGCGCCGCACGGCCATCGGAACCGCAAGCGTCGCTCCCGCCGAGACGAGCAGAGCGGCGAATGCCGCGGCAAGCATACCCTTGTGGCGAAGAAGATAAGGTTTCAGCGCAAGCAGCGGCTTGAGCGAGCCACGCCTTGCCTCGCTGCTTTCGGCATCGCGCGTGAAGGCCTGTTTCTGCCGGTCTTGGGGGTCAGATTTCGCGTTTACAAGTTGCACAATTAAGACGCCGAGCTCTTAAGTTTCGGGGGGACTTTAAGGGCGCACGGGCTTTGCGAAAAGGGTTAGATGCCGGCGCGGTGTTACGGCGCAGCTTGTGCCGCCTGCCAAGTTCCGTTATAGGCTCGCTCCAACAAATTCCTGGATTTGCAGGGCAGACGCCATGAAGAAGGACATTCACCCCGATTATCACCGCATCAAGGTGGTGATGACCGACGGCACCGAGTTCATCACCTACTCGACCTACGGGTCCGAGGGAGACACGCTGAAGCTCGACATCGATTCAAAAACCCATCCGGCCTGGACTGGCGGCGGACAGCACCTAGTCGATCGCGGCGGACGGCTCACACGCTTCAAGCGGAAATACGAAGGCTTCCTCAAATAGCCGGCTGACGCCTAGTCGGCATCGGAGCCGAAGGCAGCGCGGAGCCGCGATAGTTGCGTCTTCAGCGGATGCTCGGCCTCGCCCGAAGGCGGAAGCTGCTTGTAACCCAACATCCGGTCAAGCCGTATCACCCGCGCCTGAAGCTTGATGCTCTGCTCGATCAGCTCGCGTAGCCGCGGCGGCAGCGCGCCGAGATCGCGCGCAGGCTGATCGCTGCCACTCGCCGGAAGCTTGATCTTGCGCTGCTCCTCAATCGCCTGCTCAGCCGTGAGTTCGCCTTCGCTCACGGCACGCCTGATCAGGAGCCAGGAGGCAAGTTGCATCAGCCGTGTGGTGAGCCGCATGCTCTCGGTGGCGTAGGCAAGCGAATGAGGCGGGCGTAGCTTGCGCGCCTCTTTGCGCCCGTCGCCGTCAAGATAGGTGGCTGCCGCCTCGACGAGCGCCATGCCTTCGCGGAAAACTGCCTTGAATTGCTCGGAGCGCGCGAATTTCGCACCGAACGAGACCGTCACGCCATCGTCACGGTCGCCGCTTTTTGACCTCCCCGCCATCGGCCAACTCCCGTCCACGCCCTGCCGGCGGCATAGTATGCCCATGCGGAAGTTCCGTCGTCGTCTTCCGACAGCAAAGGTTAAACGCTGTGAATCAGGCCAAAAAAAGAGCCGCCAGGCGGCGGCTCAGGAAGTTAACAGGGAGGCGTCAAACAGAGTGGACAGGCCACTCAGATCCAGAGGACTGGATGAGGCAAACCCTAGCGCGAGACTCCTAAGATCGGGTTAATCCTAAGTGCCGATTTACCTAAAGGAACAGTATCGTTAACGCTTGAAGACAGCCTCTGCCGCACTCTTTGAGGATTGCTTGGCCGCATGCATCGCCTCGACGCGCGCGATCTCGGTCTTGAGATCGTCGATTAGAGCCTTGAGATCGTCGACCGAAAGCTTGCTCAAGTCCTGACCGAGTTCGTAGCTCTTGGGCTTCTTTGGCGGCGGCGCGAGGTCGTCAGTGTCCATGAGCGCGCATTCTAGCACCGCCTCACCTCCTTCTCTAACGTCATCGCCGGGCTTGACCAGGCGATCCATTCCACTAGCACCTCAGCAAGCTGCGACGTAACGGGATGGGTGCCCAGGTGGGAGCCTGGGCACGACGAGAGAAATGGATGAAGCGATGCTGCCGAAGACGATGACCGTGATCGAGGCGAAGGGTGCCGGCGGGCCTGAGGTGCTGGTGCCGGTGGAGCGTCCAGTGCCCACACCCGCTCCTGGCGAAGTCCTCATCAAGGTCGAGGCCGCCGGCATCAACCGCCCTGACGTGTTCCAACGTCAGGGCCACTACCCTCCCCCCAAAGGCGCGCCGGATATTCTCGGCATGGAGGTCGCCGGCAAGATCGTGGCGCTTGGACCTGGACCCGCGCGCTTCAAGAAAGGCGATTCCGTCTGCGCGCTGATCGGTGGCGGCGGCTATGCCGAGTTCGCTGTGGCACCGGAGACAGCGACATTGCCGGTCCCGCAAGGACTATCGATGGTTGAGGCAGCCGCTTTGCCCGAGACCGTGTTCACGGTCTGGCACAATGTGTTCGAGCGCGCCGCGCTCGAGCCTGGCGAATGGTTCCTCGTGCATGGCGGGGCAAGCGGCATCGGCACGACCGCCATCCCGATCGCCACGGCGCTCGGCGCCAAGGTGATGGCCACGGTGGGGAGCGCGGAGAAGGCACATATCTGCAGAGAGCTCGGGGCCGTGCGCGCTATCAACTACCACGAGGAAGACTTCGTCGAGGCCGTGCGCGAGATGACGGGGGGCAACGGCGTCGATGTGATCCTCGACATGGTGGGTGGCGACTATATCGATCGCGATCTCAAAGCAGCGGCACTCGAAGGGCGCATCGTGCAGATCGCCTTCCTCAAGGGTTCGAAGGTCGAGCTCGATCTGATGCGTCTCATGTTGCGGCGCCTGACGCTGACCGGCTCGACGCTACGCGTGCAAAACGCAGAGGCCAAGGCGCGCATGGCGAAGGTGATCGAGGAGCGCATCTGGCCGCTGATCGCAGAGGGTAAGTTCAGGCCGGTAATCGACTCCACGTTTCCGCTGAAGGATGCCGCGGCTGCACATCGCCGCATCGACGATCCTGCCCATATCGGCAAGATCGTGCTGGTGGCGGTAGGATAACGAGCGGTTAAGGCGCGTGGGAAGCGGAAGTGCCCGGGCAATCCTGATCAAAGGCAAGTACGACCGTGTCGTCTTTCCCGACCAGCACTTTGTTCGGCGCTATCGGTAGGACAATCGTCGTGCTGCCTGAGCCCGCGGGCGTAAGACAAAGCCTCGAATATTTGCTTTCGCCGGGCGCCGGCTCACCGCCAATGGCCGAGATGAAATAGCCTCCATATTGCGGAAAGTAGTTGAGCGAAAAGGCTCCTTTGTTGGAACGTCGGGAAGGCCTTGCTCCAGAACCCCCAGCACTGACAAGCCGAGCGTCCATGGCACAGAATATGTCTTGGTACCGCCCGCTTCTAAGACGTTGAGCGTGACCGTAGGTGCGGACACCGATTGGGAATCCACAAACCCGCAAAGAAATAGCGCAAGGCCGCACGTAGCAAGCCAAACAGAGAAGCGGACGGGCATGGGCGAAATCTCCTAGGACGGAGTATTGTAAAGCAAGCTGAGCGGCTCATGCCAGTCTCGCCATTTTTTGGGATGAAGCTGCTCCACACCCCTCTTGGCATTTGCGTCCAGGCGTCTGACGCCCTATATAGACGCTATTCCCCTTCATTTGATTTCAGTTTTCTCTTTCGCCGAAGGGGCGGAAGAGGCCCGTTATCCCCTTGAGGAACGCCGATGCACCGTACCCCTCTGATGCCCAAGGCGACCGCCGTATGGCTGGTCGACAACACCTCGCTCACCTTCGAGCAGATCGCCGAGTTCTGCGGCCTGCACGTGCTCGAGGTGAAGGGCATTGCCGACGGCGACGTAGCCCATGGCATCAAGGGCATGGACCCGATCTCCTCCGGCCAACTGTCGCGCGAGGAGATCGCTGCCGCCGAGTTGGATCCCACACACCGGCTGAGGCTTTCCGAGCCGAAGGTCGAGGTGCCTGAGGTCAAGACCAAGCGCGGTCCCCGCTACACGCCGGTATCGCGCCGACAGGATCGGCCTAATGCAATCTTGTGGCTCCTCAAGAACCATCCCGAGCTCAAGGACTCGCAGATCATGCGCCTCGTCGGCACGACCAAGCCGACCATCATCACCATCCGCGAGCGCAGCCACTGGAACTCGCCGAACCTTCAGGCGCAGGACCCGGTAACGCTCGGTCTCTGCTCGCAGATCGACCTCGACGCCGAGGTGAAGAAGGCTGCGGCAAGGATCGAGCGCGAGCGCAAAGAGGCCGGCATCGCCGAGCCGCCCAAGGCCGGAACCTTGCTTCCCGCCGAGGAGGCGCTTGCGGCTGCCGCGCCTCAACCCGAGCCTAAGCCTGAGCGGCCGATGGCCACCGCACTCGCTGAAGAGGCGCGGGCCGCGATGTCCTCGCACGAAAAGGAGGAAGAGGCGCCCGACGTCGACTCCGTGTTCGCCAAGCTGAAAGAGCTGAAGCGCACCGACGTGCCGTCCGAGTAACCTCGACAAAGCGGCTGCCGTCGCCGTTTCGCCTCCCGATGGCGTTTGACCCTGATCAAGGCAGGCTTGGCGTTCGCGCGATAGACCGCATCTCGATCTAACCGCGAGGTGCGTCATGAACTCGATCAATCTCCTGTATTTGGCGCTGGTGCTGGTGGCTTCACGGGCTTCGCCTCGGCGCTTGCCTACTATAGCCATCGCTGAATCGGGGTGACAGAAATCGGAAGCCGGAGAGGAGATCGGAGGAATTTTTTCGATCTCCGCTCTGCCGACCGTTGACTTTTGATTCCCAATTGCCGATTGGCTCTCGCCTTCGCTAGGGTGCAGGAAGGAAACGCCCCCTTGGGGATGGCGATGGCCAACCCTTACGACATCGGTCTCGATAAAAACCCGGCTAATTACCAGCCGCTGACGCCGCTCGTGTTCTTGGAGCGGGCCGCGAGCGTGCATCCCGCGCACACCGCCATCATCCACGGCAAGGAACGCATCACTTACGCAGATTTTTACGCGCGCACGCGCAAGCTTGCCTCCTCGCTCGCCTCGCGAGGATTTGGCGACGGCGACACCATTTCGGTAATGCTGGCCAATTCCCCGGCCATGCTCGAGGTCCATTACGGCGTGCCGATGACCGGCGCCGTGCTGCACTCCATCAACACGCGCCTCGATGCCGGGGCCATCGCCTTTATGCTCGATCACGCCGGCACCAAAGTGCTCATCGGCGACACCGAGTTCGGGCCGGTGCTGAAGGAGGCGCTCGACCAGGCCGACGTGAAGCCGCTGCTCGTCGACTATCGCGACCTGCAATGCGGCGTCGAGGGCGAGCGCCTCGGCAATCTCGACTATGAGGAGCTCATCTCCGACGGCGACCCAGAGTTTCGCTGGGCGATGCCGTTGGACGAGTGGAACGCAATCTCGCTCAACTACACGAGCGGCACGACCGGCAATCCTAAGGGCGTCGTCTACCACCACCGCGGCGCGGCGCTAATGTGCTACGCGAACACGGTCGCCACCGGTATGGGCCAGCATCCGGTCTATCTCTGGACGCTGCCCATGTTCCACTGCAACGGCTGGTGCTTCCCCTGGTCGATCAGCCTCGTGTCAGGCACGCATGTGTGCCTGCGCGCCGTCCGCGCGAAGCAGATGTACGACGCGATAGGCGACCACGGAGTGACCCATCTCTCCGGCGCCCCTTTCGTCATGGCCGCATTGCTCAATGCCACCGATGACGAGCGGCGCCCGTTTCCCCAACGCGTCGCCTTCAGCCATGCCGCGGCGCCGCCCCCCGCAGCCGTACTCGCCAAGATGGACGAGGCTGGCTTCGAGCTCACCCATCTCTATGGCCTGACCGAGACCTATGGCCCAGCCACGCTCAACGAGTGGCACGCCGCGTGGGACGAGCTTCCGCAGGAGGAGCGGCTAGCCAAGCGCATCCGCCAGGGCGTGCGCTATCACGCGCTCGAGGATCTGACGGTGATGCACCCGGAGACCATGGAGAAGGTCACGCCCGACGGCGAGACCCTTGGCGAGGTCATGTTTCGCGGCAATATCGTGATGAAGGGCTACCTGAAAAACCCTAAGGCGACCGAGGAGGCCTTCGCCGACGGCTGGTTCCATTCGGGCGATCTCGGCGTGCTGTATCCCGACGGCTATATTCAGCTCAAGGACCGCTCCAAGGACATCATCATCTCAGGCGGCGAGAACATCTCGTCGATCGAGGTCGAGGACGTGCTCTACAAACATCCCGCGGTGCTGGCCGCCGCCGTGGTGGCAAAGCCAGATGCAAAGTGGGGCGAGACGCCGTGCGCCTTCGTCGAGACGCGACCTGGCTCGCAAGTGAGCGCGGACGAGATCATCGCCTGGTGCAAAGAGAAGCTCGCCCGCTACAAATGCCCGCGCCACGTGGTGTTTGTCGAATTGCCGAAAACATCGACGGGTAAGATTCAGAAGTTCAAGCTGCGCGAGATGGCCAAGACTGTGTAAAGCGAGGTTCTTCCAAAAATGCCACTGCTTCGTTTCGATCTTGTCGCCGGACGTACCGACGGCGAGCTCAAATCCCTGCTCGACGCGGCCCATCGCGCCATCGTCGAAGCGTTCGGCGTGCCCGAGCGCGACCGCTACCAGATCGTGCACGAGCACCGCGCCTCACGCATGATCATCGAGGACACCGGGCTCGGCA
>DASSLP010000124.1:0-11076 GCA_035689365.1 Methyloceanibacter sp.
CTGATCCGGTGTGCAGTTTCTGCTGCAATCTGCTCGCCTCCTCTCTCAGAAGCCTGAGCATACGCGCGCCGCGGGTGGCGAGGATTGGCCTGGGGATAGGCGGGTGCCAAGAGCAATGACTGCAAGTCGGCCTGCGGAAAGCCAATGCATAAGAAGTGGCGTCAACGCGCCTCTGGCGACGAGCGAGCGCGAGCTCAGGTGGGCTATCGATCCTGCGGTAGCGGCGGTGTTCGAGGTTGACGTCAACGACCTCCGCGCGGCCACCCGCCGCCCCCTCATCTCCGGGCCACAATATGGGGCTGGTGAGCACCTGCGCGCGGATTACTGGTTCGCGCACATGAATCCGCGGATGACCTCGAACTGGTCGGCGTTCGCACCGCAGGACCGCACGCGGCGCGGCGCCCCCTCGAATGCCGCAAACCTGCGCGACGAGGTCATCGCCGCCAAGGAACGGGTGATGCGTGCTCTGATGGCGGTCGGGCCGGAGGTCTCAGGCATCCTGGTCGATACTTGCTGCGAGTTGAAAGGTCTGGAGGAAGCCGAGAAGGCAAATGGCTGGCCGGCACGGGCTGGCAAGGTCGTGCTGCAAATCGCGCTGACGCGGCTTGCCAAACATTACGGGCTGATGGCGCCCGACGATGCGGCGGTTCGAAAGGCGCGAGGTCTGCGCCATTGGGGCGCCAAGGACTATCGCCCGACGCTCGACGCATGGCGTGGAAAGGAATCGCCGAAAGATTAGTGGAGAGTGTGTTGTGCGAGAGCGGACTCAGCATCGCTCCTGATGCGCTTCACCATGGCCATCAGGCCGTTGGAGCGCTGCGGCGTGAGGTGCTCCCTGAGTTGCAGAAGGCCGAGCGTGTGCGGCGCATCGATACTTATGATCTGCTGGGCCGTCTTGCCCGAATAAAGCGCGAAGAGGATGGCGATCAGTCCGCGCACAATATGTGCGTCGCTGTCGCCGACGAAGCTGAGGCGCGGGCTACCGCCGTCAGGCTCGACCTTGGTCGAGAGCCAGACCTGACTGACGCAGCCTTGTACCTTGTTGGCGGCAGAGCGGTCGGCCTCGGACAGGGGCTCAAGCTTGCGCCCGAGCTCGATCACGTAGCGGTAACGGTCCTCCCAATCGTCGAGGAAGGCGAAATCAGCGAGGATCTCGTCGAAGCCCGGTACTTGCCGCGTGTCGTTCAGAGTATCCATGACTCAAATATAGGCAGGAATGGTCGCGGCTGCGACCGGGATCAGGCCGATTGGGCCAACGGAAGGGGCGCGCAAGCCGGGAGGGAAAGGGCAGAACCGTCCCGGATGCGCGCCCCAGGCAGGCGGGGGGCCGCCAAACTCTTGTTGTGGCAGGCGGGGTTTTACGTGCCTGAGCCGTCAGGGCCAGACCAGTCGGCTTCGCGGTCGGCCGGCACCAGCGTGTCCTGCGACGCGCCAGTCCCCCAGCTTGCCGGTGCGGTTGCGCTTTCGCCTTCGGCGCCGGCATTCGGCCAGGATGCGGCAGGCTGGTCGCTGACAGCCCCTGTGCGTTCGTTGATGAAGTCCATCAACATGTGCGCGCCGAATTCGGCCTTCTGCATGAACACGTCGATGACGTCCCGGCCCTTGGCACAGGTCTCCGGATTGCGGTCGCAGAAACTCGACACATCCTTCACCGCCGCCTCTGCCGTGCCGTACATCTCGGCCCGCTGCTTATCGTCGGTCGGAATCAACAGGATAAGGATCATCAGCCAAAAGGCTGCGCGGATAAGAAACATCATTGCCTTGCCCTCTCTGTTCAGACGCTTGCGGCTTTGGCGCCGCTATCATTTCCCTATAGCCGAGCACTATAGCGCAGAGAAAATAAGGGAATTTCACTGTAATCGGTAAAGTTTGAATCGAAAATTCTCGTCGATCCTGCCAATCACACGATTAGTCTTTTAGTAATACTCCAGAGTAATTGGTTGTTAATGCCCTGCTACATTGTTTCAAATTTTAGCTATCGGCCAGCAGGCTGCCGAATGGGGCGTACGTCTTGCTTCGTGATCGGAGCGTGGGATGTTTGCTGCGCTTTAAGCTTCCTTAAGCGCACGCCGTCATAGTGCACACCCAAGACCATCGGGGACGTAGCGGCGTTGGCCCGCTCCGGGAAGCGCGTGTTTGACCGTGAAACTGTGCGTGGGCTCGCCGCCTATTTCAGCTCGCTCGTGCACAAATCGGTTCGCGGCGACTCAGCTGCAGCCGCACGCCAGCAGACCTTCATCGCCTTGCAGGTGCTTAGCGGGCTCGCCGCGCTCTGTGTCTTTCCCATCTATCTCGTAGTAGCTGGGAAGCCATCGCCGGCGAGCGCCATCGTCTTCCTTTGGCTCCTGTCGCCCATCGCCGTCGCCATCTTCCTGTCGAGGACCGGACAGTTCGTTACGGCTCGCATGCTGTCGGCGGCGAACTTCGCAGGCTTTGTCACCTATTGCGCCTGGCTCACAGGCGGTGTCGCCTCATGGCTGATTCCGTGGATGGTGGTGGTGCCGTTCGCCGCGGCACTGACAATAATGATCCAACATGCGCACAAACGCCCGGGGAACGCAGTCCCGGCCGGTGAGGAGCACTATCGGTTACTCGCCGACAACGTGGCGGACATGATCACGCGCCACGACGAGAAGGGCCGTGTAGTGTTCGCCTCGCTTGGCGCCCAGCAACTTTTCGGCGAGCCCGCGCAGAAGATCCTGGGCGATGGACTTTTCAAGCGCGTGCACGTTGCTGACAGGCCTGCATACCTCACGGCTTTGTCGCGGTGCCATGCCGGCAACGAGCCGACGGCCGTGGAGTTCAGAGTGCGTCGCGCCGCCGGGCCCGAACCGGCGCGCTACATCTGGGCCGAGATGCGCTGCAAGCCGGGGGTGCGCAGCGTGGACGCTGCGGCGCCTCACCGGTGCTCGATCGTTGCCATCACCCGCGATATCTCAGACCGCAAGGCGCAGGAAGCCGAGCTCGTGCGGACGCGCGAGGAGGCCGAGAACGCTAATCGCATCAAGACCCAATTCCTCGCCAATATGAGTCATGAGCTGCGTACGCCGCTTACTGCGATCATGGGTTTCTCCGAGATCCTTAACCGCGAGCTGTTCGGCACGCTCGGTGAAGAGCGTTACCGCGATTATGCGCATCTCATCCATGAGAGCGGCGAGCATCTCTTGAACGTCGTCAACGACATCCTGGACATGTCGAAGATCGAGACGGGCAAGTTCAAGATAGTCAAAGAGCCATTCGACGTGGCGTCGTTGGTGACGTCTTGCTGTGACCTCATGCGCCATATCGCCGAGCAGAAGCCGGTCCAGCTTACCATTGATGTGATGCCGGCAATGCCGATGCTTTTGGCTGATAAGCGCGCCTGCAAGCAGATGCTCATCAACGTGATCTCGAACGCCATTAAGTTCACCAATCCCGGCGGCACTGTGCGGGTCTCGGCGCGAGCATCGAATGGAGCCGTCGAGCTCGTCGTGGCTGATGACGGCATCGGGATCGCTGCCGCGGATCTTCCCAAGCTCGGCAATCCTTTCGTGCAGGCTAGCAACTCCTGTCGCGGGAGCTATGACGGCGCCGGCCTCGGCCTGTCGTTGGTCAAGGGATTGGCGCGGCTGCACGGAGGCAAGTTCGATCTGGCAAGCACGCTCGGCAAGGGCACGACCGCTACCATCACGCTGCCGCTCAACAACCGCGACGAATCGCTCGAGGGGCGTCTCCAGTCGCGCGCCGTCTCGGCGGCATGAAGCGATTTGGCGGCGCTGAAATCCGGGCTTTTCAGACGAGTCCGCGCGTTTAGCAACTCTTTAGCTTCGGACTCCAAGATGGCTGACGAAGGGGCAGGCACGCCCCTTTGTGTTCGGGACCTCTAGAACTTCACCATAGCGATGGGCGTATTACCGGCGCGGCTCGTTTTTCTGGCCTTCATTGGCCTGACGGGCTTCATCATCTACAACGCGCTCTACCTGCAGGACCTGCATGGCGTGGCGGTCGTCGCCGGCGCTCTGCCGCCACGGCACGTCGTGACCACGACCATCAGCCCTCCGCCGGCCGATCCTGCAAAACTTCCCCCGGTCAGCACCGACCTGCCGCCTCTTAAGGTCGACCAAGGGGCGTCGGACCTTCTGCTGCGTGCCGTGCAGCGCGAGCTTGCCACCCGAGGTTTCGACGTCGGACCCATCGATGGCAAGCCAAGCGACAAAACGCGCGCGGCGATCTCAGCCTATCAGAAGAGTCAGGGCCTTCCGGTGACGGGCGCCGCCTCTGATGAACTGCTGCGGCGCATTTTGCTCGGCGCAAGCCTGCAAACCGGGGGCGCAACCGGCTCCGTCAAAGTGGTCACAAGCGGCACTGCCAAATCCAAACCCACCACGGCTGACGGCGTAGCGTCGAAACAAGCAACCGACTCTGCGGATAAGTCCAAGGTCGATGCCACCGTCAAAGCCGTGCAGCAGACGCTGGCCGATCTTGGCTATGCGCCGGGACGCGCGGACGGAGCCATGGGAGAGGCAACGACCCGCGCGATCACGGCGTTTCAGCGCGACCGCAAGATGGCCGCGACTGGCCGCATCACGCCTGAATTGCTCCGCGAGCTCAAGCGCGTCACCGGGCACGACCTGACGAAGACTGCCGCCGAGCGCTAAGCTCGGTGAGAGGTCGTCGATGCGCATCAAGAGCGAAATTTGGGTGAGGGCCTACTTGCGCCGCTGCCAGGCGCAAGGCGTTCCCGTGGTGATTACGCGGCGCGGCGACGAAGCGGCGGGCGCGATCTTCATCTGCATCGACCGGCTCGACGGTACGATGTTGCTCTACGGCCCTGCGCCGGCGGGGCTGGTGGGCAGCGAGACGGAGCGCTGCTGGATGACCTGCTTCGGAAACCGCGCCGTCAGTCTCATTGAGGTGCAGGAATATCTAGCGCGCCAGAGAGAGTTTGATCCTGATCTCTGGATCATCGAGGTCGAAGACAAAGCCGGGCGGCACTTTCTCGGCGATGCCGCGGTCGACACGGGCGGAGAGGAGGGGAGCGCCGGTTAGGAGTTCGTTAACCCTACCTGCGCCTAAATATCGGCCGGGCACACGGCACGATCGAGCTTGGAGAGTTGGGAATGGCCGTCATCCTGGAATTCCGCCGCAGCGAGGAGGCCGCAAGCCGGATCGCCAGTCCCGTGCAGGGCTCGCTCGGCGAGATCATCATCTTCCCTGGCGTCAGGATCGATCGCCGCGCCTCGGGCGACAGCCCGCGGCAGAGCGGAACGCCATCTAGACGGCGCATGCAGAGGGCGCGCAAGAAGTCGTAGGGGCCTCAGCCTGCTTTGGAGTAGGGACCGCAGGAGGTGGTCTTAAGCGCCTGCTCGGCGCGCGCAGAGCGACTTGGCCCCACAAGCGGCGCGCGAATCAGAGCAACGCCCTCGGTCACCGGCGAATTCACCACCACGACCTCATCGGAACTCTCGGGTGCGTCAGCGCCAGCCTCCTCGACGGTCTGATCTGCCCCGGTAATGACGAGATCGATCTCGGCCCGCTTCATATCGGCGCCGGCTACCGAGTAGAAATTGTCTCCCTCCGGCGTGTACAGTGCGATGAGCCAAAGGTCATCAGGCACCGCCGCCTTGAGCCGCACCGGCCCATTGGCCAGGTCGAAGCGGCAGAAGGCGTAGCGCACATCGGGCGCCATCATCGGCATGACTTGGCGACCGGGCGCCGCAGCGGGCAGCTCGATCATGGTATTGGCGGGCCCGAGGGCGGCGAGCCGTGCATGGGCGTTTTTCGGTGCGAGCATGGGCAGCGTGAGTACGGCGATGATGTGGATGAGCCCGGCAAGCACGAGGCCGAGCACGATATAAAGACCGGGGATCCTTACTCGCATGACTTGCGCTCGATCTTCGGCAGCCGTTCGCGTGGAATCAATCCGATGCCCAGAGAATCGGTCTCCCGCGGACTATAGATACGCAACATCAGGATCAGGGTTTGGCCGTCTGTGCCGCTTGGTAGCCAGTTCTCCGGACGGGCCGTGCTTGCGAGATTTATGCGAAACGTGCCGTCGGAATGCCGAAGCAGCTCCTCGCTGTTGAAGCTGTAGCGACTGGTGGGATTGTCGATCAGTCCGCCATATTCGTCATAGACCGCAATCGACCACCAGCGGGCGTTCAGCGGGGAGCCCTCGATCGTGTACTCGCAAGACGAGGAAAGCACATGACCGTTGCTGTCGGTGCGCGCCACGAAATAACGAGCAACGGTGGATGAGAGCGGGAGCCTACCGCTGCGCGCGACGTGAGCTCTGGTGTAAGGATCGGCATCCGGCTTGCCCTCACTGTCCCAGCTCGCCCAAGGCCCGACTTTCGTGGTCGTCAGCGGCGAGCCGTACTCGATCATGTACCAAGCCGATCCGATGCCGAGCAGGAGCGCAACTGCAAACGTTCCGATGAAATAAGCGAGGTCCCGCATCGAATGTGTGACTTCGTCCTCGCGCCGGGCAGTAGGCGAGGAGGAGAGCACGAACGGCAGGTTGGTGAGCGCGCTAGTCAAGTGGTCGGCATCCGTTGCTGGCAAGCCGAGATGGCCCGGCTAGTGGGGAGCCGGCGCAGCATCGTCCCGTCCGATGGACAGAGCGGTTTGTGGCTCGGCCGGCGTGGAAGTCTGCCCGGTCTGCGGTTGCGGCGGAGCTTCGGCATTGCTGGGCGCCGCTTCCGCGCTGTTGGCCGAAGCGAGACTCGGCTTCGGTGAAGCGTCGGTCGCCGGAGGCGGGGAGGCCTCGGCGCGGTCCGGCTTGCTCGCATCGCTCGGCGTAAGACGCCGTGCATCCTTGAGCAGCGCGCTGATCTTCTCAAGCACCTCTCGTGTCGCTTGCGACATGTCCTTGACACTTTCAGCCGGTGCCGGCGCAGGAGCTTCTTCGGCGGCAGCGGAGGCATTCTGGGCGGCGGCGGCGGCGAGCCGCTGCTGCTCCGCCGCTTGCACTGGATGGACCGCGATGCCCGGGATCTGCGCGATGTTGTCGGTATCATGCGCAGCGACCATGAAGGCATGCCAGGTCTGAGCTGGGAAACTGCCGCCGGTCACTCGCGACATTGGCGTGAAGTCATCATTGCCGATCCAAACGCCCGCCACGTATTGACCGGTGATGCCCATAAACCATGCATCGCGGAACGCTGAGCTCGTTCCAGTCTTGCCGATGGCATAGGTGTAGTCGAGACCCGCCGCGCGGCCCGTTCCGCCGGTGACCACCTGTTGCAGCATGGTGTTCAGCATCTCGACCGATTTGCGCGAGAAAATTTGCTTCCGCGGCGGCTCGTCGCGGTCGTGATTGTAGAGCACCTGCTCGCTCGCAAGGCCGCGGATCTCCTCGATGCCGTAGGCGCGAACTTCAAGGCCGCCTGAGGCGAACACCGCATAATTTTCGGTGTGCTCGAGCGGCGTGAGCCCCTGATCGCCAAGCGCGAGCGAGCACGTCTTTTTGAGGCGCGTGATGCCGAGCTTCTTCATGGTCTCCAGCACCTTCTCGCGACCGACATCGAGGGAGACCTTGACCGCGATGGTGTTAATCGAATGGGCAAGCGCATCGTGGAGCGCCATAGTGTTGCTCTCGCCGGCGGCGAAGTTCTTGGGCGCCCAGTGGCCGCAAGCGGCACCTCCACCGCTCACGATGGTGTTTGGCGTGTACTTTCCCGTCTCGAAAGCAGTGATGTAGACGTAAGGCTTAAAGGACGAGCCTGGCTGCCGATAGGCGTGCGTGGCGCGATTGAACTGGCTCTCGCCATAGTCTTTGCCGCCGACCAACGCGCGCACCGCGCCGTCAGTTTCCATGACGACCATGGCGCCTTGCTCGAAATGACGGGCGCGGCCGGATTGGGCGATGGTGCCTTCGAGCGCGTCTTCGGCCATCCGTTGCAGTCCGGTATCGACCGTCGTTCGGGCAACGAGGATGTGATCCTCCTTGCCGTGCATGATCCGCTGCACCTCCTCGAAGGCCCAGTCGAGGAAGTAGTCGGGGGTTTGCGACTCGCCGCGCTCGACGATCTTGGCGGGGTTCATGCGCGCACCATAGACCTGGCCCTCGCTCATGAAGCCGGCCTCGACCATGTTGCTCAGCACCTCGTTGGCGCGGGCGCGCGAGGCGGCAAGATTGACGTGAGGCGCATAGCGGGTCGGCGCCTTGAACATGCCGGCGAGCATGGCCGCCTCGGCGAGGTTCACATCGCGAATCGACTTGCCGAAATAATACTGGGCCGCGGCCTCGACGCCGTAGGAGCCGCCGCCGAGATAGGCGCGGTCGAAATAGAGCTTGAGGATCTCGGGCTTGGTGTAGTGGTTCTCGAGATAGATGGCGATGAGCGCTTCTTTGATCTTGCGGCTCAGAGAACGCTCAGGCGACAGAAACATGTTCTTGGCGAGCTGCTGAGTGAGCGAGCTACCGCCCTGCACGACCGTGTCATGGCGGGCGTTGGCGGCGAGGGCGCGGAACGTGCCCATGACGTCGACCCCGAAATGCTCGAAGAAGCGCCGGTCCTCGGTGGCAAGTGTCGCCTTGATCATCACGTCGGGAATCTCGTCGAGAGGCACCGAGTCGTCGCGCAACAGGCCGCGCTTGCCGATCTCATTGCCGTAGCGGTCGAGGAAGGTGACGCTGTACTCGTCGGACAGGTTCATCTTGCCTTGCGCGATCTCGAAAGCCGGGAGCGCGAAGGCGGCGAGCACGAGGAGAGCGCCGGCGCCGAGCGTCAGCCCTTCGCAGGCGAGCTCGTTCAACGCGCGGACGAAGCCCTTAACCTCGAATTTGTTGAAGAAGGAGGAATAGCCGCTCCACCAATCGAGGAAGCGGGTCCAAGAATTGTAGAGACCAGAGTCGATCGAGGAATCGATCTTAAGCCAGTCGATGAGCTTGGCTCGCCGATTGCCTTGGAGAATGTCCCGCACCTTACCCCGACCTCGCGTGCAAAACCGCCCGGCGGATCGGCTATTCCGACCAACCGCGCGGAAGGGATCTCAAGTGGCGGCAACCTACACCTTGATTGAGGCCATTTATAGAGGCTGGAAGTCGGGGGCGAAGAAGGTGCCCTATTGGGTGACCTCGAAGCCCCGGGCCTTCATGCAGGCGATGTAATCCTTGTCGGCGGACCCCGGGCGGAGCCGCGAGAAGATGGCGAGCATGTTGGCTATGCCCTTCTTCTTGGTGTCCTCCTTGCAAGCGTTCTCGGCACCTTGGAGCGTAATGTGGGCCTCCTCGGCCTTGGCCGGACGCTGGCCCACCAGGGTGAAGTCGTGCGGCGCGGGCTCGGCGCAGCCCGCGAGCGATGCTCCGAGCAGGCCGGCGGCGATAGCAGCGCCTTTGATCCTCGACATGCGAAATCCCGCGATCCTGGTTACGGCCAGTATGCCATTTGAAGCCTTGACACGAGCAGAGGCTCGAGCACTGGACCGGCAATTAGCAGGAAAAGTTAGGGCCGAAAGATGAAGAGCGACTTGCCGCGGGGGGTGCCTTCATGCAGCAGAGGCGCGGGCGTGAGCTACCAAACCAGTGGGACCAGCCGGTAGCGGACGTGGGCCGCATAGTCAGCATAGCCCTCGAGCTCGGCCTTGAGGGTCTCTTCCTCGAGCACCGCCCTCACGGCGATCAGCACGCCGAACAGGGCGACAGGTAGAAGGCCCCACCACGATCCGAACAGAAGCGACGTGCCCGCGGCGAATAGCAGGGCCCCGGAATACATCGGATGGCGCACATAGGCGTAAGGCCCGGTGGTCACCACCCGGTGCCCGCGCTCCTTCTGGATCTTGACCACCGGCGCCGCGTAGCTGTTCGCTTTGAAGGTGAGCATCGAGAGCCAGAAGCCGACACAAATCAGAATGAAGCCCACGACCTGCATCCACAGAGGAACGTGCGACCAGTGATAGCGGCCCCCGTCGAGCGCCATCAGCACGAGCCCGCCGAGCCAGACCACCATCATCGCGATCACCCAGAGCTTGTCCCAGCTCTTCTGCTCGCGCTGAAAGAGCGAACCGAGGCGTTCCCTGAAAAGCTCCGGGTCATGCTTGGCTAGCCAAGGCCCGCTCACGAAACTCACGACGGCGAGGAACCCGAGATAGATCCGACCCTGAGGCCAGTGGATCGTGCCGGCCGCGCCGAACAGCACGAGGCCGAGAAAGACGATCCACAGCGCGGTGCGGATGACGAATTTCCGCATGAGGCCGGGGGGAATGTCGGCGAAGGCGGTCATAGTCCAGTCGGAGCAGCCGATCGTGGTTTCACGATGACGTGAGCGGCCACCCCTGGGGGCGCCTCGCTTCTCCCCGCGTCCCTGGTGTTCGCATAGACTGGCGGAGAACAGGAGTCGCTCGACCAGGAGGACCTTCGGATGCGAACGCCCATTAGCCACACCGTCGCTCTCGCCCTGGGCTTCGCCGCTTTCAGCTTAGGCCAAGCCCTGCCCGTTTCGCGCGCGCTTGCCGCCGATTGCAGCCAAGGCGCGGTCGAGGAGCGGCTCGCCTGCCTAAGCCAGGCGGTCGATACGCTCGAGGCCAAGGTCGCCGATTTGACCAAGCAGCTCGAGGCCAAGGCCGAGACGGCCGACGCGCTCAAATGGAACGACCGCATCGCACTGATCAACGAGGACATGCGGATTTATCCCCGCTGCCTCGACAATCCAGGGCCTAACTCGCCCGACCTGACCGCCGTGGTCGCCAATTCCTGCGCCAAGGTGCCGGCGCAGACCTGGATGATCTCCAAGCCCTATCACTGAGGCGGTCGCGGGATTGGGAACGGGCGCCCCCGCCCGGGCGTTTTATTTGCTGCCCAAGTGGGCGGAAACCCCCATAGGAGACGACCCATGAAGAGGACGTTCGTAACGTCGGCGCTTGCCGGCGCATTTGCGCTTGGACTCGCCACGGCCGCGTTCGCGGTAACAGGCGAGTTCAACAATATGTGCACCGAGGGCCTTGCCAACAGCAAACAGGTGAAGACCGATTGCTCGGTCAACGCCAACATCAAAGGCAAGACCTACTGCTTCAGCAACGAGCAGGCCAAAGCAGAGTTCTTGAAGAACCCCGACGCCAATCTCGCCAAGGCGCAGGCCTTCTATTCGAAGTCGC
>DASSLP010000125.1:0-6351 GCA_035689365.1 Methyloceanibacter sp.
ACGGGCGGAAGCTTGGCAAAGAGCACCAATGGAAGTTCCGCCTGCCTCCATGCTTCGAACCCCCCTGTAAGTGTTTCCGCGGAAATGCCGCGATAGCGGAACAAAGCGGCCGCGCCTTGGCTCAAGCTCGAGCCCGTCTGGGGCAGATCACAATGGCAGCAGAGCCACCGAACCTTTCGGGACAGTCGTCTAGCTCACTCGCCGGGCAGTGGATTGAGGAGGGAATGAGATGCGGGTCGGCGTCGAACTCATGCGGCTGCCGCACGTCGAACAGCGTGGGGCACTTCGGCGTGCCGATCAGTCGAAACAATTTGTCGGTGGAGATCGTCGTTGGCGCTGACATGATGCGTCCCTCCTCTCGTGAGGAGCGGAACGCGATGCTTCAGCCTTGCGCCTCATGGGGAGATCGCGAATCCCCAGGAGGGATAAATGGCCAGTCCTCGCCGCATGTCAAGGCGGAGACCTAGGCAACGGATCATCGGTCTCCGCGACTTATTCGCCGTCAGCTGGAAAGCAAATCGCAAATGCGCACCCCTGCTGCAACAACATCTTGAGCGACGTACTGGGGCAGGAGAGAGCTTCGCGCCTTCGTTGGCCGCGGAACTAGCCGACAGTGGCGCGCGTTCTACCCCGCGTCATCAGTCTCGACGGGGTGAAACCATGCGCAGGACTGGTCTGATTTCCACGTCTCATCTCGTTTGCTACGGCGTTGCTATTGTTGCCGTTCTCGGGCTTCCATTCCGAGGGAGCCAGGCTGCCGAGGAGCGCAAGTCCGACACGATCGGGCCTTGGGAGATCGAGGCGACCTTCAAGTCCGACAAGTTCGACCGCTGCTCGATCAGCCGCAAGCTCGACGACGATATCGTGGCGGATTTCGTCCGCACCGACGACGGCTTAAGCCTCGTGCTGTCGTCGCCGAACTGGAAGCTCGACCGCGGCAAGCAATATCCGGTAAAGATCAATCTCGGATCGTTGAGCTTCGACGATCAAGTCGCTGCCGAGTCGAACTCCGTTTCGATCGACATCAAGGACAAGAAATTCACGCAAAGCCTGCGCGCGGCGAGCGCTTTGAACGTGGTCGGCGCCGGCGCCACCATCAAGGTTCCGCTCGACAAGAGCACGGCGGCATTCGAACGGCTCGATGAGTGTGTCGAGAAGAACAGCAGGGCGGTAGAAACCAACCCTTTTGTGGCGCCGGCTCGTCAGCCGTAGCGGCTGGCGCGCCGGAGACCCAGAAAGAAGGGTGCCAGACCCACGCGATTTCCGTTGATGAGGACTTGTCCGCTCGCCACGCAAAGACCAAGACTGCGGATGCCAAACCAGCGACGCAAGTCGCAGCCAGTTCCGTGGACGACGACACGCCCGCCGCACATGCAAAGACCAAGACAGCGGAAAATGCCAAATCCGCGACTCACGTCCGGTCCAGGACCGCGCGATATCGCTCCATGCCGCCCTTCTTGCGCAGGGTCGACCTCTTCCTTCAGGGCCGCTGAGATCGATGGCGGGCGCTAGACGCCAGCCGGATCCTTGGCGAGAGCATCAGCCTCTTCATCGGTGAACACGCGGCTTCGCGTGAGAAAGCGCAAGCCTTCAGGCGCCTCGAGCGTGAAGCCGTGGCCACGCCCTGGAACAACATCGATGATGAGTTGGGTGTGCTTCCAATAGTCGAACTGGTCGGCATCCATATAGACGTCGCAGCCGCCGATCTGCCCGAGCTTCACGTCGTTGCCGCCGACGCGGAATTCGCCGGCGGCGTAGCACATCGGTGCCGAGCCGTCGCAGCAGCCGCCAGACTGATGGAACATCAGCGGCCCGTGCTTCTGCTTGAGCCGCTCGATCAGATTGAGCGTGGCTTCAGTCGCAAGCACCCTTTCGACCATAGGGCTCCTCCTCACGGCCGCCTTATAGCGAACTTATAACAGGAGGCGCTGTTCCGTCTCGCATTCCTATGCGGCTACGGGCACATTTCGTGCGTGCAATGTTGAGAAGGATCTTTTCATGGGACAAGCAGACCCCGCTTGTTGCAGCTCCTCGCCCTTCATGATGGGGCAGGACAGCCATGAAAATTGGGTCGTCCGAGATCAGACCGGCGACTGTGGCGGACTCTTTGTCGATCGCGCCGCCGCGCTCAAGTTCGCAATGTTCGAGTCGGGAAATTATCCGCGCGCGGTCATCATAGTGCCCGGCGTCTTCGAACTCGATATGAGGCGCAGTGCGCGTTCGCTACCGCACCGCGACACGGTTTCTCATTGCAAGCGGCGAGCCGCTTAAAGGGAGGGGCACTCGTCGAAGGGGCCGTGCCTAAGGCGCGGCCCCTTGCGCACTGTAGAGGCAGGCCGCGCTCTTAGAAGAAGCCGAGCGCCTTCGGGCTGTAGCTCACCAGCACGTTCTTGGTTTGCTGGTAATGGTCGAGCATCATCTTGTGCGTCTCGCGCCCGATGCCCGATTTCTTGTAGCCGCCGAACGCCGCATGGGCGGGATAGAGGTGGTAGCAATTCGTCCACACCCGTCCTGCCTGGATGCCGCGACCGAAGCTGTAGGCGCGATTGATGTCTCGCGTCCACACACCGGCGCCGAGCCCATATAGCGTGTCGTTGGCGATTGCCAGCGCCTCGTCCTCATCTTCGAAGGTGGTGACGGATAGCACCGGTCCGAAGATCTCCTCCTGGAAGATGCGCATCTTGTTGTGGCCGGCGAACACCGTGGGCTTCATGTAATAGCCCTCGGCGAGCTCGCCGTTGAGCTTGGCCCGCTCGCCGCCGGTAAGCAGCTCAGCTCCTTCCTTTTTGCCGATATCGACATAGGACAGAATCTTCTCGAGCTGATCGTTCGAGGCTTGCGCGCCGATCATGGTGGATTGATCGAGCGGATTGCCCTGCTTGATCTTGTTAACGCGGGCGACTGCCTTCTCCATGAACTTATCGTAGATCGAGCGCTGCACCAGCGCGCGCGACGGACAGGTGCATACCTCGCCCTGGTTCAGCGCGAACATGGTGAAGCCTTCGAGCGTCTTGTCGAAGAAGTCATCGTCCTCGGCCATCACGTCGGCGAAAAAGATGTTTGGCGATTTGCCGCCGAGCTCGAGGGTGACCGGGATCAGGTTCTCGCTCGCATATTGCATGATGAGCCGGCCGGTCGTGGTCTCGCCGGTGAATGCCACCTTGTTGATGCGCTTGTTCTGGGCAAGCGGCTTGCCGGCCTCAACGCCGAAGCCGTTAACCACATCGAGCACGCCGGGCGGCAGGATATCGCCGATGAGATCCATCAGCACCATGATCGACATCGGCGTCTGCTCGGCGGGCTTCAGCACCACGCAGTTGCCTGCGGCGAGCGCCGGGGCGAGCTTCCACGCCGCCATGAGGATCGGGAAGTTCCACGGGATGATCTGCCCGACCACGCCGAGCGGCTCATGGTAGTGGTAGGCCACGGTCTCGTGGTCGATCTCGCCGAGCGTGCCTTCCTGCGCGCGGATACAGGCGGCGAAATAGCGGAAGTGATCGATTGCCAAGGGAATGTCAGCGAAGCTCGTCTCGCGGATAGGCTTGCCGTTGTCGATGGTCTCGACAGCCGCGAGCACTGAGAGATTTTCCTGCATGCGATCGGCGATTTTGTTCAGGACCTCTGCGCGCTTGGCCGGTGCCATCTTGCCCCAGGCGTCCTTCGCCTTGTGGGCGGCATCGAGCGCAAGCTCGACGTCCGCGGCCTGAGAGCGCGCGATCTGGCACACCGGCTTGCCGGTGATCGGGCTGATATTGTCGAAATATTTGCCGTCGACCGGCGCTACCCACTTGCCGCCGATGAAATTGTCGTAACGCGGCCGCATGGCGACGCGCGCATTCAGGGTCTCGATGACTTGGTGCAACATGGGGGACTCCTCCGGGAAATATGTGTATTTCTTTACTTGGCCTTGATCTGACGCCTCGCCTTGATCTTCGTCAAGCTTGACGTTGAGGGCCGGAACCGGTCCCGCCAAACAGCCGTTCGATCAGAACGAATTAGCCTGGAGGAATGCGATGGCCGATGAAGGTAAGAGAAAGGGCTTGAGTCCGGCGCTCGCCTTTTTGCTTGGCGCGGTGGTGGTCGCCCTCGGCGTGCTTGGCTACATCTATTATCAGCGCACGCATCGAGAGATCGTGAAGATTGACGTGCCCGGATTCCAAGGCGAGATCTCCAAGGACAAGGGCGTCGACATCGAGATCGGCAAGGACGCTAAGCGCCCGGAATGAGCACGGCGGCCCCCGTCAGCTCGCCCTTGCGCAGACGAGCGAGCGCCTCGTTGGCTTGACTCAACGGCATCGGCACGACCGTAGTCTTGACCGGCACCTTCGGCGCGAGCGTCAGAAATTCGCGTGCATCGTCGCGCGTGAGGTTTGCGACCGAGCGCAGCACGCGCTCCTCCCACAGAATCTCGTAAGGGAAGCTCGGGATATCGCTCATGTGGATGCCGCCGCACACCACGATGCCGCCTTTGCGTACCGCTTTGAGCGCCGCAGGCACGAGCGCGCCGACGCTCGCGAAGATGATGGCGCTATCGAGCGGCTCTGGTGGGATCTCGTCTGAGCCTCCAGCCCACACCGCGCGTAGGCTTTTCGCGAAGTCTTGCGCCTTCTCATCGCCAGGCCGCGTGAAGGCATAGATCTCGCGGTTCTGATGGCGCGCCACCTGTGCCACGATATGCGCCGCGGCGCCAAAGCCGTAGACGCCAAGCCGCAACGGTTGTCCGGCGATCGGCTCGCCGGTCATCTTCAGCGAGCGATAGCCAATCAGGCCGGCGCAGAGCAGCGGCGCCGCTTCGGCATCGCTGTAACCTTCGGGAATGGGGAAGACGTAGCGCGCATCAGCGACGGTGTATTGGGCATAGCCGCCGTCGATCTGATAGCCGGTGAAGCGTGGATTGTCGCAGAGGTTCTCGCGGCCGGAGCGGCAGTAGAAGCAGGTGCCGTCTGTGAAGCCGAGCCACGGCACGCCTACGCGCTCACCGATGGCAAAGCCTCGCACCTTGTCGCCTAGGCCTTCGATGCGCCCGACGATTTCATGGCCGAGCACGAGCGGAAGCTTCGGATGCGTGAGCTCGCCATCGAGCACATGGAGGTCGGTGCGGCACACGCCGCAAGCGGCGACCTTGATGAGGATCTGGTCGGGGCCAGGCTCGGGCACCGACAGCTCCGCCGCGCGGAGCGGCTTACCCGCCCGATCGAGCACCATCGACTGCATCCTAGGTGGCGGCATTACGATATCCTTCGCTGCCAAGGGCGGTCTCGCTATTGCGCGCCACTCCGAATGGCGGCTTGGATCGCGGCATCGGGACGGCCTAGCCAGCTCTCTTTCCCGCCGTCGCTAAGCAGGCCCCAAGCGCGTTTGCCTCCCGGCGAAAACAGGACATTCATGTTGTAGGTAATTAAATTCGCCCGAGGAACCGGTTACTCGGGGAAAGTCCTCACAAAACCCAGAACCGGCAGTTTCCCCGTTCAAGGGCTTACCTTTGACCCGTGGCGGTCTTCTTCTAGTAGTACCTGATCGTCACCTATGGTCCGTTGTCGACCCAAACCAGACGTACCGACTCCGGTGTCAGCTTCTGACCCAAGGCCGAGGCAGCTGCAAAGCGGGAAGGCTGCAGTTGTTACAATCCGCCTGCCGGGCACGCGCTTCCTGCGCACAGGTGTCAGTTTGCAGCTTTTGGTTTCAAATATCGCTGGGTGCCGGCTGGCTGACGCTGCCGCTCCGTATCCATTGCACCAGCACCCTGAACAATTCTCGGGCTCGATCGGCTTCGCTATGTGATCGTTCATCCCTGCCTCAAGACACCTATCCCGGTCGGCCGCCATCGCGTTAGCGGTCATTGCAATGATGGGTAAATCGCCGAAGCGTGGATCCGACCTGATAACGCGCGTGGCTTCGATGCCATCCATTACAGGCATCTGCATATCCATCAGCACAAGATCATACTGGTTATCCTGGACCATCCGGACGGCGACCTCGCCGTTCTCCGCGAGATCGACCTGGACCTTGGCGTCCTCCAGTTGACCGACAGCAACTTCCTGATTGATCTCGTTGTCCTCGACCAGCAGCACCCGCGCCCCTCGCGTACGGGTTACATCGAGAAAGACGGCGCTTGGCGGTATGTCGGGCGAACTGTCGGAAGTCTGGAGTACTGCAAGCGTGGTGTCGAAAAGAGTTGACGAGGTCACCGGTTTGACCAGCACGCTCTCAATGCCGCTCTCCTCAGCTTGTTTTAGCACGTCCTCGCGGCCGTAGGCGGTCACCATGACGAGGTGCGGCGGGCTAGGTACGTCGAGCTTAATGGTGCGCCTGGAGGTCTCGATTCCATCGAGCTTCGGCATCTGCCAATCG
>DASSLP010000126.1:0-4744 GCA_035689365.1 Methyloceanibacter sp.
GACCTGGCGATCGAGCGCGAGCAGGATGAGCGTTAGGGTACCATCATCGGAAAGCAGCTTGCCCTTGATGATCTCATTGTTGCGGACTTGGTCGATAAGCTTGGCGTAGTCCGCGCCGGTCGGAAGCTTGGCGGGGAAGACCGGGCCGGGAACCTTACCGGGCTCTGGCGCCTCGCGGGCGGAGAACAGCGACACCTCGCCCGCCATGCCGTCCACGAATTGCAGATTGATGATGAGCTCGCGGAGCGCCTGGATCGATTTCCGCTCTAGCAGCTTGTCCCCGCTTACCACGATGAGGACGTCGTACTCGCTCGAAGGAAAGCGCTTGGAGATTGTTTCGTAGTCGCGGAACTCCGGCGTGTCGGTACGGAACAGCTCGGAAAGCGAATCGTCCACCCGTAACCTCGAGTAGCCGAGGCCTGCCATCACGGTGATCGCGGCAATAACAACCGCAACGACGAGCGGATAACGCAGCGCGGTCAGACCAAGTCGCTCAATACCGAAGCTTAGGGATCGGATGCGTTTCGGCTGGGTCTTTTGCTGCATATCCCTTGTCCGCCCCGCTCCCTCGGAGGTGTGGCCGGCCCCGAAGGGAAGCCTATTCTTCGTTTGGGCCCCTTATAACAAGAGCTGGCCGCAGGGCCCTAGGGGCAGTTGGATTGGGTCATTTAAGGAAGGCTTTTCGCGCGAAATCAGTTCCCGGCGTTGCGCAGAGACTAGAGATTGAGGGTGCTTTGCACCTGGCGCAGGTGGTCGAGCTTTGTCTGTGCCCGGTCGCGGGCGCTATTGTCGGCGGCGTCGGCCACATCCTCCTCGCTGTCCTTGATCGCCTGGCTGAGCTGAGCCGAGTCGAGCTCGACAAGGTCGATAGCAGTCTCGGCAAGGACGATAAGCCCTGCGGGGCTCACCTCGGCAAAGCCACCGCGTACGAAGAAGCGCTTATGCTCTCCGCCTGGATACCTGATATCGAGCAGGCCAGGCCTGAGCGTGGTCAGAAGCGGTGCGTGATGCGCAAGCACGGTCATTTCGCCTTCGGCGCCCGGCACGACTACCTGCTCCACGCTGCCCGAGACAAGCAAGCGTTCGGGCGAGACCAGCTCGAACTTGAAGCTGTCAGACATGTTTAGGCGGCCTCGGCGGCGAGCTTCTCCGCCTTGGCGACGGCCTCCTCGATGGTGCCGACCATGTAGAAAGCGGCCTCAGGAAGATGATCGTAGTCACCGTTACACAGGCCCTTGAAGTCCTTGATGGTATCGGCGAGGTTGACGAACACGCCCGAAGAGCCGGTAAACACCTCGGCCACGTGGAAAGGTTGTGACAGGAAGCGCTCGATCTTGCGCGCACGCGCAACCGAAATCTTGTCCTCCTCCGACAGCTCGTCCATGCCGAGAATGGCAATGATGTCCTGGAGCGCCTTGTAGCGCTGGAGGATCTCCTGCACGCGGCGGGCGACCGCATAATGCTCCTCGCCGACGATGCGTGGATCGAGCATGCGCGAAGTCGAGTCGAGGGGGTCCACAGCGGGATAGATGCCTTTCTCGGCGATGGAGCGCGACAAGACCGTCGTCGCGTCGAGATGCGCAAAGGACGTAGCCGGCGCGGGATCAGTCAAGTCGTCGGCCGGCACGTAGATCGCCTGCACTGAGGTGATCGAGCCTTTTTGCGTCGTGGTGATGCGCTCCTGAAGCGCGCCCATATCGGTGGCGAGCGTCGGCTGATAGCCCACGGCCGAAGGAATGCGTCCGAGCAGCGCCGATACTTCCGAGCCTGCTTGCGTGAAGCGGAAAATGTTGTCCACGAAGAACAGCACGTCCTGCCCCTGATCGCGGAAATATTCGGCGACGGTCAGCCCGGAAAGGCCGACACGGGCGCGGGCCCCCGGCGGCTCGTTCATCTGGCCGTAGACCAGCGCGCATTTGGAGCCTTTGGCCGTGCCCTCCTTGCGGGGGTCCTTGTTCACGCCGGAGTCGATCATCTCGTGATAGAGGTCGTTGCCTTCGCGCGTGCGCTCGCCGACGCCTGCGAACACTGAATATCCGCCATGGGCTTTGGCAATGTTGTTGATCAACTCCATGATGATCACGGTCTTACCGACGCCCGCACCGCCGAACAGGCCGATCTTGCCACCCTTGGCGTAAGGCGCGAGTAGATCGACCACCTTGATGCCCGTAACGAGAATCTCGGCCTCGGTCGACTGATCGACATAGGATGGTGCAGGCTGGTGGATCGGGCGCTTCTCCGCGGTCTTGATCGGGCCAGCCTCGTCGACCACCTCGCCCACCACGTTCATGATGCGGCCAAGGGTTTCGTCACCCACGGGGATTGCGATCGGCTCGCCGGTATCGACGACTTCCTGGCCGCGCACCAAGCCTTCGGTCGAGTCCATGGCAACAGTGCGCACTGTGTTCTCGCCGAGATGCTGGGCAACCTCTAGCACCAGGCGATTGCCGTGGTTTTCGGTCTCAAGCGCGTTCAAAATCTCGGGCAGATTGTCATCGAACTGCACGTCGACCACGGCGCCCATGACCTGGCGTACATGGCCCTTGGGTCCTACGCCCTCGGCGATCCTCTTCTCTTGCTTCTTGGTCTCGGCGACCACAGGAGACTTGCGGGCCATCTCGGACTTCCTTTTTTGCTCATGCATGTTTCACTGTCTCTATCATAATGCTTCTGCGCCGGAGATGATCTCGATCAGTTCCTTGGTGATCATCGCCTGGCGGGTACGGTTGTAGTTGAGTGTCAGCCTGCCGATCATGTCGCCGGCATTGCGGGTGGCGTTATCCATGGCGCTCATGCGGGCGCCCTGCTCAGAGGCTGCATTTTCGAGCAGCGCCTTGAAGACCTGGACGGTGATGTTCAGCGGCAGGAGGTCCGTCAGAATCTCAGCCTCGTCTGGCTCATATTCGTAGACGGCTCCGCCGAGCGCTGCCTCTGGCGCAGCATCGGCCGGGATCGTCGCCGGGATGATTTGCTGCGCCGTCGGTATTTGGCTGATGACGGAGCGGAAGCGCGAGAAGAACAGCGTGGCGACATCGAAGGCGCCGGTGCCGTAAAGCTCAAGGATCTTGTCCGAGACCTTTTCGGCATGCTCAAAGCCGAGCTGTCGCACGCCTTTGAGCTCGATCGTCTCGATGATGAGCGGCGCGTAGAGCCGCTTGAGCTGGTCGTAGCCCTTCCGTCCCACGCACAGGAGCTTTACCTGTTTGCCGTCGGCGAGCAGACGGTTGATGTGCTCGCGGGCGAGCCGCACGATAGCCGAATTGAAGGCGCCGCACAGCCCGCGCTCACCGGTGCAGACCACGAGCAAGTGGACGGTATCCTTGCCGGTGCCGACCATCAACGGAGGACCGCCTTCGCGCCCCTGCAGCGCCGTGGCGAGGTTGGCGAGCACCGTTTCCATGCGCGAGGCATAAGGCCGCGCCGCCTCGGCTGCGCTTTGCGCACGCCTGAGCTTCGCGGCGGCCACCATCTGCATGGCCTTGGTGATCTTCTGCGTCGCCTTGACGGAGGCAATACGTTTGCGCAGGTCCTTCAGCGAGGGCATGGGCCACTCACCCGAAGTCCTTGGCGAACTTGTCGACCGTCGCTTTCAGCTTATCGCCGGTCTCTTTGGATATCTCCTTCTTGTCGCGAATCGAGTCGAGAATCTCAGGATGATCGGTGCGCATGAACCGCAGCAGCTCATCCTCGAAGCGCCGCACGTCCGAGACCTTGATCGGGTCGAGATAGCCATTAACGCCGGCATAGATCACGACTACCTGCTCCTCGACCTTCATCGGGGAGAATTGCGGTTGCTTCAGGAGTTCGGTCAGCCGGGCGCCGCGATTGAGAAGGCGCTGCGTGGTGACATCGAGGTCTGAGCCGAACTGGGCGAAGGCCGCCATCTCGCGATACTGCGCAAGCTCCCCTTTGATCTTGCCGGCTACCTGCTTCATCGCTTTTACCTGAGCTGAAGAGCCCACGCGCGAGACCGAGAGACCCACGTTCACCGCGGGTCGGATGCCCTGATAGAACAGGTCGGTTTCGAGGAAGATCTGCCCGTCAGTAATGGAGATCACGTTGGTCGGGATATAGGCCGACACGTCGTTCGCCTGCGTTTCGATCACGGGGAGAGCAGTCAGTGAGCCAGAGCCGTTATCCTTATTAAGCTTGGCGGCGCGCTCCAAGAGGCGAGAGTGGAGATAGAACACGTCGCCCGGATAGGCCTCACGCCCGGGGGGGCGCCTGAGCAGAAGCGACATCTGGCGATAGGCTACGGCTTGCTTGGAAAGGTCGTCATAGGTGACGAGCGCGTGCATGCCGTTGTCGCGGAAATATTCGCCCATGGCACAGCCTGAGAAGGGCGCGAGATATTGCATCGGCGCCGGGTCCGAGGCAGTGGCGGCGACCACGGTCGAATAGGGCAGCGCACCGTTGTCCTCCAGCACCTTGACGAACTGGGCGACGGTCGAGCGCTTCTGGCCGACGGCGACGTAGATGCAGTAGAGCTTGGTCTTCTCGTCGTTGAGCGCGTTGACGGATTTCTGATTGAGGATGGTATCGAGGATGATGGCGGTCTTGCCCGTCTGGCGGTCGCCGATAATGAGCTCGCGCTGGCCGCGGCCGATGGGGATCAGCGCATCGATGGCCTTGAGGCCGGTCTGCATCGGCTCGTGCACCGATTGGCGCGGGATGATGCCCGGCGCCTTCACGTCGACGCGGCGCTTCTCGCTGAACTCGATCGGACCTTTGCCGTCGATCGGAT
>DASSLP010000127.1:0-54686 GCA_035689365.1 Methyloceanibacter sp.
TCAGCCAGCCCTCCGTGCTGACTTAGCCCCCATTCTCCGGGTCGGAGGGCTTTTTGCTGGAGACGACCCATGGAAACCAAGCTGGCGGCTACAAATGCCGATGACGTAGCGCTTATTAGCCTTTCCTCTAACCGTTGTTATGCTTTGGGGGACCGGGTATTTTAATTATCGGTTAGCGGTTCCGGAGCGCCGCTTGGGCCGCGGCAAGGCGGGCGACGGGCACTCGGTAAGGTGAACAGGATACATAATTCAGCGCGACTTTCTCACAGAACCCAATGGTTTCCGGGTCGCCGCCATGCTCGCCGCAAATCCCCATCTTGAGGTCGGCCCTAGCCTTCCGCCCGCGCTCCACCCCGATCTGCATCAGCTCGGCGACCGCCTTGTCGAGGGTGACGAACGGATCATCATGGATGATCCCCTTCTCAACGTAGTCCCCTAAGAACCGCCCGGCATCGTCGCGGCTGAGCCCAAACGTCGTCTGAGTAAGGTCGTTGGTGCCAAAGGAGAAGAAGTCGGCGCTCTTGCCAATCTCGCCGGCCATCAGACAGGCGCGCGGCAGCTCGACCATGGTCCCCACGGAATAGGCAACATTAGTGCCCCGCTCCTTCTCGACCTCGCGCGCGAGCGCCGCAATGCGCTCCTTGACAAGGTCGAGTTCGGATTTTGCGACCACGAGCGGCACCATGATCTCGGGCATGACGCGCTCGTGCAGCGCCTTACCCGCCTCGATCGCCGCTTCGAAGATGGCCCGGGCCTGCATCTCGACGATCTCGGGGTAGCTTACGAGCAGCCGCGAGCCGCGCTGGCCGAGCATTGGGTTGAACTCGCTCAAGGCGGTGATGCGGCGTTTGAGCCGCGCCACGCTCGCGCCCATGCTCGCAGCGACCTCGCCGATAATCTCGTCGCCATGCGGCAGGAATTCGTGCAGCGGCGGATCGAGCAGGCGGATGGTCACCGGCAGCCCGGCCATGATCTCGAACAGCTCGATGAAGTCTTGCCGCTGCGCCGGCAAGAGCTTGGCGAGCGCGCGGCGGCGGCCCTCCTGGTCCTCGGCGAGGATCATCTCGCGCATGGCGAGGATGCGCGACTCCTCGAAGAACATGTGCTCGGTGCGGCAGAGCCCGATGCCTTCGGCGCCAAAAGCCCGCGCCTGGCGTGCATCGGCGGGGTTATCGGCATTGGCACGCACCTTCATGCGGCGGAAGCCGTCCGCCCATTGCATCAGGGCGTTGAAATCGTCTGAGAGCTTGGGCTCGCGCATCGGTACGCGGCCCTTGATGATCTGTCCGGTCGATCCGTCGATTGTGATGAAGTCGCCCTTGTGCAGAAGCACACCATTGGCCTGTAGCGTTTCGCGCTCGAGGTCGATGGCGACCGTTGAGGCGCCCACCACGCAGGGGCGCCCCATGCCGCGCGCCACGACCGCGGCATGGCTCGTCATCCCGCCGCGCGTGGTGAGGATCCCCGCGGCGGCATGCATGCCCTGCACATCCTCCGGCGAGGTCTCGACGCGGGCAAGGATCACGGTATGGCCTTGCGCTTTGAAATGCACGGCTTCGTCAGCATCGAACACGAGCTCGCCTGCCGCCGCTCCCGGCGAGGCCGGCAATCCCTTGGCGAGCACGGTGCGCTCGGCGTTGGGATCAAGCGTCGGATGGAGCAATTGATCGAGCTGGGCGGCATTGATGCTTGCGACCGCCTCCTCGCGGGTGATCAACCCCTCGCCTGCCATGTCGACGGCGATCTTGAGCGCGGCCTGGGTCGAGCGCTTACCAGAGCGGGTCTGCAGGATGAAGAGCTGCCCCTCCTGGACCGTGAACTCGATGTCCTGGATGTCGCGGAAATGCGCTTCGAGCCTGACGCAGGCGCTTTTGAGCTCAGAGAACACATCGGGCATGAGGCGTTCGAGCGACGGGCGGCTCGAGCCGGAGATCTCACGCGCCGCCTCAGTCAGGGCTTGCGGCGTGCGCAAGCCGGCCACGACGTCCTCGCCCTGGGCATTGACCAGGAATTCGCCGTAAAGCTCATTGTCGCCGGTCGAAGGATTGCGGGTGAACACGACACCGGTTGCGCTCCGCTCGCCCCTATTGCCGAACACCATAGCCTGGATGGTGACAGCGGTGCCCCAATCGTCGGGAATGTTGTGCAGGCGGCGATAGGCGATGGCGCGGGCATTTTGCCAGGAGCCAAACACTGCGGCGATAGCGCCCCAGAGCTGCGCGTGCAGGTCCTGCGGAAATGGTTCGCCGAGCTCGGTTGCGACCAGCGACTTGAAGCGCTCGACGATCGGCAGCCAATCCTCTGCCTTCAACTCAGTATCGAGCTCGAAGCCCTTCAGATTTTTGTAGTTCTCCAGGATCTCCTCGAATAGCTCATGGTCGAGGCCAAGCACCACGTCGGCATACATCTGGATGAAGCGGCGATAGGTGTCATAGGCGAAT
Source organism: Methyloceanibacter sp. (assembly GCA_035689365.1). GTDB lineage: Bacteria > Pseudomonadota > Alphaproteobacteria > Rhizobiales > Methyloligellaceae > Methyloceanibacter. The sequence goes on from DASSLP010000127.1 coordinate 2,442, forward strand.
CTCCCGTCGTTCGAGCGCCGCGCGAGGCCCTCAACGGTCTGATCGTTGAGACCGAGATTAAGCACGGTGTCCATCATGCCGGGCATGGAAGCGCGTGAGCCCGACCTGACCGAGACGAGCAGAGGGTTGTCGACGTCGCCGAACTTCGCGCCGGCAATCTTGCCGACCTCCACGAGCGCCGCGTCCACCATCGGCTTGAGTTCCTCCGGCAGCGTCTCGCCAAGGTCGTAATAGACGGAGCAGAGCTCGGCAGAGATGGTGAAGCCGGGCGGCACCGCGAGCCCAAGCCGCGACATCTCGGCAAGGTAGGCGCCCTTGCCGCCAAGGATATCGCGATCTTCAGCCGAGCCGTCGGCGCGGCCCGCGCCGAAGCGGTACACCCATTTCGGCGCAGGGCTTGCGGCCTTCTCGGCAGTCGTCATGGGTTGGTCCATGGTTTCGCCCGTGGCGCGACTTTTAGCCGCCTGACACACTTCTTACAAACTGGCGTGCGCGGAAAAGGTTTAGGGGCGCAATGGCTGGGGATTGCGGATGCGCCGGTCGGCAATGAAATCGCCGCTGCCAATCAGTCGCGCTCGGGGCGTTTCTTTCAGGGCGTAAGCCCAGGCTTGGACCATATCGCCGGTGTCGAGTTTCACTTCAACGATGACACGATGGAAAAACGCCTCGTCGGAGTCCTCGTCTTGGCTCACGCCCTCATATCTGTCCAGGTCGGTCAGAACGCGCGGATTCGACCCTAGCCTGAAAACATCGCCTTTCACGCGGTATCTCGAATCGCGGGCGAAGACCGCGCCGGGATGATCACCGAAATCGTAGAGGGAGCCTGCGGCGCTTCCCTTGCCGACATACCTTGCTCCGGCGCGAAGGCGGCGCGCCATTGTATGTCCGCTGTCAGCGCGGAGTGTGCCATAGACGAAAAGATGATCAATCATTTTACTCAATCGGCTCCGGCAGTGCCTTAAGCGACCGTTGCCCTTACCGCAACGGGCTTGCACTTGCTTGTGGCACTTTGTGCAACCGGAACGCCTATCCTTCGATTCGGGAGAAGTCGGCGACGGTTAACGTAGTGGCGCGGATCTGGTTCAACAGGCGCAAGCGATTGGCGCGAAGGTCCGGATCTGTCGCATTGACCGTTACGTGGTCGAAAAACTCATCGACCGGCGTTCGCAGCTTGGCCATCTCGGCCATGGCAGCTTCGAAGTCCTCGCGCGCGACGGCAGCTGCAGCAGCTTTCTCGACCGCGTCCACGGCTTTGGCCAGCGCCTTTTCTTCCGGTCGCTTGAACAGAAGGGGATCGGGCGCCTCGTCGTATTTGCGAGAATCCTTCTTCTCCTCGATGCGCAAGATGTTGATGGCGCGCTTGGTTCCGACGAGCAGGTGCTCGCCGTCCTCAGTGTCGAGGAATCGTCCGAGCGCCTCGACGCGGCGCACGATCATGAGCAGATCGTCGCCGCCGAGCGCGAACACCGCATCGACCAGATCGTGTCGCGCGCCCTGATCGCGGAGATACACTTTGAGGCGATCGGCAAAAAAAGAAAGAAGGCTGTCCGCTAAATTGTGAATAGCAGGGTCAAATTTGGCCATGACTCGATGCGTCAGCAGGTACTCCGCGAGCCGCAGGCGCAAATCGTTCTCCAGCACAATGCGGATGATGCCAAGCACCGCGCGGCGGAGCGCGTAGGGATCTTTTGATCCGGTAGGCTTCTCGTCGATCGCCCAGAAGCCGACCAGCATGTCGAGCTTGTCCGCGAGGGCCACCGCGATCGCCACAGGCTCGCGCGGCACGTCATCGGATGGACCTAGCGGTTTGTAATGAGCGGCAATCGCCTCGGCGACTGCTTCGTTCTCCTCCTGATCCAACGCGTAGTAGCGGCCCATCACGCCTTGCAGCTCGGGAAACTCGCCCACCATCAGGCTCACGAGGTCGGCCTTGGCCAGGATCGCTGCGCGCTCGGCGAGGTCTGGGTCTGCCCCGACCGACGGCGCGAGCTCGCGCGCCAGCCGCCACACTCGCTGCACGCGCTCATATTGCGAGCCGAGCTTCTCGTGGAACACGATCTCCTTAAGTTTGGGCACGCGATCCGGGAGCATGACCTTGCGGTCCTGCTCGAAGAAGAACTTGGCGTCGGCTAGCCGGGCGCGGATCACCCGCTCATTGCCGGCGACGATGGCCTTGCCCTTGTCGCGTGCTTCGAGATTGGCGACGACGATGAAGCGGTTGGCGAGCGCACCGTCCTTCATTCGCAACGAGAAGCATTTCTGGTGCGCCTTCATCGAGGTCGTGAGCACCTCAGGCGGCACTGAAAGAAATTCCTCGTCGAACGAGCCCATCAGCACCACTGGCCACTCGGTGAGCCCGGCATTCTCGGCGAGCAGCGCATCGTCCTCGACGAGCGTCAGTTCTTCCTTTTCTGCCGCTTTGCGGGCGCCTTCCAGAATGACCCGCGCCCGCTCATCACGATCCAGGATGACTTTCGCTTCACGCAGTTTCTCTTTGTAATCCCTGAAGCGCTTCACCTTGAAAGGCTCAGGCGCCATGAAGCGGTGGCCCCGCGTCTCGTTGCCGCTCCTGATGCCGTCAACCTCGAATGGAACAACCTCGCCATCGAGCAGGCAGACGATGGAGTGAAGTGGCCGCACCCAGCGCAAGCGGCCATAGCCCCAGCGCATCGACTTGGGCCACAGGAAAGTCTTCACCAGCTCGGGCACGATCTCGGCGATGACCTCTTCCGTCGCACGGCCCGGTCGTTCCAGCAGAGCTACGTAATAAGCCCCCTTCTTGTCATCGCGCCTCTCAGCCTGATCGGCAGAAGCAAGTCCTGCCGATTTGAGAAAGCCCTTGATCGCAGCGTCAGGGGCATCGACGCGCGGGCCCTTCTTCTCCTCCCTGATGTCTGGCGAGCGCGACGGCAGTCCCTCGACCACTGCGGTCAAGCGCCGCGGCGTAGCGAAGGTCTTTATCTCGTTGAACTCGAGCCCAGCCTCGCCAAGAGCATCGCCAAGCAGCCGCGCTAGGTCCTCTCTCGCGCGCGCTTGCATCCGCGCCGGGATCTCTTCGGAGAACAGCTCAAGTAGAAGCTCAGTCATGCCTAGCCAATGCGGTTATGGAAGCGATGTCGTATTCAGCGATGAGGAAGACAAGCAGATTCGTTTCAAGACGATAGGGAACGACACCTAAGATCAGGTCTGACTGGGCGCCAGCGACCGGCAGGAGCGGCACCAAAACCTGTGCGGGTGGCGTCTTGAGGAAATCGTAGAAGCGCATGAAGGCGCCCTTTCCCCGCTCGACGTTGAAGGCGCCCACTGCCCAAGTGAAAGGCAGCTTGCCCTCGTCGGTGTAGTCGAGGTAGAGCGCAAAGCTCGCAAGCTCGGCAGCGAAAGGCGAGAGCGCCGCTCGCAATTCGCTGTTCTTGACCTCGGAGACGCTCAAGCTCGCGTCGAGCTTGAGCATGAGCTGGAATGCCTCGGGGTGCCAACGCCACACCCGCCCGGTCCATGATCTCAGCTTGGGCTTCAGCGCGAGCGCGCGCTCCTGTGGCGGTGCATTCCGCTCGTCGCGATAGACTTCAAGCATACGCGTTGCCGCCGGCCTCGGTCTTGAGCCACGCAGCACAGCATGCTTTGGCTAGCTCGCGCACGCGCAAGATATAAGCCTGCCGCTCGGTGACCGAGATCACGCCGCGGGCGTCAAGCAGATTGAAGATGTGGGAGGCCTTGATCGCCTGGTCGTAGGCGGGCAGCACCATCAAGTGGCGGTCGCGGCCCTCGCCCTTGGCGAGCAGCGACTTGCACTCGGCCTCCGCGTCGCGGAAATGCTCGAGCAGTTTCGCGGTGTCGGCAGCTTCGAAATTGTAGCGCGAATATTCCTGCTCGGCCTGAAGGAAGACGTCGCCATAGGTGACCTTGTCCTTGCCGACGCCGCCGTTGAAGTTGAGGTCGAACACATTGTCGACCCCTTGGACGTACATGGCGAGACGTTCGAGCCCGTAGGTCAGTTCGCCCGACACGGGATCGCAGTCGAAGCCGCCGACCTGCTGGAAGTAGGTGAACTGCGACACTTCCATGCCGTCGAGCCACACCTCCCAGCCAAGCCCCCAGGCGCCGAGCGTCGGGCTCTCCCAGTCGTCCTCGACAAAGCGGATGTCGTGGTTCGAAGGATCGATGCCGATGGCGTAGAGGCTATCGAGGTAGAGGTCCTGAATGTCTGGTGGCGACGGCTTAAGGATCACTTGGAATTGATAGTAATGCTGGAGCCGGTTGGGGTTCTCGCCATAGCGGCCATCCTTGGGCCTCCGCGATGGTTGCACATAGGCCGCGCGCCAGGGCTTGGGCCCAAGCGAGCGCAGTGCGGTCGCGGGATGAAAGGTCCCTGCCCCCATCTCCACGTCGTATGGCTGAAGGATGACGCACCCCTGGTCAGCCCAAAAACGCTCGAGCCTCAGGATCAGGTCCTGAAACGACAGCGGCTCGTTGGAGCGAGTAGATTTTGCACTTTTGCTCATGTTCAGTCTTAAGCGCCGCGCTTGCAACGCAAGGTAAGCCACAGTCTATGGGGGATAACAATGGGCGCCGCGTTAATGGCGTGCGCTCTCGGTGCCTCGCGACATCGCCCTCGGCCGATAGACGCCGGTCGCCGGGTCGCGTTCCAGCCGCTCGATGGGCTTGGCATCGCGCTCGGCGAGGGCCTCCTCTGCGGCGCGCAGCTCGGCAGCGATACGCCGCCGCTCTTGCAGGTACCACCGCCGCCCGGCGAGAAGCAGGCCTGCGCCTGCGGCGAACAGAAGGAGCACTTGCGGCATCGCTTAGAGTCCGAAACGCGACCAGAGCGCGCGCGCTTCGATCGCTGAGATGAGGTCGGCGGCAAATCCGCCAGGTGAGAAGCTGAAGTCGAAGGCGCCACCTTCGGCAAAGACGCCGCGCCTGCGGCGGAGCCAAGAGGTGGACGGCATGACAAACTTGAGACGAACCTCGTCGCCGTAAATCTCGCGCATCTTGGTGCGCAAGTCCGAGAGCCCGTCGATCAGGCCGAGCTCGGCTGCTTTCTGCCCGCTCCAGAACTCGCCATTGAAGAGCGTGTCGCCGGCCTTCGCGATCTTGGCGCCGCGCCGCGCCTTGACGAGATCGATGAAAGCGCGATGCACGTCGTTCTGGATCGCCTTGATGCGCTCGACGTCTTCGGACTTCTCGGGCAGGAAGATATCGAGGGTATCCTTGCTTGCCCCGGCGGTATAGACGCGGCGCTCGACGCCGATTTTGTCGATCAATTTGCTTAAGCCGAAGGTCGCGGTGATGACGCCGATCGAGCCGACGATCGAGCTCGGATCGGCATAGATCTCATCGCCGGCAAGCGCGAGCAGATAGCCGCCGGAGGCCGCGACATCCTCGGCAAAGACATAGACCTTGAGGTTCTTCTCGGCGGCGAGGGCTCTGATGCGTTTGTAGATCAGCATCGACTGCACGGCCGAGCCGCCAGGCGAGTTGATCTGGATGGCAATGGCCTTGGCACCGCGCATCGAGAAGGCCTTCTCGATCGCCGATGCGCTGGTCGACAGCGAAAGCCCCGGGCGGAGCGGCGTGATCACCCCGATTGCCCCGCTGAATCTAAGCACCGGGATCAGCGGCCCGCGCTTCGTCCATGAGGCCGGGAGATAGCTCAACCATCCTTGACGGTCCGAGGAGGCCGGGTCATCCAACAAATCGGTCATGGGAACACCGTACAGCCGTAGCGGGTCAAATCAAGGCGCGAACTGCCTCTGTGCCAATAAAGGCCAGATCAAGGAGCCTCTTAAGCGCTTGGTAAATGCAACGCTTTGACCCACATCCGGCAGTCTTAGTTCCTTGCTATAGTTAGCTTTGACGGTGGGGAACGGCCCACCTTGGCGGCGCGTTTTTTGACCAAGAACGCCGCCAGTTTCTCTTACTTAAATGAGCAAGCTTGCGACTTTGGTCGTGGCAGTGGGAGCGCTTGCGCTTGCCCTTGTCACGCTTTCCCCCAACTCGGCGGAAGCGGGCTGGCGCCGCGGCTGGGGATGGGGTCCCGGTGTGAACGTCTATGTCGGGCCCCGGTACGGCTGGTACGGCTATCGGCCCTACTACCGTCCCTATGCCTATTATTACGGCTATCCCTACGGCTATTATCCCTATTGGCGCGGACGCTACTGGCGCGGCTGGTATTAGGCACGCGCGCCGCCGAGGCGCTCATCGATTTACGAAGGGCCATTCCCGAGCTCGGAAGTGGCCCTTCGGCTTTTTTGGCCCGGGCTTTTACCCTGAACGACAGATGAATGATGGGCTCAGCTTCAGTTCAGAGCGCTCCAGCTAGAACGGCATCATGAGCGAGGGAGGTTCCTCTGCTCGATGAACTAAACCGGCGCTGATGGCGCCATACAGGAGTGACCCCGATGCTGAAGAAGACCCTGATTGCCGCAGCCGCCCTTACCGCTGTCGCGCTCGGCGCTGCCTCACCTGCCTCCGCCCACTACCGGGGCTATTACAACTTCTCGCTATACGCCGACTATCCGTCGTACAGCTACTCGAGCTGCCACTACGAGACCCGTCCCGTCACGCTGAGGATCTGGGATCAGTACAGCTACAGCTACTACTTCAAGACCGTCTATCGTGAGGTCAGGATCTGCTACTAGCGGATCTTGCGAGCCCGAGGGTCGCTCCTCACGCTCGGGCTAATGAGGGCTGCCGCCTATCCCCCCAAGGCGGCGGCCCTTCCTTTTTTACTCGCCGAGGTCAAGCGCCTCACCGCCACGTAACACGGCTTCAGCCTTTGCTGTGTAACGACCGTCATGCCCATGAAGCACGAGGCCGGGCAGCAGGCGCGTCGCTGCCCTGCTTCCCTTCCGGCCTTGCACAATGATGCGGGTCGCCGGCTCGCCCTCCTTTGGGAAGAGCGGGAAAACCGCGATGCCGCCGAACCTGCCGTCGAGCAGACCGAGAAGTTCGCCCAGGCATTCGGCGCGATGAATTAGCGTGAGCCGCCCCTTAGATGCGGCGAAAGTCACGAAGAAGCGCACCCAGGCAATCAGACCCTCGGCACCTATGACATGGGCGGCGGCACGCGCCCGATCCGGGGCGGGTTGCACGGCGCCTTCAGTGTGGAACGGCGGGTTAGCGATCACCTCGTCGTAGACTTCGCGCTCAAGGCCCGCCACGCCGAGCGCGCTGGCTGGCGCGGTCACATCGGCATTGATCACCCTCACTCTGTCGCCGAAGCCATTTCGAGCAGCGTTTTGCCCGGCAAGGGCGCAAAGCTCGGCGTCGATCTCGACTGCCGTTACCTCAACATCGGGAACGCGTGCGGCGAGGCAGAGACCCGCGACACCGACTCCTGCGCCTACATCGACCACGCATCTGCCACCTCGCGCAGGCACGGCGGCGGCGAGGAACACTGCATCGCTCCCTGCCCTGTGTCCGCCACGCGGCTGAATGATGGTGAGCCGGCCGCCGAGAAAGGCGTCGGCGCTGGCGGCGGTGCTTCTGCTGCTAACCCTGCTCTTCTTGGGAGATGACATGGCCGATGCCGGCCTCGGTGAGAATGCCGCGCGCCCGTGCGATCTTTGCGGCCTCTACCAGAACGCGCCGGGGTAGCGCGCCGATCGAGCCTTCGAGCACGCTCATATTGGTGTCGGCAACAACGAAGCCGATATCGGCCTCGTCCATCAAGGCGCTGACATAGGACAGAAGCACTGCATCGTTGGAGCGAAGCAATTCTTTCATCGCCTGATCCCGTGTCCTTTAGTCTCAAGGCCTAGCGCCTTGACCTCGGCATGCGAGCCCCGACAATATTCGACAAATAGGAGAAAAGGTGGTTTTTCGGCCAATTTCACCGAAACTTTGGCCGATTTTCAGGAGAAATCCCGTGGGAGTTGTCGTCAAGCTTGCTGGGGCTCAGGATGCGAAGGCAAGTCTTCAACCGCTTGCCGCGCTTGTCGAGGAGGACATGGCTCATGTCAACCACATCATCCTCGACCGCGCGAGGTCCAATGTCGAGCTTATCCCCGAGCTTGCCCGCCATCTGATCGACTCCGGCGGCAAGCGCCTGCGCCCCATGCTCACCCTCGCCGCTGCGCGACTGTGCGGCTATGAAGGCGACGGACATGTGCGGCTCGCGGCGAGCGTCGAGTTCATGCATACGGCGACGCTGCTGCATGATGACGTGGTCGACGAGAGCAACTTGCGCCGGGGCAAGACCACGGCGCGGCTCCTCTGGGGCAACGAGGCGAGCGTGCTGGTTGGCGACTTCCTGCTCGGCCAGGCCTTCAAGATGATGGTCGACGTCGGCTCGCTGGGCGCGCTGCGCATCCTATCCGACGCGGCAGCAGTGATCGCCGAGGGCGAGGTGATGCAGCTCATCACCGCCAAGAACACCGAGACCACCGAGGATGACTATCTCGCGGTGATCGACGCAAAGACCGCGGCCCTGTTCGCTGCGGCAGCCGAAGTCGGCGCCGTCATCGCCGGGAGGCCGAAGTCGGAAGCCTCAGCCTTGCGCTCCTACGGCCGCAATCTCGGCCTTGCCTTCCAACTCGTCGATGACGCGCTCGACTATTCGGGAGAGCCCTCGACGCTCGGCAAGAGCGTCGGCGACGATTTCCGAGAGGGCAAGATTACGCTGCCTGTCGTGCTGTGCTACCGGCGCGGCAATGCGGCCGAGCGGGCGTTCTGGCAACGCACGCTGCAGCAAGGCGAGATCGGCGAGGACGATCTTGCCGAGGCATTCTCGCTCATGAAGCAGCACAATGCGCTGGCAGACACTATGGAGCGGGCGCGTCACTACGGCGCGATCGCCCGCGACGCGCTCGCCATCTTTCCCGACTCCGATGCAAAGGCCGCGCTGCTCGAGGCCATCGAGTTCTGCGTCGACCGCCCGTTCTGACTTCAGGATGGTAGCAGCGTGGTGGCGGCAACCCACCAGGCGGGACGCTGTGCGCGAAGAGTTACGGCGGCTTGGGTAGCTTGGCCTTCGGTCGCAAACAGAGCGAAGCAGGTCGGTCCGCTGCCAGAGAGCCTAGGAATGCGGGCGCCGGGAAGCGCCAATAACGCGGCAAGCACCTCACTGATTTCAGGCACGAGACGCGCCGCCGGCGGCTCGAGGTGATTTCCACGCGGCACAATGTAGGCGATGAGCTTCTCGAAGCTTTCATCGAATTGGGGCAGTTGCGGTTTTTGTGCGGGCAGTGACGCCAAAGGCTTTGCGTTGAGCGAGCCATAGACCGCGGCAGTTGCGAGGGGAACTCGCGGGTTGGCGAGCACCACACCGCAAGACCGGAAACCCCGCACGAACTCGACCTTTTCGCCTCTTCCTGTGATCATCGCAGGTTTGCTCTTAAGGCAGACGCTGACGTCAGAACCGAGCTTCGTCGCAAAGTCGGTCAATTCCGCCTCACTCGGAATACCTCCATTGGCACGCGCGATAAGCCGCAAGGCCGCTGCCGCATCTGCTGATCCTCCGCCAAGCCCAGCAGCGACGGGAAGAACTTTGTCCAGGCGAAAACGACCGAGTCGCAGTTCCGGATTGGCTGCTTTCGCGGCCTCCGCCGCCCTGGTGATGAGGTTGTCCCCGCTGATTGCCACGGCGAAAGGACCATCGACCGCAAGCTCAAGCCCATTCCCAGGCGTAAGCTCGACGTTATCGCCCAGGTCAGCGAAAGCCACCAGGCTTTGGATCTCGTGAAACGCGTCCGGACGGCGCCCCAGCACTTCGAGTGTCAGGTTGAGCTTGGCCCGCGCCACTTCACGGAGCGCTGTCATGCTCCGCTCCTTCGCGCTTGTCCAAAGGCCGCAGCTTGTTACTGGGTCTTCTGGCCGGCTTGGGTCGTACGGTCTTGGGCGGATTTAGTTTCGCCGGTGTCGGACAGGCCGGATGCGATCTTCTGCTTGAGCGAGACGATCTGGTCCTCTTCGGGCTTCAGCGTCAGCGCCTGCTGCCACTGATATTTCGCCTCGAGCTTCCGCCCGACGCGCCAATAGGCGTCGCCAAGATGATCATTGATGATGGGGTCGTCAGGCTTGAGCTCAACCGCACGCTCGAGGGTCTCGACCGCCGCCTGAAGATTGCCAAGCCTGAAATAAGCCCAGCCGAGGCTATCGACATAGTAGCCGTCGTCAGGCTTCAGCTTCACCGCCTTGCGGATGTAGTCCATCGCCTGCTTAACATTGCGGCCCTGATCGATCCAGGAATAGCCGAGATAATTGAGCACAAGCGACTCGTCGGGAGAAAGCGAGAGCGCCTCCTTGAAATCCGATTCCGCGGCCGGCCAGTCCTTGAGCCGCTCGTTGGATACGCCGCGCGAATAGAACAGGGCCCAATTGTCCTTGGTCGGCTTGCCGATCAAGTCGATGGCACGGGAATAGTAATCCTTGGCCTCGCCGTAGCGCTCGTGCGAGCGCAGAATGTTTCCGAGCGCATCGTAGGGACGAACGTCCTTCGGCTGCTTCGCGATTAGATCTTCGAGCAGGGCCTTGGCGTCATCGACCCGGTCGAGCGAGTTCAGCGCAAACGCCTTCTGGATCTGCACGTTCAGCCAAAGCGGCGAATCCTGCTTGATCTCGTCGAAGGCCTGCATCTCAAGGTCGTATTTCTTGGCGCCTTCATAGGCCTCGGCGAGCGCCGCGTAAGCGAGCGGGAAGTCGGGTTTAACGTAGAGGGCGAACTGCAGGAAGATGATGCCCATGTCGAGACCGCCCTCACCGGCGAGCGCGTCACCGATGCCGTAAAACACCTCGGCGAGGCCGTCAGTAGGAGTCTCGACGAGAAGCGGCGGCGTCTTGCCGCTTTCGATGTCGATGAGCAGCGCCTCGGAGAGCGGATGGGGCGCAGACTTGGCGATATGGGTCTTGAGCGTCTGGCGGGCGAGCTTGCGGTTATTCTCGTTGACCGCGTGCCGGGCGTAGGCGTCCGCGACCCTGAGCGTCGAGGGATTCTTCTTGAAGGCCTGGGCGAAGGCCTGGCGCGCGACATCAGGCCTGCCAGCCACATCGGCGATCAGGGCGCGATGATAGCGCTGATAGAACTGGGCCCAATCCGCGTCGCTTAGGCTGTCGAGCGTAGCGAGCGCGTCATCCGTCTTGCTGTCGGCCTGCTCGACCCAAGCACGGGCGAGCGTCGAGGTAAGATCAGCGATGGGGCCTTGGCGCGCCGCGGCGAAATGCTCGTCGGCTTCCTTATAGGCGCCCCTCTTGAATGCTTCGCAGCCGAGCAAGAACTGCCCGATCCGGTGCGAAGGCTCGATCTTAACGAGCTGGTTCGCGAGCTCGATGGCGCGATCCCAATGGGCAGAGGCCGCTTCGAGCAGGAAGGCTTGCTCAAGAATGATCTCGTTACCCGGATCGCCGGCAAGGGCCTTGGAATAGAAGTCGGCTGCGGCAACCGTGTCGTGGTCACCGCGGGCAAGGCGCCCCGACAGATAGTTGCCGAGCAGCGTGCCCTCGTCCTCGGGCGGATTATCGGAGACCACCTCCGAATAAGCGGCAGGAGCCGCAAAGATCGACGCAACGAGAAGAGTCCTCCACGCCCAACGGCGCAGGGTCGCGCTTTTGACAGTCGTCATATGGCTCCGGCGATCACGCCGCCCCAAAAAGACACGGTTGGATTAATTCCCCGTCCGCGAAGGTTGGTATGAACCCCAGCCAAAGGTTAGGCGCTTTTTATCCCCATGCAAACCAAAAGCTTACTGACGCCCAATCGCGGCACGTTTGTGGCCATCGCCGCGACATAGAGGCCGCCGCTTCACATATTGACGTAATTCGGCCCGTCGCCGCCCTCCGGCGGCACCCACGTGATGTTCTGCGCTGGGTCCTTCACGTCGCAAGTTTTGCAGTGGACGCAATTCTGCGCGTTGATCTGGAAGCGTTTCCGATCGCTCTCCTCCACCACCTCATAGACCAGGGCCGGGCAATAGCGCTGTGCGGGCTCGGCGTATTCCGGAAGATTGCGCTCGATCGGGATCGACGGATCGGCAAGCTTGAGATGCACCAGCTGGTTTTCGGCGTGATTGGTGCCGGACAGGAACACCGAGGAGAGAATGTCGAATGTCAGCACGCCGTCCGGCTTCTCGTATTCGATCGGCTTCTCCGTCGCGGTCTTGTGCAAGGTCGCGTGGTCCGGCTTCAAGTGTTTCAGCGTGTGGCTGAGGAACGGGAAGATGGTGTTGAGCCACATGTCGATGCCGCCAAGCATCACGCCAAGCCGCGTGCCCAGCCGCGACCATAGCGGCTTCACGTTGCGCACTTTCTTGAGTTCCTTGGCCATGGCGCTTGCGCGAACTGCCTCAGGGTAGGCTTCGAGCACGTCGCGCGAGCGCCCAGCCTCGATGGCTGCAAATGCGGCCTCAGCCGCCATCATCCCTGAGAGCATGGCGTTGTGCGAGCCCTTGATGCGCGGCACATTCATGAAGCCAGCGGCGCATCCGATCAGCGCGCCGCCCGGGAAAGCCAGTCGCGGGATCGCCTGAAGGCCACCTTCGGTGAGCGCCCGGGCGCCATAGGCGATGCGCTTACCGCCTTCGAGATGCTGGCGGATCAGCGGATGCGTCTTGGCGCGTTGAAACTCCTTGAACGGGTTGAGATAGGGGTTGGCGTAATCGAGATGGACGACGAAGCCGACCGACATCAGCCGCTCGCCAAAATGGTAGAGGAATGAGCCGCCCCCGGTCTTGTCCTCAAGCGGCCAGCCCATGGTGTGCTGGACGAGGCCTGGCTTGTGCTTTTCGGCGGGCACTTCCCACAGCTCTTTGAGCCCGATGCCGAATTTCTGCGGACCCGACTCCTCGTCGAGCCCAAGCTGCCCGATCAGCATCTTGGAGAGCGAGCCGCGGGCGCCTTCGGCAAACAGCGTGTATTTTCCGGTGATGGCAATGCCCGGCGTGTAGTTATCCTTGTGGCTGCCGTCGCGGGCGACGCCCATGTCGCCGGTGATCACGCCATCGATCGCGCCGTCAGAACCGAAGATCACATCGACGACGGAGAAGCCCGGATAGACTTCGACGCCGAGCGCTTCCGCTTGCTCGGCGAGCCAGCGGCATAGGCTGCCGAGGCTCCCGGTATAGCAGCCGTGATTGCTCATCAGCGGCGGCATGAAGATGTTCGGCACTCGGAAACCGCCGGTCTTCCACAGATAATAGAAGCGGTCCTCGGTGACTTTCGTGGTTAGCGGCGAGCCCTTCTCCCGCCAATCTGGGATGAGCCGGTCAAGCCCCACCGGGTCGATCACCGCGCCAGACAGGATATGCGCGCCGACCTCGGAGCCCTTCTCCAAGACTACGACCGACAGCTCCTTGCCCTTCTCGGTGGAAAGCTGCTTGAGCCTGATGGCTGTGGCAAGGCCCGCGGGTCCGGCGCCGACGATGACGACGTCGAATTCCATGGTCTCGCGCTCAGTCCGGTCGTTCAAGCTTCAGCTCCGTCCGGTGTAAGATTGAGAGTCGCAAGGCGACCTTGAATTGCCCGCGTTTGGCGGGCAAAGACACACATAGGGGATTGCCAGAGGCATCGCAAATGAGCGGATCGCAAACGGCAGAGGCGGTGCTGCTCGCCTGGTACGAGGCCATGGGCGTCGACGAGGCCATCGACGAGACGCCGCTCGACTGCTTTGCCGTCCCTACGCCCGAGCTTCCGCTAGTGCGGCCTGTGACCCAGGCTCGCCCGCTACAGGCGAGACCTTCCTCGGCAAGGCCTGCCGAGGCCCCGTCCCTTGCTGAGCTCGAAACTCTGGTCGCAGCGTTCGAGGGTTGCGCCTTGAAGCGCACGGCGAAAAGCCTGTGCTTTGCACGCGGAAGCGATGGCGCGAAACTCATGCTGATCGGAGAGGCCCCCGGACGAGACGAGGACTTGCAGGGCAAGCCCTTCGTCGGCCGCGCCGGCCAACTGCTCGATCTGATGCTGGCGGCGATCGGGCTTTCGGAGGACCACGTGTACATCACCAATACGGTCTATTGGCGGCCTCCAGGCAATCGCACGCCGACACCAGAGGAGGTCGAGGCCTGTGCGCCGTTCCTCGCCCGGCAGATCGAGCTGCTCGCCCCCAAGATCCTCGTGCTGCTCGGTGGAGCTGCGGCCAAGAACATTCTCGGCGTGACCGAGGGCATCATGCGGCTCAGGGGCAAATGGCTGAGTTATCCCTGCACAGCTGGAGCGATCACCACGCTCGCCACGCTCCACCCGGCTTATCTTTTGCGCAATCCCGAGGCCAAGCGTTATGCCTGGCGCGATTTGTTGATGGTGAAGGAAGCGCTTCAAGCATGAACCGCATCGACGAGACTCGCCCCTTCATTCCTGTGCGCATCGCCGTGCTCACGGTGTCAGACACTCGCACTGAGAAGACAGACAAGTCGGGCGCACTGCTTGCCAACATGATCAAGGAGGCCGGTCACGAAGTGGCCGAGCATGCCATCGTCAAGGATGACGCTAAGGCGATCAGGAAGCAAGTAAAGCGCTGGATCAAGGACCCTGAGGTCGATGTGGTGATCACCACAGGTGGCACAGGCTTTACCGGGCGCGATGTGACGCCTGACGCGGTGAAGCCACTCTTCGAGAAGGAGATCGACGGCTTCTCGGCGCTGTTCCATATGCTGAGCTATCAGAAGGTCGGCACCTCGACGGTGCAGAGCCGAGCCTGCGGCGGGCTAGCCGAAGGCACTTACATTTTCTGCGTGCCGGGATCGCCCGGCGCCTGCAAGGATGCCTGGTATGGCATCCTTAAGGATCAATTGGACAATCGCCACCGCCCTTGCTCCTTCATCGAGATCATGCCGCGGCTGCAGGAGAAGAAGAAGGCCAAGGCGAAGTAACCTTGCGCACGCGCCTTCACCTCATAAGCGCAACGGTATGAGGCGCTCTGCATTGGCCCGTTCGGTGCGATAGGCTTCAGCGGTATCGACGTCGTGGAGTGTAGCCGCGTAGGCGATGCGTCTCCGCTTCAGGTTGGCCACAGTGTCGGCAAGTGTGTGCGGGCCAGACCAGCGCACGCTGGTAAAAGGCGCGAGAATCTTCGGCACCCGTTTCAATCCGATCAGCCAATATCCGCCATCCGGCGCGGGCCCGAGCACGGCATCTGCTCTTCCAAGCAGTCCGAAGGCCTCGGCCACACGCAAGGCGCTAAGCGAAGGGATGTCGCTGCCGACGATGATCGTTGGACCAGGCGCAAGCCGATTGAACAGCCGCTGCATGCGTTTGCCCAAGTCGCCATCGCTTTGCGGAACGCGCGACGTTCCCGGCGAACGCCAGAAGTGCTGAGCGACATCTTTGTCAGGCGTGACTGCAAGTAATGTTTGCCAACGCGGATCCGAGGCGAGCCGCAAGACGGTGTGGGCCAGGCAAGTGCGATAGAAGCGGATCGCGGGCGTCGCGCCGATCTCGCGTCCGAGCCTGCGCTTGGCGAGACCCAGAACCGGACTCTTGGCCATGATGACAAGACGTGGGGCATAGGCGGCGCCGCGCTTGTGCGCTTGCCGCCTAGCCATAGAGGCGCGCGAGTACCCGTGGCGGCACGTGGAGGTAATAGAGCAACATGCAGCCGAGATTGCGCATGGCGCGGGCGATATAGCCTTCGCGGCGGTAGCGCTCGCCGCTCGTCACGGCACGCGAATTCAGCATCACAAGCTCGCGCCGCTTGAGCCGACGCACGAGATCGACGTCCTCCATCAGCGGCAGCGGCCGGAAGCCGCCGAGCCGATTGTAGAGGTTGCGCGAGATCAGCAAGCCCTGATCGCCATAGGGAAGCGCAAGCGCGAAGCAGCGCAGCGCCACCATCGTCTCCATGAGTCGCGGCATAAGACCATCGTCGTCGAGCGCGAAACGGAAGAAGGCCGCAGCCTGCTTGCGCCGCCCGCTCTCGACGCGTTCGATGAAGCTCTCGGCCTCCTCCACCCAGCTGGGATCGAGCACGGTGTCGGCGTGAAGGAACAACAGCCAATCGCCCCTCGCTTGCGCCGCACCTGCATCGAGCTGCGTGCCGCGCCCGCGCGGCGCCTCGATCAGGTGCGTTCCGGCAGCATCGGCGACGAGGCAGGTCTCGTCGGTCGAACCGCCGTCAACCAGGATCGCTTCCTGAACGATGCCCTTCACCACAGCCGGCACAAGCGCAGCGAGTGTGGGTCCTAAAGTCCGCTCGGCGTTCAGGGTGGGGATAATCACCGAAATCATCGCGCGGACTATAGCGGCTAGCCTCGGTCCGGCAATTGCGACATTTCCGGTAATGCCGGGGTGCCGATATGTTCTTGATTTGTTCACGGTGGGCGTCTATATGGGCAATATGTCGGTTTCACTGAGAAAATTGGGCAAATTAGCCAGTTTCCAGATCGAATCGGGAGGCATCGCCGCTGGCCGCCGGCACGGCAGGGGCGCCCAGACCAACCGCTCAGGCCGTTACGAGCCGATTGCGTACGAGCCCTCCGACGACGGCTGGGAATCCCTAGCCGAGCTAGAGGCGCTCACAACGGAAGTGCAGGAGGTGCCCGCCCGGCGCATTCTCGCGAGGAACGATTCTCCCGATATCGGCTTCGATCGCTCGATTAATCCCTATCGGGGATGTGAGCACGGCTGCATCTACTGCTTCGCGCGGCCGACCCACGCTTTCCTCGGCCTCTCACCTGGACTCGATTTCGAGACCAAGCTGTTCGCCAAGACCAATGCCGCGCAGGCTCTCGAGCGCGAGCTCGCAGAACCTGGCTACGAGGTCTCTACCATCGCCATCGGCACCAATACCGATCCTTATCAGCCGATCGAGCGGCGCTACCGCATCATGCGCCGCATCCTCGAAGTGTTGAGCGCAACCAATCACCCGGTCGGCATTGTCACCAAGTCGGCGCTCGTGCTGCGCGATCTCGACATCCTCACCTCGATGGCGAAGCGCGGTCTTGTGAAGGTTGCGGTTTCGGTGACGACGCTCGACCGGAGGCTTGCGCGCGCCATGGAGCCTAGAGCGAGCATGCCAGACAAGCGGATCGAGACGCTGCAGCGACTGGTCGGCGCCGGCGTGCCCGCATCTGTGATGGTCGCCCCGGTCATTCCGGGGCTGACCGACATGGAAATGGAGCGCATTCTTGAGCGCGCCTCATCGGTGGGCATTAAGAACGCAGGCTACGTCCTGCTCAGGCTTCCGCTCGAGATCGGCGATCTCTTCACCGAATGGCTGCAAGCGAACTGCCCAGATCGCGCCAAGCGAGTGTTGTCGCTGATGCGCTCGACGCGAGGCGGCAAGCTGTACGATGCGAAATGGGGCGAGCGGATGGTTGGCGACGGACCTTATGCCTGGATGATCGGCCGCCGATTTGAGATGGCCGCAGACCGGCTAGGAATGAATAAGAGCTCTGTCGAGCTTCGCACCGATCTGTTTGCGCCCCCGTCGCGCCCCGGCCAGCAGCTCAAGCTTCTCTAGTTTTTCCACAGAAGAGCGGCGCTTTCCAGCAAGCGGGTTGCAAACGCCGCGCGGTTTGCGCGAGAGTTCCACGTCATGGGACTTCCCGCCGAATCCTTGCCAGTCGTCGAGCTGCGGCCGAGCTTCGACCTCGAAGCCGAGCTCATGGACAAATATCGAGGCCCGGTGGCAGGCGTCGATGAGGCCGGCCGCGGGCCTTGGGCAGGCCCGGTGGTGGCGGCCTGTGTCGTCCTCGATCCCGACCGCATTCCCGAAGGGCTCAACGATTCGAAGCAGCTTACCCCGCAAGCGCGCGAGGAACGTTATGCCGAAATCATCGCCACGGCGAAGGTCGGATGGGCGATCGGCACAGTCAGGCGGATCGACCGCATGAACATCTTGCAGGCTGACCTGTGGGCGATGCGCGCGGCCTACAGGGCCATGCAATTCAGGGCCGTGGCTGCGGTGATCGACGGCAATGTCAAGCCACGTCGCTTCCCTTGCCCTGCGCGCGCAGTGGTTGACGCCGACTGCCTGTCGCTCTCGGTCGCCGCCGCTTCCATCGTGGCCAAGGTCACGCGCGACCGGCTGATGGTGAAGCTCTCGCGCCGCTATCGCCGCTACGGCTGGGAGCGCAACAAAGGGTACGGCACGCGGGAACATGCAGAAGCGATCAAGAAGCACGGCGTGTGCACCCACCACCGCCGCTCCTTCAGCCCCATCGAACGCGCACTGAGATTCCTTGAAACCGGCGAGGAACTGCCGATCGTGGAAGTGACCGAGGTTCCGCCCGTCTAGGCCGGGAGCCACGCAGCGATGCGGCGCGCGATATCCTCGGCGCCGGGCTCAAGCACCAGCATGTGGCCGTGGCCTTGAAGCTCCCAGTAGGTCGCCCCGGGGTAGGCGTCGGCAGTCGTACGCGCCGAAGCGGGCGATACCAGCTTGTCGTCGGCACCCTCCGCGCACAGCACGGGGCAAGTGACCGCGCCCGTGTCGACCTTCGTTGCGCCGGTCTGGTCGAACATCCAGAAGAAAAGCTCGAAGAAGGCGCGGCCGGACTCGGGCCCGAATTTGTTGAACACCGTCCGCTGCTCGGACTCTGGAATGCAATTCAGACTCAGCACACGGGCAAGATCGAAGTCAGGATTGATCACGGTCTTCCAGAACGCACCGAGGCTCATTAGGTCCTGCCCCAACTGCTTTTCGCTGTCGGTCTGGGGGAGAATGCCTGCGCGTGGCGCAGGACTTACCAAGACAATCGCGCGGGCAAGCCCCTTTGCCGCGAGTTGCTGGCCGAGCACACCGCCCATCGAGTGACCGAGCAGGACTGGCTGCGGTGCGACAGTTTTAAGAAAGGCCTCAAGCTCATTGAGGTAGTCGGCCATGCCGACCCCAACGAGAGCGGCGCCCTTCTTGTCGGCACTCAGGCCGTGGCCGATCAGGTCTGGGGCATGGCAAGTCCAACGAGCTCCTCGAACGCCGCCTTGAACTGATCGAAAACCCAGCCGCCTTCATTGGCGCCATGGATCATCACGATGTCCTTGGCCATTGCGTCTGTCCCTTGCCTCTCCTCGGCTGAAGCCCGTTTGGCGATCACGGATGCGAGGCCAAGGCCAAGCGCCGCCTGAAGAAACTCCCGGCGCAAGAGTGGCATCTTCGGTTCCTCTAAGCCCGGCGAGCCGTTGTGGCACGGCTACCGGGTGAAGCCAACCGCGCCGAGTTAAGCCTGCCTTTACCCGAGGTCGGCAGCATTACGCCCTTTGTAGCGTTGCGTAAGTCGCGGGTGCGGTGATGGGCGTGGGGGACAAGGGTGGCGCGGGCGCCAAGCTTCCGCTCGGCAATATCATTGTCGGAGATTGCGTCGAGGTGATGGACACACTGCCGGAGGACTGCATCGATCTCGTCTTCGCCGACCCGCCTTACAATCTCCAGCTCAGTAACGAGCTGCTCAGGCCCGACAATAGCCGGGTCGACGGCGTCGACGACGACTGGGACAAGTTCGGCAGCTTCGCGGCCTACGACCAATTCACCCACGCCTGGCTCAAGGCCTGCCGCCGCGTGCTGAAGCCGGATGGCAGCCTGTGGGTGATCGGCAGCTATCACAACATCTTCCGCGTCGGCGCCGCGTTGCAGGATTTGGGCTTCTGGGTGCTGAACGACGTGATCTGGCGCAAGACGAACCCGATGCCGAATTTCCGTGGCCGCCGCTTCACCAACGCGCATGAGACGCTGGTGTGGGCCTCGATGGGACCAAAGGCGCGCTACACCTTCAACTACGACTCGATGAAGGCGCTGAACGACGACCTTCAGATGCGGTCCGACTGGCTGTTCCCGATCTGCTCAGGCGCCGAGCGGCTGAAACAGGACTGCGGACGCAAAACCCATCCCACGCAAAAACCTGAGGCTCTGCTCCACCGCATCATCCTCGCTTCGAGCGATGCCGACGATGTGGTGCTCGATCCATTCCTCGGCTCTGGCACGACCGCGGTGGTCGCCAAGCGGCTCGGACGCTCGTTCATCGGCATCGAGCGCGACAAATCTTATGCCGATGCTGCTAAGGCTCGGCTCGCGACACTCGTCCGTCTCGACGAGGACTCACTCCAAATTGCCAAGGGCAAACGCGTGGAGCCGCGCATTCCGTTCGGCGCTCTGGTCGAGCTTGGGCTGATCTCGCCAGGCACTGTTCTCTACGACGCCACGGCTCGCCATGAAGCAAAGGTGCGAGCCGACGGCTCGATTGCCGCTGCTGGCGCGCAAGGCTCGATCCACAAGATCGGCGCCCATGTCCAGGGCGCACTGGCCTGCAACGGCTGGACCTTCTGGCACTACGAGGCCGAAGGCCGGCTCATGCCGATCGACGCGCTGCGCGAGGCGGCGCGCCGTCAGCTCGAGCCGCAAGCTTAGCGCCGGGCGCCGAAGCTTCCGCTTCCGGAGTTTGGGTCAAGAAATCCGGACGCTCGATCATTCGAAACCGCGCCCGGCCCTCCTAGATACGCCGCTTCGCAAACGGCACCATTCCATTCCACAGGAGGAAGATCATGGATCTCTACGTCATTCGCCGCCCGAGCGCCTGGGCGAACTTGCAAGAGCTGGAAGCCGCAGGCGCCAAGTCGGCCAAGATCGGCAACGAAGAGATGTCCGACCGCGTGCGCTGGATCCGCAGCTACGTAGTCAAGGAGCCGGATGGCCGGTTTGGTTCAGTTTGCATCTACGAGGCGCGGGATCCTGAATCGATTCGGGCCCATGCAAGGCGTGTGGGAATGCCCGGCGATCAGATCTTCCCGATCGTCAAGACCATCGTCATCCGCCAGGACCCGAAGGACGCGAGCGAAGCCGCCTAAAGGCTGCTACGCGGTCTTCACCGCGTGAGAGATCACCTTGCGCATCAGCGAAGGCAGCGCCGCGCCTGACAGCTCGCGCGGCTTGAGCCAGCGGCAGCGCGCCGGCGAGGCTGCGCGCTTCGGCGCGACGTCAGGCCCGACCTCGGCGCGATAGACGGAAAGCTCCAAATGGAAATGGGTGAAGGTATGCTGGACGAGGCCGGGCACCTTCCGCCACTCGGCTCTCACCGGCGCATGGACGTGCACCGCCTTGCCTTTCGGCACCTCGTCGCCCCATGGCGATGATGGCGTCTCAAGCATGCCGCCGAGCAGGCCCTTGAGAGGGCGCTCGCGAAGCAGCACTGCGCCGTCGGAGCGGATCGCAACATATGTTGCCCCGCGACGTACCGGCCGCTCCGCCTTCTCCTCGCGATAGGGCAATACCTCAGCAAGCGCTGCCGTATAACCGTGGCAGTCGGGTCGCACCGGACAAAGTCCGCAGGCCGGGCGGCGCGGCGTGCAGATCGTGGCGCCGAGATCCATCATCGCCTGGGCGAAGTCTCCGGGCCGGACCCGCGGCGTCAGAGTCTCCGCAAGCGTCCTGATCTCAGACTTGGACTCGGGGAGCGGAGTGGTGACTGCAAAGAGGCGGGCCACCACCCGCTCGATATTGCCGTCGACCGGCGTCGCTTTCGCGCCAAAAGCGATCGCCGCGATAGCGGCGGCCGTGTAGCCGCCAACGCCAGGCAATTTGCGAAGTTCGGCCTCGGTCTCGGGAAAGCTGCCACCGTGCCGCTCGACGACGGCGCGGGCGCAGGCATGAAGGTTTCGAGCGCGGGCGTAATAGCCGAGGCCGGCCCAGGCACCGAGGACCTCGCCGAGCTCGGCACGCGCAAGCGCTGCGACATCGGGCCAGCGGCGCAGGAATAGCGCGTAACGCGGCAGCACGGCTTTGACCGTGGTCTGCTGCAGCATGATCTCGCTGAGCCAAACTTTGTAGGGGTCAGGCGTCTCGCCGGGCTCGGCGCGCCACGGCAGATGCCGCCGCTCACGGTCGTACCACGCAAGCAGGACCTCGGCGATCGACTCGTCTGGCCGGTGCGCCCGTTTCGTCGCTTGCCTCTGCATAAAGTCGAGTCTCCCGTGCCGCCTTCCGACGCATGGTGTAAGCTCGGCCAAGACGAGGCAAGTACGGGCGCCTCACTCTCCACTACAAGTTGGAGTCCATGAACGAGACTGAGCGGAAAGCCTTAGCGAGAGCTGCAAGCGGCCCACGGCCGATCGGCGCTTATGCAGTCCGTGCGCTGGATCCCTCCGCACGGGCGCGGGGCTTCGCTACCACTGCTCTGTTGAGCGAATGGCCAGCAATCGTCGGCGCAGAGCTTGCCGAGTTCACCATGCCGGACCGGCTGGTTTGGCCGCGTCGCCGCGAGGATGCCGACGAGGTAACCTCCAAGAAAACCTGGCGTGCGGAAGGAGCAATCCTCGTGCTCAGAGTCGAAGGCCCCCGCGCCATTGAGGTGCAGCACCGTTCAGGCGCGATCCTCGAGCGGGTCAACACCTATTTCGGCTACCGGGCAGTCGCCGAGATGCGTATCCTGCAAGCACCCGTCACCCGGAAAGCACGGCGTGCGGCCTCCTCTCCCGCGCAGGACACCGCGGAAACGTTGCCTGCTTCTGCCTCCATTGAGGACGAGCGTTTGCGCAGCGCCCTCTCGCGGCTAGGCGCTGCGGCGCGGACAAAGCTCACAAGAGGTTGAGCGCCGGGCTCTTTGTCGCTCTTGCCAGAGGGCCGGTCCCCGGCTTAAGGCCTTAGTTGCCGGACGCAGCATCAGGTGGAGTAGCGAGAGTGGCGAACACTGACAAAAAAACCGCTGACAAGGCAGCGACGAGCAAGATGCCTTCTGGCAAGATGTCGTCTGCTCCCCCACCGGAGGAACACTCGCTGCGCCCGGTCTGGCTCGCCATCATTGGCGTGCTCGCCGTTGCGGCGATCGCCGCCGGCATTGTGTATTACCGCGGTGGCTTCGATCAGGCGGGTGCCGGCGGCCCGAAAAAGGATCCCGACGTGGCCGAGCTGATGGCGCCAGGGCCACTTGAGGACATCGTGATGGGAAAGCCCGATGCGCCCGTCGCCATCGTTGAATATGCCTCGATGACCTGCCCGCACTGCGCCCAGTTCCACACTGCAGTCCTGCCGCAGCTCAAGGCGAAATATATCGACAACGGCCAAGTGAAACTGATCCTGCGCGAGTTCCCGCTCGATGGGCTTGCCGTTGCCGCCTTCATGCTCGCGCGCTGCGCCGGCCCTGACCGTTACTATCCGATGGTCGCCGCGCTGTTCGAGACGCAAGGCACCTGGGCGGTGCCGGGCACCGAGGGCAAGGACAAGCTTCTGCTCATCGCGCGCCAAGCCGGATTCTCGAAAGAGAAGTTCGATCAGTGCCTGGCCGACAAGGACCTGTTCAACAAGATCGTCGCGGTACGGCAGCAGGCCAATGAAAAGTTCCAGGTCGATTCCACGCCGAGCTTCTTCGTCAACGGCAAGAGGATGAAGGGCGACCATCAGCTCAAGGACTTCGACGCGGCGCTGACGGAGGCGGGCGCGAAGCCCGTGGCGAACGCGAGTCCAGGCGACGAGACGGCGACGCCACCCGCACCGGTGCCCCCGGCAGAAGGCGGAGCGCCTTCGCCAGAGCCGAGCAAGCCAGAGGGAACTCCCGCCCAATAGGTGTTTCAAACATATGCTGGCGAGAGCGAGTGGATCGGTCCTGATTGCTGTCGCGCTCGCCCTTTCAGGTTGCGGGGGCGGTGTCGGCGTTAGCGGTCCTGCAACAACCGCCGATAAGGCGCTCGACGTGCCGCCTCAGGCCGAGCTGATGGCCGAAGGCCCGCTCGGCGAGCGCGTGCTTGGCAAGCCAAATGCACCGGTGACGGTTATCGAATATGTGTCGCTCACCTGTCCCCACTGCGCGAATTTTCAGAAGAACCTGTTCGCCCGCGTGAAGAAAGAGTTCATCGACACCGGCAAGGTGCGCTTCATCGTGCGGGAGTTCCCCATCGGCCACACCTCCGGGACTGCGGCGATCATCAATCGCTGCGCACCTGAGGACAAATATTTCTTCCTCTTGAACCAGTTCCTCACGAGACAACCCGAATGGGTGAGCCAGGAGATCCGTCCCGACGCCATCTATGCCGTCGCCAAATCGAGTGGCATGACCCGCGAGACGTTTGACAAATGCCTCTCGAATCAAACCATTATCGCCGGCTTGACGGAGGTGAAGCAGCGGGGACGCCAGTTCGGCGTGATCGGCACGCCGACCTTCTTTATCAATGGCCGCAAGGCGCAAGGGGAGGTCACCTTCGACGAGATCAAATCCATGATCGAGCAGGCCCCTCCGCCGCAACCCTCGTCGTCTTGAACGAGTGGATTTCCGCCCTCGGAAGTGACAAGCGTAAACGCCGCGTTAACCATTTGGCGCGTGAAGTTTATATCCAACGCCTGAAGGGCCTCTGACACGTGAAAATCACCCGACTCCGCCTTCTCGGCTTCAAATCCTTCGTCGAGCCGACCGAGCTCCTGGTCGAGTCTGGCCTGACCGGCGTGGTCGGACCCAACGGCTGCGGCAAGTCGAACCTGCTCGAAGCGCTTCGCTGGGCGATGGGCGAGAGCTCCTACAAAAGCATGCGCGGCGCGGCCATGGACGATGTGATCTTTGCAGGCTCGCAGGATCGCCCGGCGCGCAACACCGCCGAGGTAACGCTGTTCATCGACAACAGCGCCCGCACCGCGCCTGCCGAGTTCAATGATTCAGACCAGCTCGAAGTGACACGGCGCATCGAACGCGAGGCTGGTTCGGCCTATCGGGTTAACGGCAAGGATGCGCGCGCGCGCGATGTCCGCCTGCTGTTCGAGGATGCTGCGACCGGCGCGCGGTCACCCGCGCTAGTGCGCCAGGGCCGCATCGGCGAGATCGTCAACGCGGTGCCACAGGAACGCCGCCGTGTGCTGGAAGATGCTGCTGGCATTGCCGGACTGCACAGCCGCCGCCATGAGGCCGAGCTGAGACTGAAGGCGACCGAGGGGAATCTCGCGCGCCTGTCGGACCTTATCGGCCAGCTCTCCACGCAATTGCAGCAGCTGCGGCGCCAGGCTCGTCAGGCGCAGCGCTACCGTGAGATTTCCGGCAAGATCCGCGCCGCAGAAGCGCTTCAGCATCACCTCCATTGGGTCGCGGCTTGCGCCCATGTCGAGCAGGAGGAAGCCGCATTCCAGGCCGCGCTCGGCACCGTGGCGCAAGAGACCAGGGCTGAAGGCGAAGCTCTGCGTCAGCAGGCGGAAGCGGCCGAGAAGCTTCAGCCTTTGCGCGACGAGGAGGCAGCGCGTGCGGCAGTGCTGCATCGCTTGAGCGTCGAGCGCGATGCGCTTGAGCGCGAGGAAGCGCGCGCCAAGGCGCGGCAGGCAGAGCTCGAGACGAGACTCGCCCAAGCCTCACGCGACCTTGCTCGAGAGGAGGAGCACATCGCCGAGGCCGACGGCATGTTGCGTAGGCTCGGCGAGGAAGGCCGCAAGCTTGCCGCTGCGAGCTCGCGTGCGCATGAGGAGCCGCAACTTCGCGAGGCAGCCGCCCGCGCCGCAGAAGCACTGGCCACCGCAGAAACAGCTCTTGGCGAGGCAGCGAGTACGCTTGCCAAGGCACGTGCCGAGCGCGAGCGGCTCGCCGCTGAGCAGACAGAACTCAAGGATCGGCTCGCGCGGCTCGATGCGCAAGCCGGCGAGATCGGCGTCGAGCTTGGGCACCGGGAGGCTGAAAGCGACAGCGACAGCGGACTCTCTACGCTCAATTCCGAGCTCGCCCGCCTCTCAGTTTCCGCTGAGTCAATCGAGGCCGAGCTTGCCGCGGCTGAGGCCGAGGAGGAGCAGGCGCGATTCCATGAGGCGAAGACCCGCGCGCTCGCAGCCTCGGCCAAGCTCGTCAGCCAGGAGGTCGAGACCGAGCTTGCCACGCTGATCAAGCTGCTCACGCCTGGGAGCGGCGACTGGTCGCCCATCGTCGATGAGGTCAAGGTCACGTCGGGCTACGAGCAGGCACTTGGCGCCGCCCTCGGCGACGATCTCGACGCCGCGAGCGACGAGAAGGCGCCTGCCCATTGGCGGCTCGCGGCGCACGTCGCTTCTGATCCCGAGCTTCCCGGGGGCGCAACGCCGCTCAGTAAATTCGTCAAAGGACCAAAGGCCCTCGCCCGCCGCCTTGCTCAGATTGGCGTGGTCGAAGCAGCGCAAGGCCGCGATCTTCAGGCCGAGCTCGCGCCGGGTCAGAGGCTCGTGTCCAAAGAGGGCGATCTTTGGCGGTGGGATGGCTACAGCGTCAGGGCCGGAACCGCGAGCGCCGCAGGAGCGCGCCTCGTCGAGAGGAGCCGGCTCGAAGCGCTCAAGGCGGAGCGTTCTGCCGCAGAGGAGCGCGCCAAATCTGCCGAGGCTGACCTCGTTGAAGCCGCCAAGAAATTGGAGGCCGCGGCGCAGAAGACCAAGTCCCTCCGCCATTCGGCCAAGGATGCGCACGCCGAGCTTGACCGCACGCGCGATGCTATCGCGGCTGCCGAGCACGCGGCGCAAGCCTACTCCAAGCAGCTCGGCGCTCTTGCCGAAGCCGTCGCGAGGACTCGGTCTGCGCGTGACGAGACGCGCGAGCATGGAGCGCGGATCGAAGCTCAGCTCGCAGCGCTGGTTCCGTTCTTCGAGCTTGAAGCTGCTCTTGCCGAAGCGCAGACCCGAGCTGCAACCAGCCGCTCGCACGCAGCCAAAGCCGAAGCTGCGCTCCAAGGCTTCGAGCGCGAAATGCGGCTCCGCCAGGAGCGGATGGAAGCGATCGCCGCGGAAGAAGAGCTTTGGCAGAAGCGCATCGCCAATGCCCGCGATCAGATCGCGACCTTGCGCGCCCGCGAGGAGGAGACGAGCTCCGACCTTGCGGCGCTCGCCAATCTGCCCGCGGAGATCGAACAGCGCCGCTCGAAGCTGCTTGACGCCATTGGCGCGGCGGAGCGCGAGCGGAGCAAGGCCGCAGACGATCTCGCCGTCGCCGAGACAGCGCTCAGGCAGCGCGAGAAGGTGTTGCGAGACGTGCAGGAGCGGCTGTCGGCCGCGCGCGAGGCCCGCGCGCGATGTGAGGCCCTGTTAGAGGGCGCGCGCGAGCGGCGGAGCGATTGCGCGCGCACCATCCGCGAGCAGCTCGACTGCACGCCTGAGGCTTGCCTTTCGCTTGCCGGGCTAAAGCCGGGCGCCGAAATTCCGCCGCTCGTTGAGGTCGAGGCCCGCCTTCTGAAGCTCAAAGGCGACCGCGAGCGGCTTGGCGGCGTCAATCTCGCCGCAGAGGAGGAGGAGGTCGAGCTTGCCGTCAAACTCGAAGAGATGGAGCGCGAGAAGGCCGACATCGAGCAAGCCATCGCGCGGCTCCGCCAGGGCATCGCCAATCTGAACCGCGAAGGCCGCAAGCGCCTGCTCGAAGCCTTCGATACGGTCAACGGCCATTTCGGACGGCTGTTCAAGACCCTATTCGGCGGCGGCAACGCCGAGCTCAAGCTCGTCGACTCCGATGATCCGCTCGAGTCGGGCCTTGAGGTGATGGCCTGCCCGCCCGGCAAGCGGCTCCAGGCTTTAACGCTGCTCTCTGGCGGCGAGAAGGCGCTCACCGCGCTGGCACTGATTTTCGCGGTGTTCCTGACCAACCCCTCGCCGATCTGCGTGCTCGACGAGGTCGACGCGCCGCTCGATGACGCCAATGTCGAGCGCTTCTGCCGGCTGATGGAGGAGATGGCCAAGGAGACCGATACACGCTTCCTGATCATCACCCACCACCCGCTCACGATGGCGCGCATGAGCCGGCTGTTCGGCGTCACCATGGCCGAGCGCGGCGTGAGCCAGCTCGTCTCGGTCGATCTCGAGACCGCAGAGCGCCTCCGCGACGCGAGCTAGCTACTAGCCCTGCTCTTTCCGCATCTTTTTGGGCCCGGCACCGGCCCGCAGACTTCCTTGACAGGCCGGAAGGCCAAACTCTAAGGTGCGCGCCAAGCTTAAGGACCAGCCGGTCCCCAAGGCTCTCCCGGAAATTGAGCAGTGCCAATGGCCGGAGCCGACAACAAGTCCGGTCGCGAGCATAGCGGCCGTGACGCTGAGAGTATTCGTCAGAGGCTCGACTCGCTCGGGCATCAACTGGCGGATGCCAAGGAAAGGCGCGCTGCGGCGCCACAGTCGGTACCGGAGGCACGAGGGGCCGCCCTTGGCAAGGCTCTGAGGCTTGCGACCGAGCTGGTCGCAGGCGTTGCCGTCGGGGGATTCATCGGCTGGGCGCTCGACCGGCTGTTCGGCTTGGCGCCGTTCCTGATGGTGGTGTTTTTGATTTTGGGCGCCGCCGCGGGGATCATGAATGTGGTGCGCGCCGCCAAGGAGATGCAGGCCAAGGCGCCGCCAGCCGGCAAGGGGCCGCCGGACGTTGTGGATGATGACGACGATTAGAGGCGCTTCACGGTGATTGAGGCATACGCCGCAGAAGGGGCAGAGCATGGGGCAGCGGGCGGAGGCAGCCTGCCCAATCCCATGCACCAATTCGAGATCAAGCGGCTCATTCCGCTCGAGCTGTTCGGCTTCGATGCCTCCTTCACCAACTCAGCGCTATTCATGGTGATCGCCGGCACGATCATCACGCTGTTCACCATCTACGCCATGCGCAATCGCGCGCTCGTGCCCTCGCGCGTGCAGTCGGTAGCCGAGCTCTCCTATGAGTTCGTCGCCAACATGGTGCGCGACAATGTCGGCACCGACGGCATGAAATATTTCCCGTTCGTGTTCACGCTGTTCATGTTCGTGCTCGTTCTGAACATGCTCGGCATGGTGCCCTACTCGTTCACGGTGACCAGCCACATCATCGTCACCTTCGCGCTGGCCGCCTTCATCTTCCTCGGTGTGACGCTGATCGGCTTTATCAAGCACGGCGCGAAGTTTCTCAAGTTCTTCGTGCCCGAGGGCGTGCCGCTCGTCATGCTGCCGCTGCTCGTGGTCATCGAGGTGATTTCCTATCTCACGCGCCCCCTGTCGCTGTCGGTGCGGTTGTTCGCCAACATGATGGCCGGCCATACCATGCTGAAAGTGTTCGGCGCGTTCGTCGTGGCACTAGGGCTGCTCGGCGGCTGGGCGCCGCTCGCCTTCATGGTGGCATTCACCGGGCTTGAGATTCTGGTCGCGTTCCTCCAGGCCTATGTGTTCGCCATTCTCACCTGTATCTATCTCAACGACGCGCTTCACATGCATCACTAGCTTCCGCAGGAAACCGCCAACTTTGTTTCAAAAGGGAGAGAGAAATGGATCCATCAGCAGCAAAATTGATCGGCGCGGGCCTCGCCTCGATCGCGCTTGTCGGCGCCGGCGTCGGCATCGGCACGATCTTCGGCAACTATCTGCAAGGCGCGTTGCGCAACCCTTCCGCCGCCCCGACGCAGTTCGCCAATCTTCTGCTCGGCTTCGCCCTTGCCGAGGCCACCGGCTTGTTCGGCCTGGTGGTGGCGCTGATCATCCTGTTCGTGTTCTAGCTCTGCCGCCGTTCGCGGCCGCGCGCGAGGAAGATCATGCCGCAGCTCAACCCGCTCGATTGGGCCCCGCAGCTCATCTGGCTGCTGATCACCTTCGGCGTTCTCTATCTACTGATGGTGTATGTCGCCCTGCCCCGCATCGGCGGGGTGATCGACAAGCGTGCGGCGCATATTGCGGGTGACCTTGCCGAGGCCGAGAGGCTGCGCCGCAAGACCGCGGAGGCCATCGCCGCCTATGAGCAGGCGCTAGCCGAAGCGAAGCAGAAGGCGCATGCCATCATCGAGGAGGGCCGCGCCAAGCTCAAGGACGAGACGGCGCAGGAGCGGGCTAAGCTAGAGGCGGACCTCGCCAAGAAGAGCGCCGAGGCTGAGGCCCGCATCGAGGCCGCCAAGGCTTCGGCCATGAAAGACGTGAATGCGGTGGCGGCGGATGTCGCAGCCGACATCGTGCGCCGGCTGATCGGCGCGGCGCTGTCAAAGGCTGAAATCGACAAGGCGGTGAAAGCCGCGCGGAAAGAGTAAGCGATGGAATTCATCTTCGAACCTGAATTCTGGGTCGCCGTATCGTTCTTCATCTTCCTCGGGCTTGTGCTCTATCTCGGCGCGCACAAGAAGATCGCCTCTGCGCTTGACGCAAGGGCCGCAGCGATCGCGAAGGAGCTTGCCGAGGCCAAACGCTTGCGGGAAGAGGCCGAGAAGGTGCTTGCCGATTACAAGCGCAAAGAGGGCGATGCGGCCAAGGAGGCGCAAGCGATCGTCAGCCTTGCCACCAAGGAGGCCGAGATCCTCGCCGAGGAGACGCGTCGCTCGATGAACGAGCATTTCGAGCGGCGCATGAAGCTCGCCGAGGACAAGATTGCCCGAGCGGAGGCAGAGGCCTTGCGGGAAGTGCGCAATGCCGCCGCCGATGCCGCGGTGATTGCGGCGCAGAGCCTGATCGCAAAGAGCCTCACGCCCGAGACCGCCGACAAGCTCGTGAAGCAGGGCATCGAGGCGCTCAAGTCGCGACTGAACTAAGCCTTATCATCCGAGAAAAGCCCCGCTCGCGCTTGGCGAGCGGGCTTCTCTATGTGTGGTCAGATGCGAAACACGGCGCCGGCCACCGAGCGGGGCCGTTCGCGCACCCGTCCGCCATCATTGCCCGACCGCACGATCCACCTTCCGTCCGCGGTCTGCCCGGTGATCATGCCGACGTGGTGGGGCCAGACCACGACAGCGCCTAGGCGTGGGGCTGACGGGCGTCCCCAACAGGCCCAGTTCCGCGCGAGGTTCATCTCGGGGCCTCCGCCCTTCTGGGTTCTCATCCACCATCCGCACCAGCGCGCTGGCCTTCCCCCGGCTGACGCGTGATGGATGTGCTGGTAGAGGGCCTGCCCCCTGGCGTGAGCAAAGTCGATCGGCAAGGAACCGACGACGCCGATGATGGCCAATGAAAAAGCAAAGTGACGCACTCTGAACATGATGTGCCCGTCTCTGATTCGATTTTTTGGGAGGAAGAGACCGACGAAAGTTCGAGCCGGTCTGCGCGCTCGACGCGCACGAGCTAAGTTACGGAAAAACAAGACAATAAATCGATCAGCCCATGACCATGTTCGGGCCATTTAAGGGCTTCGCCAGAAGCGCCTCATGGGACTTTCTAGGCGAGACCATGACGCGGGAAATGGCCGCGAGACTTGTCAGCTAGGGAACGCTACGAGAGCGAGCCTCAATTAGAGGTCTTGGGCGAACTGCCGACCAACCACTGGCCCACATTCGACCAGAACGATGACGACTGCGGCTTTTGCTCCGGCTCGGTGCGAACGGTCCGTTTGGCGCGCGGCCGCGACTTCTTGGCACCCTCGACATAGCCGCTGTAGATCCACCCGTCTTTGGAGGTTGCAGGATCGGTCACGTGCAGCCATCCGCGTTTGCGCTCAGTGACGGAGAGTTTGTTGCCCTTCGCCACCACGCCGATGATGTGCGATGACGAGGACGCGCCGTCCCTGAGATTGACATAGGCAGACGGCCGCACCGTGTTCGCCGGGCTCTCGTCGTTATCGGTTTCGGCCGATGCGGTCTGGTCGGCATTGTCCGACTGAGGTTCGGCGGTCTCTTCAGGCCGCGCGGTCGCCGCTTCGTCGGACGGGACTACTGCCGCCTCATGCGGCGTGATCCTCTCCTCGACACCGACATTCTCCTGAATGGCGGCGAGTGCGGCGTTGGCGCTATCCGGCGCAGTTGCCTCCTCGGCTGAAGCGGGCGTGACCTTGACGACGGTCTCGGCGTCGGCGACGATGGTGTTATCAGGCGCGATGAGCCTGATCGCCAATTTCGACTCGCCATTCGCGGTGTCAGGTAGGATGAGGCGGAGATCGCCGATCTGGTCAGACCTTAAGTTCCATTCCGCCTCGCCGTAGGGACGCCCATCGGAGAAACTCGCCCCGCGCGGGAGGCCGCTGATGGCGATGACGCTGCGGGCGGGCACGCCGTCGGTGCCGTCGAGCGCAATCGGGAACGGCACCTCGTCGCCGGCCGCAGCCTCGAGAGTGGGAGGCGTAGTGAGAACCGCCGGCGGCGTTGCCAACTCTGTTGCCGGAGCGGGCGCTTGTGCCGCTGGCGCCGGCAGGTTGCTACCGCCGAACAAGAACACTGCGCCGAGAATCAAATTCGGCACCAGCGCCGCGACGATCAGGCCGGCGATGAGCATGCGCATGCCTGGGGTGAGCGTAAACGCAGGAGGCGGTGCCGGTACGGGGGCGGAAGCGGGAGGCGGCGATGCTGGAGCAGGACAGGGAACCGGCGGTTCGGGCGGTCGCTCTGCAATCTGAGGCCGCTCCGTGCTCGCCGTCTCTTGGGGTTCAGCGCGCGGCGGATCCCTTCGGACTGGCATCGGAGGGGCGAACCGCTGCACCACCGCAAGCTCCGCTGCAGTCAGCGAGTGACTTCTGGGTTTCCCCTTATCGTGATGATGATTGGCAGCCTTTTCGGCTGGGAGGATAAGCTTGAGCTGCCCCATGAGACTCGCTGGTCTGCGACCGACCATTCCCTCTGACAAATTACTTCGACCCACACGTGAGCGGGAGGAGGACTCGTTTTCCTTCCGCCTTCAACAGACTGACGCTATCCACGACCGCGGGAGAGAGCAGCGAATGCAACAAGGCAGACGACGCATGACTTGCCGTGAGGCAAAGGCCATTGTTCTTTTTTCGCAGGCGCTGCAAATCCCTCTGTGACTTCCCAACTGTGGACGGCTCGGTGCGGTTCCCTGCGCGAGGTCGAATTAGCGATCGTGTTGGAGCGTGGGCCGACCGCCACTCGCGAGCCGGCGCCTCGCCTAGTATGCCAGCGTTATCAGAGCGCTGGATCGGTTTTTTGGCATCAAAGTGGAAAGAGCGGGGCGATTGTTGCTGGCCCGCAAAGAAACACGCGGCGAAAGCCGCAACTTCGCGCGCTAACCAGCGCCTGCCTGGGTGCGGTCGAAGGCGACGAAGACTTTGTAATCCTCCGGTCTAGAGCCGACCTGGATGGGGAAGGCAATCTCCCGCACCATCGAGAAATAGCCGGCCGGATCGCCTTGCGGCACGGTGGTGGTGATGCTCATCTTGTCGGTCGCAAGCGTCTTCTGATCTGAGCCCGCGACTCGGATGCTCACCGGCAGCGTCACGCTTCCAGGCCCGCCTTTGGGCCCGAGCAGCACCCGTCCGGCAAAACCGTATTTCACTACCACCCGATCGGAATAGAGCTGGCACTCGCGCGCCATCTTGGTGATTTCGCCGCGATGCACGATGGCGAGCTGGTCGCCGACATGGCCTGGCTCATAGATGGTGAGCAGCCGGTCGCGCGGCCACGCCACCACTTGCGGGCAGTGGGCGCTCATGCCACCCGGGAGATCGGTCCCGGTATCGGCCTTTGCCGTCTCGAGCAGCTTGTCCGGAGTAACCGCGGAAGCGGAGGTATCCTCGCTACCTGTGCGGAAAGGGTTGGAGAACGACGATACGGCGCAAGCTGAGAGAAAAAGAGGCGCGAAAATGAGCCCGGAAATGCAGCATCGGCGCAGTAATACGACTGCGTCGGCACGCCTAAACTTAGTCTGTCCTCGGCTTGACATGTCAGGCCTCCCCGCCTGATATGCCGGGCTCAACCAAGAATTCGATTGTTTGATGTCGCGAGCTGCCAAATCCCCCAATGGGCGTCAAACTATCTGTAGTCCCTGAGCGCGACAAGGCCAGACTTGAATCCCTTGCTGCCGACCAGTTTCCAGCCAGCTCGACCATCTCTCCGAGGCGACGATGAACGGTACGATTAAGGCCAATGGGAGGCGTTCCAGCGGTCCCCCGCTGACCATCTATCTCGCCGCGCCGCGGGGCTTCTGTGCCGGTGTCGAGCGCGCCATCCAAATCGTCGAGCTCGCCCTCGCCAAATATGGCGCCCCCGTCTATGTGCGCCATGAAATCGTCCACAACCGCCACGTGGTCGAGAGCCTCAAGGCCAAGGGCGCGATCTTCGTCGAGGAATTGGACGAAATCCCGGAAACCGACGCGCCGGTTGTATTCTCGGCGCACGGCGTGCCGAAGGCAGTTCCGGAGGCTGCACGGTCGCGGCGCATGTTCGTGCTCGATGCCACCTGCCCGTTGGTATCGAAGGTCCACGTCGAGGCTGGGCGCCATTTCTGCGAGGGGCGCGAGACTCTGCTGATCGGCCATTCCGGCCACCCGGAGGTGATCGGCACCATGGGGCAATTGCCGAAAGGCGCCGTGCATCTCATCCAGACCATCTCCGACGCTCTTTCCTTCACGCCCAAGAATCCCGCCAAGCTCGCGGTGATCACCCAGACCACGCTTTCGGTCGACGACACCAAGGAGATCGTGAGTGTGCTCAAGAAGCGCTTCCCGCGCATGGTGATCCCGCGCAAGGACGACATTTGCTACGCCACCACCAATCGCCAGGACGCGGTGAAGCGGATTGCGCCGCGTTGCGAGCGCATGATCGTAGTCGGCTCACCCAACAGCTCGAACTCGCTCCGCCTGGTGGAGGTCGCCGAGCGGGCTGGCTGCCCCCACGCCGTGCTCGTCCAGTGCGCGAAGGACATCGACTGGGCGCTGTTTGGCGGCATCGAGCGCCTCGGCGTCACCGCCGGCGCCTCAGCGCCGGAGGTGCTGGTCGACGAGATCATCGACGCGTTCAAGGCGCGCTTCAACACCAGGATCGATACCGTCACCACGGCGGAAGAAACCATCGCCTTCAAACTACCGCGCGAGCTCAGAGAGACGCCGGCGCTCTAGATGGCCGTCTACACCGACGTCTCCGACGAGGAGCTCGAATCCTTCATCGCAAGTTACGACATCGGCGCGCTGACTTCGTTCAAGGGCATCGCTGAGGGCGTCGAGAACTCGAACTACCTGGTCCACACCGAGACCGGTCCGTACATCCTCACGCTCTACGAGAAGCGGGTCTCCCGGGGAGACCTGCCCTATTTTCTCGCGCTGATGGAGCATCTCGCCTCGCGCGGCATCACATGCCCGCTTCCCGTCCATGACCGCGAGGGGCGCAATCTGAAAGAGCTGGCCGGACGCCCGGCCGCGCTGATCACCTTCCTCGAGGGGTTGTGGGTGCGAAGGCCGGATATCGAACACTGCGCGCGTCTCGGCCATGCGCTGGCAGGCTTTCACGTGGCGGGCGCCGACTTCCCGCTGCACCGAGCCAACAGCCTGTCGCTGCCGGGATGGCGAACGCTATTTGGCGAGATCGGCAAGGGCGCCGACGAGGTGACGCCAGGGCTCTCGACCGAGATCGCCAAGGAGCTGAGACATCTGGAGGGAGCCTGGCCGTCTGAACTGCCGCAAGGCGTGATCCATGCCGACCTGTTCCCCGACAATGTGTTCTTCCTCAGCGACAAGGTTTCGGGGCTGATCGACTTCTATTTCGCCTGCAACGACACGCTCGCCTACGATGTCGCCGTCTGTCTCAACGCTTGGTGCTTCGAGAAGGACGCCAGCTTCAATGTCACCAAGGCGCGCGCGCTGTTGCAGGCCTATGAGAAGGTGCGGCCTCTGAGCACGCCAGAGCTGAGGGACCTGCCGACGCTCGCGCGCGGCGCCGCGCTTCGCTTCCTGTTGACCCGCACCTATGACTGGCTCAACACCGACGAGAACGCGCTGGTCAAGACCAAGGACCCTAACGAGTATTGGCGCAAGCTCCGGTTCCATCAGCGCGTGAAGTCCTATCGCGATTACGGGCTCAAGGAGCAGTGAGCATGGCTGAGAGGCCGAAGGTGGTCATCCATACCGACGGAGCTTGCTCAGGCAATCCGGGACCCGGCGGCTGGGGCGTGACTCTCCAGTCGGGACCGCACCGCAAAGAGCTTTCTGGCGGCGAGCCTCTGACCACCAACAACCGCATGGAGCTGACCGCTGCGATCGAGGCGCTTGAAGCGCTGAAAGCACCCTCCGAGGTCGAGCTCTATACCGACTCGAACTATCTCCGCGGCGGCATCACGAGCTGGATCAGAAGCTGGAAGCGGAACGGCTGGCGCACCGCGGATAAGAAGCCGGTGAAGAACGCCGAGCTATGGGAGCGCCTGGAGAAAGCCACGGAACGGCACAAAGTGCGTTGGCACTGGGTCAGGGGCCATCACGGCCATGACGAGAACGAGCGCGCCGACGAGCTCGCGCGCCAAGGCATGGCGCCGTTCTTGCCAGCGCGCCGCAAGCCCGCCGCGGACTAGAGCCTTTCCAGGATTTTGGAGGCGGTGCTCGCCTCGGCGATAGCCGGCGAGTCTTCGACGTTGAGGATCTTGACCACGCCGTCCTCGACCAGCGCGGAATAGCGTTTGGACCGCGTGCCGAGGCCGAAGCCAGAGGCGTCGAAATCCATGCCGATCTTCTTGGTGAACTCGGCATTGCCGTCGGACAGGAACAGCACCTTCTCCCTGCCGCCAGACGTCTCCTCCCAGGCTGCGAGCACGAACGGATCGTTGACGGCGATGCATACGACTCGGTCGACGCCGTGCTTCTTGAAGTCGTCGGCGCTCTCGATGAAGCCAGGCAGATGCTTGAGATGGCAGGTCGGAGTGAAGGCGCCCGGCACGGCAAACAGCACCACCCGCTTCCCGGCGAACACGTCCTTGGTGGTTAAGGTCTCGAGTCCGTCGGGACCTGCGACCCTGAAGGTCGCCTCGGGCAGGCGGTCTCCAACTTTAATCGCCATGCTGTTCTCCCTGAACGGCTGGCTGCCGCCCGCGGCACCATATCGGCTCGCCCAGGCAAGGCCAAGAGAGCTACTGCGCCGTCCAGGTGGTCTCGCTCGAACCCTCATCAGAGACGAGGACCAGCTTGAGCGGCTTGCCCTTGATGGCGGCAGCCTGCTGGGCCGAGGCGAAGGTCACGGCAAAGCGCTGCTTTCCGAAGGCTTGCGGCCCGAGCGGCTTCGGAACTGGGACGAAGGTTTCGCCAGCATCAATGAACAGGTCGGTCCCGGTCGCATCAGGAGCGAACAGAGCATCGACCAGAAGCTCTGACTGCGGACCATCCAGATTTGCGATGACCGCTTCAATGCGCGGCAGAGCGTTCGGAGTGGAGGCCTTCGGCACGCGGGCGAGCGAGGCTTCGAGCAAGGGTGCATCGCCGGAATGCGACGCCGCATCTGCCGGAAGCTGAAGCCCGAGGTTCACATCGTTGGGAATGCACAGGGTCTTGCACAGCCCGTAGCTCAAGGCGAGCTTAAGCTCGATCGGTTCTCCCTCCCGCTCAGGTGTGACCCTCACGGGAAATACGACCTCGTCGTCATAGCCGATCGCCGTGCCGTCAGCGTCGGCGAAGCGATGCGGCGCGGGATAGAGCACCTCGGCCAGCTTTAGATTCTTCGAGCCGGTGAAATCGAAGCTCGGCGGCACGCCGGAATCGCCGGGATTCCGCCAATAAGTCTTCCAGCCGCCATCCATGCGAAGCTGCACGCCGGCAAGAAGGCGCGGCTTACCATCGAGCTCCACCGCGCCAGAGACAAGTCGCACTTTCGACTCGGTGGAGCTGACCCAGGGCGATTGGTCCGAAAGCGCCGCTGGCGCTGCGCCCAACAACCCAACGGTCAGCATCGCGCCGAGAGCGAGGCTGAGCAGACGCGCGGCTGCGATGCGCTGAATTGAGGCGGATGCCATGATCATGACCAATCGGTTCGTCTCGGGGGCGAGACTCTATTTTTGGCGGCGGGGTTGCGCGACTCAAGGCGCAAGGTCTCACTCTTTCGTGAGCCATGCGGCGAAAATGCCTCGCTCGGCCTTATTTCCGCGTTGCCCCTTCCCTCAGGGCAGAACTGGAGTAGTCTTGTCTCATGTCAGCTCGTAGCGCACCACACCGTCGCCAGCGCGACCTCTATCTCGACGGCCAACTGCTCGTCGCCATGCCGGCGATGGGTGATCCGCGCTTTGCGCGCTCCGTCATCTATCTCTGCGCGCACTCTGCCGATGGCGCCATGGGCATTATCATCAATCAGCGCGCGCCGAATATCAGCTTCACCGAGCTGCTCGAGCAGCTCAACATCGTGCCGCCGCAGGAGCGCATCAGGCTTCCCTCGGGTCTCACCGCGATGGCGGTGCATCTTGGCGGCCCGGTTGAGACCGGGCGCGGCTTCGTGCTGCACAGCGCCGACTACTTCAAGGCAGAGAGCACGTTGCCCATCGATGAGAGCGTCTGCCTCACGGCGACCATCGATATCTTGCGCGACATCGCCAAAGGCACAGGCCCCAACAAGGCTCTGCTTGCGCTTGGCTATGCCGGCTGGGCGCCGGGTCAGCTCGAAAACGAGATTCAGAACAATGGCTGGCTCAATTGTCCGGCCGACCCCGAAATCATTTTCGGTCCTGAGGTCGACCGCAAATACCAGCGCGCGCTCGGAAAGATCGGGATCGATCCCGTCCGCCTGGTCAACGATTCAGGCCACGCTTAATCCGGAAGGCGAGGCCCTAAGCGGTGCCTGGCCGCGGCAGAGCCGGAATTGGTGAGCCACCTCCGACCTTCACTTCGAGACCTTGCGGAGATGCAGAAGAGCGGGCGCGCTCACGCTCCCTCCGCTTGCGATGGCTGGCGAGTGCCGCGAGCAGTCCGGCCACGTCTTTGGCCGGCATCGGCTCGCCGTAATAGTAGCCCTGGCCGTATTCGCAGCCTATCGAGCGGAGATAGGCGGCGTCGGCCTGGGTCTCCACGCCTTCGGCCACCACTTCCTTGCCGAGCTCGTGCGCAAGAGCGATGATCGAGCGGAGGATGAGCGGGGCGGAGCCATTAAGCCCGCTATCTCGCACCAGCGAGCGGTCGACTTTGATAGTATCGCACGGGAAGCGATGCAAATAGCTCACCGAGCTGTAGCCGGTGCCGAAATCGTCGAGCACAAGGTTTGCGCCGAAGCTCTTGAGCCAGGTCAGAATCTCGACGGCGCGCTCGGGATTCTCCATGACGAGCGCCTCGCTAATTTCGAGCTTGAGCGTTCCCCGAGGGACGGCCTCGCGCGCGAGCATCAGCCTGATTTCCTGCACCATGTCCTGGCGGAAGAGCTGGCGGCTCGACACATTGACGCTGACGAATAATGGATCGCGGTCGCGCGGTAGGACCTTGTGCCAACTCGCTGCCTGCTCGAGCGCCTGACTCAGCACATAGTTGCTGAGCTCGACGATCATTCCCGCCTCTTCGGCCAGCGGGATGAAATCCTCGGCCCCGAGCTGACCGCGGGTGGGATGGTCCCAGCGAAGCAGGGCCTCAAAGCCGGCAAGCTGGTTTGAAGCGAGGCGCGTGATCGGCTGGTACAGCACGGTGATTTGCTGCCGCTCCATCGCCTTGCGCAAATCGCTTTCCGCCGGGGGCTTGTTCTCGTCCTCGGTCCGCATGGCGGGATCGAAAATCTCGATGCGATCGGCGCCGCTGCGCTTGGCCCGCAGCATGGCGATCTCGCCTTCGCGCAACATATCTTGCGCCGTCTCTTGCGTCCCGTCATGGACGACGATGCCGATCGAAGCGGTCAGCATGATTTCCTTGGCGCTGATCTTCATCGGCGTCCTGAGCGCCCGCCTCACCCGCTCGGCAAGCGTCGCCACGACTTGCGGGTCTGAGTCCGAGATCAGCAGGATGGCGAATTGATCGCCGCCGAGCCTGGCAAGAGTGTCTTGCGGATTGAGATGGCGGCCAAGCCTTCGCCCGAGCGTAAGCAGCATGCTGTCGCCGATGACGAGGCCGAAGCTCTTGTTGACGTTCTTGAAGCGGTCGATGTCGATGTAGATCACGGTCGGCCGGTTGCCGTGGCCTTCGCGCGCGCGGGTGATGGCACCGCCGAGGCGATCCGTGAACAGCTCGCGGTTGGGAAGCCCAGTCAGGCTGTCATGCACGGCGTCGTGCATCAGACGCTCATGCGAGCGCTTCACGCTTGTGATGTCCCGTAGCAGGCCGAGGCAGCGGAGCAGCCGCGCATTCTCGCACGGAGCCGCATGAGCTCGGAGATCGTACCAAAGATAGGTACCGTCGTGCCGCTTCAGCCTGAACTCCGTTTGCAAATCGCCGCCGAGCTTCTCCTGCAGGGACCACAGCATCAGCCGGAAGCGCTCCCGGTCGGAGGCATGCATGTGCTGCAGGAACTCATCGACCGCGAGGTTGAGGCTGCCAGGATCGAGTCCAAGCTCTTTCTCGATTTCCGCGGCAATGGTGATCTGGTCGCGGCCTGCATGCCATTGGAACACGTGGGTACCTGAGCCGTCGACGGCGAGAGACTTGACCTGCGCGAGGCTGAGCGGCCCGAGTTGCGGACCGCCGCCGACGCGGAAGGCGAATTGCGTGACGGTAAAGCCGAGCAGAACCAGGATCAGCACGAGCCCGGCGATAAGCCCGGAAATGACGATGTCGCCGGAAAGCTTGCCGAGCACGATCATGGCTGCGCCGAACAGCCATACGAGCAGAAGCAGCCAGCTCGGAATCAGAGCGAGCGCGCGATCCTGGCCGCGCAGCGCAAGATAGGCGATCAGCGCCGTGCCGACGCCCGCAATTGCCACGGTCGAAGCACGGGCCAGCCCCGAGGCAAAGGCAGGATCGACGATGGCGACGAAGATCAGGCTGAACTGGGCCGCGATCCAGAACCAGAACAACGTCCTGATCCAGATGTGCCAGAGCCCGATGCGCAAGAACGCGTAGAGAAAGAGCACAAGGCTCGCGGCAAGCCCTGCTTCGGCGGCGGCGCGGTAGAGAGCGGCGCGGTCGGGGCCGATCGGGAACAGCTTGTTCCAGAAGCCGAAATCGACGCAGAAATAAGCGAGCGCGGCCCAGGCGACGAGAGCGGTCGCCGGGAAGATCGACTTGTGATTGGCGGCGAAGATCGCGGTGAGAAAGATTGCAAGCAGTCCCGTGATGCCGAGCAGAACGCCGTTGAACAGCATGCGGTCCTGCTGCTTGGACTGATAGGCGTTGGGGTCCCACAGCGTGAGCCGCGGCACTTGAGCCGAGCTCATCTCGGCGGCGAAGGTGATCGTCTGCCCCGGCTCGAGGTTGAGCCTGAACATGTCGGCGCGGTCGCTCTTGAGCGGCTCGGGGCGGAAGCCAAGCGAGGGCGTGACGGCGGAGATGCGCGCGGCGTCAAGCTCTGGCCAGAACACGCGCGAATCGGCGAGCGTGTAGCGCGGCGCCACCAGCCAGCGCACGATGCGCTCCGAGGTCGGATTAGACAGAGCAAAGACGAGCCAGGCGGGATTGGTGCCGGGGGCCGAGGCCTGCACCGCCATGCGGCCGATATAACCGTCGGGGCCAGAAGCGGTTTCGATCTGTAGGCGATCGCCGCGGCCCTCATAAAGCTCGCCCTTGGCGGTGATGTCGACCTTCTCCTGATCGGGCTGGACTTGAATCGCCTCGACGGCGCGGGCGAGGCCAGCGGGGAGGATCAGAAGAACAAGGAAGACGATGTGGGCGAAACCCCTCGCCCAACATTGGCATTGTCGCCGGATCGCTGCCGCTCCGTCTCTCGGTGAGGCGTTCAGCTTCGCCATTCCTCCCCCGTCTTTGCGCAGCCCATCCGATCCTGCGACTACCGGCGCGGATCGCTGTCGAGCAACGCGTAAAGAAGATGGTCCTGCCAGACGCCGTTGATACGCAAATAGCGGCGGGCAAGCCCTTCGCGCTTGAACCCTGTCTTCTCCAAAAGCTTGATCGACGCCGTATTGCTGGGCAGGCAGGCCGCCTCCAGCCGGTGCAGCTCAAGCGAGTCGAACACGAAGGGAACTACCGCGCGCACGGCCGCCGTCATATAGCCTTGCTGCGCGTATTTGGCACCAATCCAATAGCCGAGCGTACAGGATTGGGTCACGCCGCGGCGGACGTTGCAGAGGGTCAGGCCGCCGACCAGGGAGCCGCTCATGGCGGCGAAGATGAAAAGCGCGTAGCCCACATCTTCGCGCAAATCGCGCAGGTAGTGGCGAACGCGGCGGCGGAATGAGGCGCGCGACAGCTCGTCGTTGGCCCAAAGTGGCTCCCATGGCGTCAGAAATTCGCGGCTAGCGGCCCTAAGTTCGGCCCAAGCCGGATAGTCCGACATCTGCGGCGTGCGCAAAACAATCCTGTCGGATTCGATGACCGGCCCAAGATCGCTCGGAGTTGCGGTTCTGAGCAACGCCATGGCTGAGGACCCTTCAGGCCGCCTTAGTGGCGGGAACCGTGAATTTTTCCGCCACCCTATCGAATCTTGCAACATGAAGAATGGGCCCAACCGTGGCAAGACTGAGCGGGGAGGAGATCACCCGCTCAACCAAGGCTTGCACGTCCTTGGCCTCGACGCCCTCCACCTTCTCGATCAGCTCAGGTGTCGAGAGCGGCCGGCCATGGATCAGGACCTGCCGGGCAAGCTGCTCGGCTCTCGCACCTGAGCTTTCGAGTCCGGCCAGCAGTCCCATCTTCAGCTGGGCCTTGACGCGAGCCATCTCGTCTTCGCCGAAGCCGTCCTCGGCCGCCTTCTCCAGTTCGTCGCGGATCACTGCGAACAGCTCGTGCGCCTTGTCAGGGCCTCCGGCGGCGTGGATCGCGAACAGGCCGCTATCGGCAAGCCCGCTCGAAGAGGCATAGATCGCGTAGCAGAGCCCGCGCTTTTCGCGCACTTCCTGGAACAAGCGCGAGGACATGCCGCCGCCAAGCGCGCCGGCGCAGATCTGCGCGGTGAAATAGTCGGGATGGCGGTAGGCCGGCGCCTCGAAAGCGAGCACCAGATGGGTCTGCTCGAAGGACTTGCCCGAGCGCCTTACCCCGCCGCCATAGGATGCACCGGTCGGCTGCGGCGTTACGGCCTCGTTTAGCGCGCCCAGTCTCCGCTCTGCCTCTATAACCAGCGTGGCATGATCCACGGCGCCGGCTGCGGCGAGCACCATGTTGGGCCCGTGATAATGGGCCGAGAGATAGCCGCCGAGATGAGTGCGCCTGAAGCTACGCACGCTATCTGCCGTGCCGAGGATCGGCCGGCCTACCGGCTGGCCTGGGAAGGCGGCCTCCTGCACAAGGTCGAAGGCAATGTCCTCGGGCGAATCGAGCGAGGCGGCGATCTCTTGCAGGATCACGTCGCGCTCGCGCGACAGCTCGCTGCGGTCGAAACGCGGCGCGAGAATGATGTCGCTCAGGATGTCGAGCGCTAGGGCAACGTCCTTGCGCATCACGCGAGCGTAATAGGCGGTCGAGTCGACGCCAGTCGCGGCATTGAGCTCGCCCCCGACCGCCTCGATCTCCTCGGCGATGTCGCGTGCGCTCCGT
Source organism: Methyloceanibacter sp. (assembly GCA_035689365.1). Lineage (GTDB taxonomy): Bacteria > Pseudomonadota > Alphaproteobacteria > Rhizobiales > Methyloligellaceae > Methyloceanibacter. Next base: position 45,440 of record DASSLP010000127.1, read on the forward strand.
CGCGCGGTGCCCTTGAAAGCCATGTGCTCGAGGAAATGCGCGACGCCATGCTCGGCGGTTTCCTCGCTGCGGCTCCCTGCCCCCACCCATAGCCCAAGCGAGACCGTCTCGACCTCGGACATGGCGTGGCTGACTACCGTCAGGCCATTGGCAAGCTCTGACCGCTCAACGGTCACGCGCGCACCTCTACCTTACGGCCGCGCGGGCTCATTCCCCTTGCCTGGGCCCGGGCGTTGCTCGCTATGAAGTCAGCGACGGCGGCGAAGTCGTTGGGGAGCGTGGTGCAGCGCTCGGTCTGGCCAAGCCGCAACCGCAAGCGCTCGGGCTGCTCCGGCACACGACCCGTGGCACGCTCTACCGCTTCCGGGAATTTGGCAGGATGGGCAGTCGAGAGCACGACCATCGGCGTGGAGCCGAGCCCTGACTCATGACCTGCAGCAGCTACCGCCACGGCAGTATGCGGATCGGCAAGCACCCCAGTTTCCTCGAACAGTCCGCGAACGGTCATCTCGGTGTCGTGCTCGCTCACCGAGTGCGCAGAGAACAGGGAGCGAACCTGGCCGAGCTCGCTCTCGTTGAGGAGGAACGCCTTGGTCTTGCGAAGCTCGTCCATGAGCGCTTTCACCCGCTGCGCGTCCTGGCCTGAAAGCTCGAACAGCAGGCGCTCGAAATTGCTTGCAAGCTGAATGTCCATGCTCGGGCTAGAAGTGGCGACCACGCTCTTAGGCTCGTACACACCCGAGGCAAGCGCGCGGGGAAGACTGTCATTGAGGTTCGTGGCGATAACGAGGCGCACGACGGGTAGGCCCATCTCTCTCGCCGCGTAACCCGCGAAAATATCACCAAAATTTCCGGTGGGCACGGTGAAGGCCACGGCGCGATGGGGTGCGCCAAGGCTTACGCCGGCGGTGAAGTAGTATGGGACTTGGGCGAGGATGCGCGCGAAGTTGATCGAGTTGATGCCGGTCAGTCCAAGCCTGTCGCGTAACGCGCTGTCGCCGAACAGCGACTTCACGACCCCCTGGCAGTCGTCGAACGTACCTTCCAGCGCGATGTTGTGCACGTTGCGCTCGGATGCTGTCGTCATCTGCCGGCGCTGCACGTCGCTCACGCGTCCCTTGGGGTGCAGGATGAAAATGTCGATCGCCTCTAGTCCGCGAAACGCCTCGATTGCGGCGGCGCCGGTATCGCCCGAGGTTGCGCCGATCACCGTGGCATGCGCGCCCTTGCGCAACAGCGCGCGGTTCATGAGCCGCGCCACCACCTGCATGGCGAGGTCCTTGAAGGCGAGCGTCGGGCCGTGGAACAACTCGAGAATAAAGCTGTTCGGCGCGATCTGGCGCAACGGAGCCACCGCCGGGTGATGAAAGCTGCCATAGGCCTCTTCCAGCACCGGCTCGAGATCCGCAAGGCACGGATCGCCGTCGAGGTAAGGTCGCATCAGCCGATAAGCCGCGTCGGCATAATCGAGGCCGGCAAGGCCGGCGATCGCGTCGGGCGAAAGCTTCGGCCAAGCTTCAGGCATATAGAGCCCGCCATCGCGGGCAAGCGCGGCGAGGAGCGCACCCTCGAAGGAAAGCGCGGGCGCTTGGCCGCGCGTCGAGACGAACTTCAAAACGGGCCTCTTGGCTAAAGGCGGGGTTTTCGACGGGAACGTACCGTCAGGCGCGCTCGCCCGCAACATGGGCCAAGGCCCTAACTTAGGGCCGCTCTCGCCGGTAAAGGCTCCGCACGTAAAAGCCGTAAATCACGATAAGGGCAGCGGCGAGCGCGAACCAGGTGATGGCGTATTGCAGGTGATTGTTGGGGAGCTCGAGCCGCGTCTGTCCGCCTTCTGGCCAGCCGCCGGCGACGTCGCTCTTCTCGGCCTCGATGAAAAACGGAGGCACGTCGAGCATCGCGGTCGGAAACATCGACGAGAGCAAGCCGTTCAGATCGCGCCAGAACCAGCGATTAGCCGCAGGCTCGTTGTTAGGCGTGAATAGTCCCTGGATGTCTGGCGCGCGCACGATCCCCGTGACCGTCGTGACGCCCTCGATCTGTCCAGAGGCGCGGGTTGACGGATCCTTGAGGTTATCCGGGACAAAGCCGCGATCGACGAGCACCAGCTCGCCCTGGGTCGTCGTGAACGGGGCGATCACATGCCAACCGGGCGTGCCGTCGGAAATCGACTGGGAGAACAGATAGCGCTCTTTGCCATTGTCGAAGCGCCCCTCGACGCGGACTCGGTAATAGGTCGGGTCGCGTCCCTCTTTCGCCAGATTGATCGCCCGATCGAGGCTGATCGGATCGCCCTTCGTGCGCGCATCGATGGCGGCTATCAACCCTTCCTTCCAATGCAGCCGCTTCACCTGCCACACGCCAAGCCCGATCAGCACGGCGAGCATGGCAAGAGCGAGCGCAGTGAAGCCTATGAGGCCCTTGCTCCGCATCGCGCGCTACTCCGAGGCGAGCTTGCCCTCTTCGGCCTTATGTCTGAACTGAAGCGCGATCAGCACGCCCTTGAAGGACCGTAGCAGGACGAGCGGCAGAATGATGGCGAGAGGGCCCCACAGCGCCGCGTGCAACCAATAAGGCGGCGAGTAGAGAATCTCGACGATGAGCGCGAGGCCGACTACGACGAATCCGGTGACCAGGATCACGAACACGGCAGGCCCATCGCCCGAATCGGCGAAGCGATAGTCGAGCCCGCAAACATCGCAGCGTGGGGCGAGCGCGAGGTAGCCCGAATAGAGTTTGCCGCGATGGCAGGAGGGGCAGCGGCCGAGAATCCCTGCCAAAATCGTCGACCCTAGCGACGGGACCTGCTCGGTTTGTTGGACCATTTCAGTTCCTTGAAAACGAAGGGGCGGCCGCGCGGCCGCCCCTCCAAACACAGCGGAGCCGCAGCTATTCCGCAGGAAAGTGGCTGCCAGCGCCCCACACATAGATGCAGGTGAACAGGAACAGCCATACCACGTCGACGAAATGCCAGTACCAGGCCGCCGCCTCAAAGCCGAAATGCTGCTTCGGCGTGAAGTCGCCACGCATCGCCCTGATCAGCATCACCGTCAGGAAGATGGTGCCGACAATCACGTGGAAGCCGTGGAAGCCGGTCGCCATGAAGAATACCGATCCGTAGATGTGGTTAGCGAAGGCAAATCCCGCATGAGAATACTCGTAGGCTTGGCAGGTGGTGAACAGGATGCCGAGGACGATGGTGCAGAGCAGCCCTCGCACCAGGCCCTTGCGGTCCTTATGCAGCAAGGCATGGTGCGCCCAGGTCACCGTCGTGCCAGAGGTGAGCAGGATCAGAGTGTTGACGAGGGGCAGACCCCACGGGTTGAAGGTGTGAGCGAACCAGCCGAGCCCTGCGATGTCGGTATCGGCGCTCGGCACCGGCGGCCACTGGCCGCCGAGCACTTGCGTCTTGGCATAGGTGATGGCGCTGTCGGGATAGAGCGCCGCGTCGAAATAGGCCCAGAACCACGCGACGAAGAACATTACCTCGGAGGCGATGAACAGGATCATGCCGTAGCGGAGGTGCAGCTGCACGACCGGCGTCTCGTAACCTTCGTGCGCCTCCCTGATCACGTCCCGCCACCAGCCGAACATGGTGAAGATCACGAGCAGGAAGCCGGGGATCACATACCAGAGGTGCGGCGTGCCGGCCTTCTTGGACACGAAAAACAGGAGCGCGCCGATGGCGAGGGTGAAGGCCGCGACTGCGCCCACGATCGGCCACGGACTCGGATTGACGAGATGATAATCGTGTTGTCTCGCGTGGGCTTGGGCCATCGTGTTTTCCCTTCCTCCAGAATCTAGCCTTGCGGCGCGGCGGTCGTGCCGGGGTCGTTGTCGCTACGATAGAACGTGTAGGACAAGGTGATCTCGGTAATGTTCTTGGTGTCCTCGTCTTCGACGATCTTGGAATCGACGAAGAAGGTCACTGGCATCTCCACGCTCTGATTGGCGGCGAGCGTCTGCTTCTTGAAGCAGAAGCATTCGATCTTGGTGAAGTAGCGGCCGGCGAGCTCTGGCGCCACGTTGAACACGGCCGTGCCGCTGACCGGCGCCGAGGTGTTGTTGGTCGCCTTGAAGAAGGCGAGCGCCACCTCGCCGATCTTCACGTCCATCACGCGCTGATCGGGGGCGAAGGTCCAAGGCAGCGCGCCATCGACATTGCCGTCGAAGCGGACGCGGATGGTGCGGTCGAGCACCTCGCCGGGCGCGCGCTCGGCTCGCTGCGGCACGCCGCCATAGCCGGTCGCCTGGCAGAACAGGCGATAGAGCGGGACGGAGGCGAAGGAGAGGCCGACCATCGCCGCAACGATGCCAACGCAGGACAGCGCCACCAAGCCGTGGCGCTTCTGTTGCCTACTCTTGTCGTTTGCGGGCTCGGTCATGACGCCTGATGAGAATCACATCGGCCGGTCGGCCACATGACCGCCGAGCCTGACGATGGTGACGATGAAGAACAGAACGACGAGCGCGGCGAGGATCCAGGCGATGGCCAGGGATCGCATGCGTTGGCGGCGTTTTCGTTCTTGTTCCGCATCATGCATTACGACGTCCAGGGGAGCGGCAGGGCGCTGCCGCCGATGGTGAAGGCCTGCTCGACGAGGAGCGCAGCGAACAGGAGGAAGAGGTAGAGCACGGAATAGCCGAACAGGTTCTTAGCGGCGCGGTCGGCCTTGTCCCCTTCCCTCTCACGGTAGCAATCGTAGGCGAACACCACGAACAGCGCGCCGAGCACCGAAGCGATAGCCGCATAGAGCGTGCCGCCGAGGCCGATGATGGCGGGCACCATGCCGAGCGGCGCGAGAATCAGGCTGTAGATCAGGATCTGGCGCCTGGTAGCGTCAGGGCCGCTGACCACAGGCAGCATCGGCACCCCGGCCCGTGCGTAGTCCTTGGTCCTGAGCAGAGCGAGCGCCCAGAAGTGCGGCGGCGTCCACACGAAGATAATAAGGAACAGCACGAAGGATTGCAGGCTGATGCTGTCGGTCGCCGCTGCCCAACCGATCATCGGCGGCACCGCGCCGGCAGCCCCGCCAATCACGATGTTCTGCGGCGTCGTCCGCTTCAGCCACATGGTGTAGACGAAAACATAAAAGGCGATGGTGAGCGCAAGCAGCGCGGCCGAGAGCCAGTTCACCATCAGCCCGAGGCAGATCACCGAGCCAGCGCCAAGCACCGCACCGAAATCGCGCGCCTCGAGCCCGCTTATCTTGCCGCGCGGGACCGGCCGTGCCGCGGTGCGCGCCATACGGGCATCCATATCGGCGTCGTACCACATGTTGAGCGCGCCCGCCGCTCCTGCGCCCACGGCGATGCAGATCAGCGCGGCAATGGCGAGCACCGGATGCATCGAGCCTGGCGACGCGACGAGGCCCACCAGGGCAGTGAAGACCACGAGGAACATCACCCGGGGCTTCATCAGCGCGACATAGTCGGCGACATCGCCGCCAATGTCGGCTTCGAACGTCTCGCGCGTTACGGGCAATGCTCCGTCGGCCATGCTTCACTCACTCAGTCGTGCCGCCGGCGAGCCGGCCCGGACGATGCTCGTAACCAAACCTGATCATTTAATGCGCGGCAGCGTCTCGTAGCTGTGGAAATTCGGCGGCGACGGCAGCGTCCACTCGAGCGTGGTGGCACCAGCTCCCCAGGGATTTCCGGCCGCATGTTGTTTGCGGGCGAAGGCCTGGGCGATGCCGAACAGGAACACGAGCAAGCCGGCAAACGAGATATACGAGCCGATCGACGCGACGAAGTTCCAGCCGGCGAACGCGTCAGGATAGTCGGCGATGCGGCGCGGCATGCCGGCCAACCCCAGGAAATGCATGGGGAAGAAGGTGAGGTTGGCGCCGACGAACATCAGCCAGAAATGCAGCTTGCCCACGGCTTCCGAATAAAGGTAGCCGGTCATCTTCGGGAACCAGTAGTACCAGCCGCCGAAGATCGAGAACACGGCGCCGAGCGACAGCACGTAGTGGAAGTGGGCCACTACGTAATAAGTGTCGTGGAAGGAGCGGTCGACGCCGGCATTGGCCAGCACCACACCAGTCACGCCGCCGATAGTGAACAAGAAGATGAAGCCGAGCGCCCACAGCATCGGCGTGCGGAACTGAATAGAGCCGCCCCACATGGTGGCAATCCACGAGAAGATCTTAACGCCGGTGGGCACGGCGATGACCATGGTGGCGAACACGAAATAGGCTTGTGTGTTCACGCTGATACCGGCCGCGTACATGTGGTGCGCCCATACTACGAAGCCGATCACGCCGATGGCGACCATGGCATAGGCCATGCCGAGATAGCCGAACACCGGCTTGCGTGCGAAGGTCGACACGATCTGGCTGATCATGCCGAAGCCCGGCAGGATAAGAATGTACACTTCCGGATGACCGAAGAACCAGAACAGGTGCTGCCAGAGCAGCGGATCGCCGCCGTGAGCGGGATCGAAGAACGCCGTGCCGAAATTGCGGTCGGTGAGCAACATGGTGATGGCGCCGGCAAGCACCGGCAGCGACAAGAGCAGCAAGAAGGCGGTAACCAGGATCGACCACACGAATAGCGGCATCTTGTGCAGCGTCATGCCAGGCGCGCGCATGTTGAAGATGGTGGTGATGAAGTTGATGGCGCCGAGGATCGACGAGGCGCCGGCAAGGTGCAGCGACAGGATGGCGAAATCCATGGCGACGCCGGGTGTGCCCTTTGTCGTGAGCGGCGCATAAAGCGTCCAACCGGCGCCAACGCCGTTGCCGCCCGGCATGCCGGGCATGAACAGCGAGGTGATCAGCAGAGTGAAGGAGGCTGGCAACAGCCAGAAAGAAATGTTGTTCATGCGCGGGAAGGCCATGTCCGGCGCGCCGATCATGAGCGGCACGATCCAGTTGCCGAACCCGCCGATCATTGCCGGCATCACCATGAAGAACACCATGATCAGGCCGTGCGAGGCGACGAACACGTTGAATACCTCGGGATCGCTGAAGATTTGCATGCCCGGGCTCATCAGCTCGAGCCGCATGGCGATCGACAGGATGCCGCCGACGATGCCGCCTATCAGGGCGAACACCAGGTACATCGTGCCGATGTCTTTGTGGTTGGTGGAGTAGACCCAGCGGCGCCAGCCGGTCGGATGCTCCTCATGATGGGCCACATCATGGTGGACGTCGGTATGAGCGGGCTGTGCCATAGTCGTTTTCCTCTTAGTCTCGTCTGTGTCTCAAATCTTTCGTCGCGCGGGCCGTCACTCGCTAGTTCTGCGCCACGGCCACTTTGCCGCCCTCATCTTGCGAAGCGCTCGCGGCCTTCGTTTTGGCGAGCCAATCGTTGAACGCCTGCTCGGAGACGACGTGCACCGCGATCGGCATGAAGGCATGATTGCGCCCGCAGAGCTCCGAGCATTGGCCGTAATACCAGCCCTCGCGCTCGGCCCTGAACCACGTGGTTTGCAGGCGTCCCGGCACGGCGTCGAGCTTGATACCGAAGGAGGGCACCGCCCAGTCGTGGATCACGTCATTGGCCTTGACCTGGACCACGACGTTCTTGCCGACCGGCACGACAACTTCATGATCGACGGTGAGGAGCCGCGGCTGGCCTTCCTTGAGGTCTGCGTCCTGCACGATGATCGAATCGAAATGGATGCCCTGGTCCGGATAGTCGTAGGTCCAGTACCACTGGCTGCCGGTGGCGGTGATCGTGAGGTCTGGCTTCGGAAAAGTATATTGCGCAAACAGGAGGCGGAACGAGGGGATGGCTATGGCCACGAGGATCAGGATCGGGATCACCGTCCAGGCGACCTCGATCGGGGTATTGTGGGAGGTGCGCGAAGGCTGCGGGTTGCCGGTCTCGTTGAAGCGATACATCACGTAGACGAGTAGGCTGAGGACGAAGAGGGCAATCAGCGTGATGATGATGGTGACATAGGTGTGGAACGAGGTGATCTGCTCCATGATCGGAGTGTTGGCGTGCTGGAAGCCGATCTGCCAAGGTGCCGGCTGCCCCTCATTGGCGTAAGCCACGCCGCTGGGGGCGAGCACGGCAGCTACAAGCATCACCATTCGATAGAAAATCGCCATCCCTTCACTCCTAAAGCCTGCTCCCTGCCCGTCGCTGGTCTCCGTCAAGGGAGGGTGGCGGGCTTTTAGCTATTGGGCGGGCGAACCTGGCGTTGCCCATGCCGCTTGCTCTAAGCAAGGGCGGCGCGGAAGAATCAGTCCCGATTTTATGGCGTCGCCCCCACCGGTATTGTGCTGCCAAGCCTAGCGAACCTGCGGGCTTGGCGGCGCTTTTCCGGTGTTAAAATCATAAACAATATACTTGTGCAAGCGGGGTTTTGCCTTGTCCCTTCTAGTTACGCCTGGTTTTGATTTCCGCCAAATTTCAACGCCGCGTCACAGTGTCCACACCTGTCCGTACCGGCCCTTCCCGTCCCGTCCGGTGCCAATTCCGGTGCCAACTTTATCGGCTTGCCGTGGTGAACTCCACGCCTGCCTTCTCAAGGACCTTCCTTAGGGGTGCCAAAGTCTCCGGCTTCTCTTGATTTGCCACGCTCAATAGTGTGGACAGTGTTGAAATCGACTTTCACAGCAGGCCGAAACCAATGACGCACGAACCAACAGTCGGAAGAGTAGCAACTCCTGTTACGCAGCTTTGGGAATATTCGTTTCCGGAGCGAGAGCGGGATCGCTATGTGAGCCGTAGCCTAGGTTACGTGGTCCTGCTCAACGGGGCCGCGGCCCTCATTCTGATGGCAGTCGTGGCTCTTAATCCTGAATCGGCTTCGCACCGGCTCGCCTGGGCGATGATGGTCTTTGCGTCGGGGGCTATAGCGGGACTGGCGAGCTCGCTTCTTGCCTATATGCGTCGGCTCTTCGCGATATCCCTGCCAACTCACGTGTTTATTCGGGATTTCCTGCGTGTCGGGGCCATAGTCCTGGCCGTTGCCGCGGGCGCGGCTTTCCTAACAGGGATGAACATGGTGTCATTAACGGTGCCCGAAGGCTCGACCACGCGCATGAAGAGCAAGCCGGAGAATCCGGCTCCCTCCCAAATCAAGCCGGAGAATCCCACTCCTTCTCCACCGGAGAATCCGGCTCCCTCCCAAACCAAGCCGGAGAATCCCGGTCCTTCTCCAACCGGCGATCACCTGCGCTTCACGTCAAACATTGGGGAATTGCCGAAGCTATCCGGCAGGGGAAATTGACAAATCTTCAAAGCTCCGGCTGATTGCATTGTTTGCAGCAATGTTTTTTCATTT
>DASSLP010000128.1:0-6068 GCA_035689365.1 Methyloceanibacter sp.
GGCGCCGATGGCAAATCTGTGCGCCTCGTCCCTGAGCTTCTGGATGCAATAGAGCACCGGATCGCGCGGTTCCAACAGAAGCGGCTCCTTGCCTTTAAGGTAGATGCGCTCGCGGCCGGCATTGCGGTCAGGGCCTTTGGCGACCGCAGCAACCTTGATCTCCGAAAGCCCGAGTTCGTCGAGCACCTCATAGGCTGCGCCGAGCTGGCCCGGGCCGCCATCGATCAGCACGAGATCCGGCGCCGCCCATCCATTCACCTCGCCTTTCTCCTTGGCGAGTCTGCTGAAGCGGCGTGTCAGCATCTCGCGCATCATGGCGTAGTCGTCGCCGGGGGCAAGGTCTTCGTTTCGCATGTTGAACTTGCGGTATTGAGCTTTGATGAACCCTTCGGGACCTGCAACGATCATGGCGCCGACCGGGTTCGTGCCCGAGATGTGACTGTTGTCGTAAACTTCGATGCGCTCGGGCGACTCGTCGAGGTCGAGCAGCTCGGCGAGCCGCGAGAAAATCGCGGCCTGCGAGGTTGAATCCGCAAGCCGCCGCGCCAGCGCCTCGCGTGCATTGACCAGCGCGTGCTCGACGAGGTCGCGCCGCTCGCCCCGCACCGGCCTGCCGACCTCGATCTTGCGGCCAGCGCGCAGCGACAAGGCTTCGGCGAGCAGGCGGCGGCCTGCGATGTCGTGTGACAAGAGCACGAGCTTGGGCGGCGGCTTGTCGTCATAGAACTGCGCCACGAACGACTCGAGCACCTCCTCGACGGAGAGGCTCTTGTCGGCGCGCGGGAAATAGGCGCGATTGCCCCAGTTGTTGCCCGTGCGGAAGATGAACACCTGGATGCAAATCTGCCCTGCCTCTTGGTGTGCGGCGAAGACATCGGCCTCCTTCACGTTATGCGGGTTGATGCCTTGGCGCGACTGGATGTGAGAGAGCGCGGTCAAGCGATCGCGGAAGCTCGCGGCGCGCTCGTAGTCCTGCTTGAGGCTCGCCTCGTCCATCAGCGCATGCAGCCTGCGCTTCACCTCGTCGCTTTCGCCGGTGAGGAAAGCGAGCGCCTCGTCGACCAGCTTGGCATAGTCCTCGACGGAGATTTCCCCGGTGCACGGCGCCGAGCAGCGCTTGATCTGATAGAGCAGGCAAGGCCGCAAGCGGGTCTCGAAATAAGCGTCGGAACACGACCTCAGCAAGAAGGCGCGTTGCAGCGTGTTGATCGTGCGGCCGACCGCGCCGGCCGAGGCGAACGGACCGAAATAATCGCCTTTGCGGCTGCGCGCGCCGCGATGCTTGAGGATCTGCGGCACCGCATGATCGCGGGCGATGAGAATGAACGGGAAGGACTTGTCGTCCCTGAGCACCACGTTGAAGCGCGGCTTCAGCCGCTTGATGAGATTGGCTTCGAGTAGAAGCGCCTCGATCTCGGTTGCCGTGGTGACGAACTCCATGGCCGCGGTGTCGGCCACCATGTGGGCGATGCGATTGTTGTGGCCTTGCCCGCGCGCGTAGCTCTGCACCCGCTTCTTGAGATGCCGCGCTTTGCCGACATAGAGGACTTCGCCAGCCGCATCGATCATGCGGTAAACGCCGGGTCCGGCGGGTGCCGTCTTGGCATAGCGGGCGATGATGGGCGCACCTGTCTCGACGCTGCGCAACGCTCTGCGCGCGCGCTGAACGAGCGAAGAGGGGGCGCTATCGGGATTCTCTAACGGCATGGGATCACAGGACTTTTGCGCGTGCCTGAAGGCAGCTCGTAAGCCGAAGGTAAGGTCTAAGCGCGACTAGGTTCAAGGGCCGGGAGGGCCTTATCCCGTGCCGGCGCTGCGCGCGAGGTGCTGGCCTGAGTCTAGGGCGATCATCTGGCCGGCGACGGAGGGCGTGTCGAGCAGGAAGCGGATCGCTGTGGTCACCTCTTCGGCGCTTACAGGGCGCTTGAGCAGGGTCGCGCCGACCTCACGGTCGAATGAAGCCTCGTCTTGATTCTGGCTTGGCAGCACAGGGCCTGGGCCTACCGCATTGACCCTAATGCGCGGCGCAAGCGCTTGCGCCAGCATCTGCGTAGCAGCCCACAACGCTGACTTCGCGACAGTGTAGGAAAAGAATTCAGGATCGAGGCGCAAGACCTTCTGGTCGATGACATTGATGACATTGCCTGTAGCGCCTTGCGGGAGTCGTTTGGCGAAGGCCTGGGTGAGGAAGATCGGCGCCCGCAGATTGACATCAAGATGAGATTGCCAGCTTTCCTCGTCGACGGTCGCGATCGAATCCCAATCGAAGCAGGCAGCGTTGTTGACGAGGCAGGTTAGCGGCCCGAGCCGCTCACCGCAGGCCGCGACGAGGGGTGACAGCACGTCGACCCGCGCAAGATCGGCCTCAAGCGCGGCCGCGCTGCCGCCCATGCCCTCGATCTCCGCCACAAGGGCTAGGGCCTCAGCCGCGGAGGCATGGTAATGCACACCCACCCGCCAGCCGCGGCGAGCAAAATCCAGAGCAATTGCGCGGCCGAGCCGTTTGGCCGCGCCAGTCACCAGCACGGTCCCGGATTCTTCGTCAGCAGTCATGGCTGGTTGCGAGGAGGAGCCGCGAATCGGTTTCGCCGAGGCGATTTTTAGCTGCGCGAAGTCACTCTAGGCGGGCATCAGAGGCCGAACAAGGCTTAGCAATCACTCCCGTAGACGCGCTGGGAGGCAGCAAACACAACCCAATGAAAGGATGTCTTGATTGAACTTCGCCCGAGCTTTGGGCAATTGCCCCTCTTCTGCAGTTTCTCAAAGCAACGGAAATGCCACAACCCTGCGCATACGCCCAAAGTGGCATCAAAGCGCTTGCACCATTGCAGAATAGTCACACCCGCTCAGTTGTTTTTGGGGGATCCCTGCTTTTCCATTGCTTCGAGGCGAAGGCGGCATATTGTGACAGTGAACGGGGGACGTTGCACCGCGGGCGTGGAGTGCGGGGGCGCCTCCTGACCATTCGTCGCAGGGATGCGATAAATCAGGAGACTGAAAAATGGCTCGGCGCAGGGAAGTGGGGATCATCAAATCCTGTCTTTTGGGAGCAGCGCTTGTCTTCGCATTGGCCGCAACGGCATACGCCGATAACAAGCTCGTCCTCTCAGGATCTGCTTCGTTCACGACGGACTACATGTTCCGGAGCATTTCGAATACCAAAAACGACCCAGCGGTACAGCCCGAGATCGACCTGACGTACGGCATCTTCTGGGCTTACATGTGGGGATCGAATACCTCATTTGGGAATAACATCGAGATAGACTACGGTGGTGGCATCTCTCCCAAGTGGAAAGACATTACCTTCACCGTTGGTGGCCTCGTCTACACGTATCCTGGCGCAAATGATATCGACTATTTCGAGTTGAAAGCCGGTGCGACCTGGGCGAAAGGCGCGTGGTCCATTGGCGTGTTCAACTGGTGGTCGCCGAATAATTTCCAAACATTCGGCAACTCCGACGCTATTGAGGCCGACATTGGCTACACCTTCCCAAAATGGAAGATATTTAACTTTTTCACGCCCAGTATCAGTGGTGCTATCGGTCACCAGTCATACTCGAAGATTGCTGACGATTACACCTATGGGAATGTCGGGATGACTTTCGCTTTTATGAAGAACTGGTCAGCTGACATCCGCTTCTACGATACGAGCTACAACAAAGACCAGTGCTTCGAAAATACCGGTAATAGCCGGACTGCTTGCCAAGCCCGGGCGGTTGGTACCATCAAGGTGACGTTCTAGAGCTTCACAACTTCCCCAAAAAGCACTTCCCACCTCGAAGGGCGCCAATTCGGCGCCCTTTTTTCATTTCCCTCCGTCGGCCCTATGTTGCAAGAACGGATCAGCGCGACATCAGCGTTGCCCAGTTAAGGGAGGGCGCCCGCGTGAGTCTTGACGCTGTGCGAGAGCAGTCATCGGCGCGCGTCGCCGAGCTCGAGATCTGGTTCGATCGTGTCGACCCTGTCCCGCTCGCCGGTGGAATCACCAACAAGAACTTCATCGTCGAGGATAGCGGGCGTCGCTACGTCGTGCGAGTCGGAAGCGACATTCCCGAGCACGGAATCGTGCGTGCCAACGAACTCGCCGCAAGCAAAGCGGCGCATTTGGCGGGTTTAAGTCCCCGCGTTGTGCATGCCGAGCCAGGCATCCTCGTGCTGGATTTCATCGAGGGCCGCACATTCACGCCCGAGGACGTGCGCAATGGGGCAAACCTGGAGCGCCTCGTCGATATGGTGCGGCGATGTCACCGCGACATTCCGCAATATCTGCGCGGGCCTGCCGCAATGTTCTGGGTGTTCCACGTCGTACGCGACTACGGTCACACATTGCGCGAGGGAAGCAGCCGACACGTGTCACGACTGCCCGAGCTCCTAGCACGCGCCGCACGACTCGAATCCGCTGTCGGTCCCATAGATGTCGTGTTCGGACACAACGACCTCCTAGCCGGCAACTTCATCGACGACGGGCGCCGGTTATGGCTCGTGGACTGGGACTATGCCGGATTCAATTCGCCGCTGTTCGATCTCGGAGGGCTTGCCTCCAACAGTGAGCTTTCCGCCGAGCAGGCAGAACAGGTACTAAGTCTCTATTTTGGTAAGCCGGTCGACGAGGAGTTGCGGCACCGCGCCTCTGCCGTGACCGCGGCGTCGCTGTTGCGCGAGACCATGTGGAGCATGGTGTCCGAGATCTACTCGACCGTCGATTTCGACTACGCCGCCTATACGGCCGAGAACTTGCGCCGCTTCGAGGCCGCTTACGCAGCGTTTCAAACCATCGATGGCGCATGAGCGCTCTGCCGTCTTCAGCCAAGATCGTCATCATCGGCGGCGGCATCATCGGCTGCTCGGTGGCCTATCACCTGGGGAAGATGGGCATCACCGACGTGCTTCTGCTCGAGCGAGGAAGACTCACCTGCGGCTCGACCTGGCACGCGGCAGGGCTCGTCGGACAGCTGCGCACGAGCGCCAACATCACCCAGCTCCTCGGTTATTCCGTCGCGCTTTACGACCGGCTCGAGAAGGAGACCGGGCTTGCCACCGGATGGAAACGTAACGGCGGGTTGCGGCTCGCCTGCAACCCCGAGCGTTGGACCGAGGTGAAGCGCCAGGCGACTACTGCCACGTCCTTCGGACTCGAGATGCACCTTCTCAGCCCGAAGGAAGCGCAGGAGCTATGGCCGCTTATGCAGGTCGACGACGTGGTCGGTGCGGCCTTCCTTCCCACCGATGGCCAGGCGTCCCCATCTGATATCACCATGTCGCTCGCCAAGGGCGCACGGAGCGCGGGCGTTACCATCATCGAGGGCGTAGCGGTCGCCGGCAGCGATGCTGAGGGCGGACGCGTGCGCGCTGTCGTCACCGACCAAGGGCGCATCGCTTGCGACAAGCTCGTGATCTGCGCCGGCCAGTGGTCGCGCGATCTCGGGCGCATGGCCGGTGTCAACATCCCTCTCGTGCCGGTGCAGCATCAATATCTCATCACCGAAGCGATCGATGGCGTCACGCCGAACCTGCCGACACTGCGCGATCCTGACCGCCTCACTTATTGGAAGGAGGAAGTGGGAGGTCTGGTGATGGGCGGCTATGAACCCAATCCAAAGCCTTGGGCCGTGGATGGGCTTCCCAATCGCTTCGAGTTTCAGCTTCTCGAAGATGACCTCGAGCACTTCGAGCCCTTGCTCGAGCTTGCCATAGGCCGCGTCCCGGCCATGCAGATGGCTGGCATCAAGCAGTTCATCAACGGCCCGGAAAGCTTCACGCCAGACGGCAACTTCATTCTCGGCGAAGCTCCCGAGATGCGGGGCATCTTTGTCGGCGCCGGTTTCAACGCCTTCGGAATTGCCGCCGGCGGGGGCGCTGGCATGGCTCTTGCCGAATGGGTTGCCAAAGGCGAGCCGCACTTCGATCTCTGGCCGGTCGACATTCGTCGCTTCGGCAAGAACCACCTCGATACGAGTTGGGTCCGTACGCGCACGC
Source organism: Methyloceanibacter sp. (assembly GCA_035689365.1). Taxonomy (GTDB): domain Bacteria; phylum Pseudomonadota; class Alphaproteobacteria; order Rhizobiales; family Methyloligellaceae; genus Methyloceanibacter. The sequence goes on from DASSLP010000128.1 coordinate 5,977, forward strand.
TCGAAGCCTATGCCAAGCACTACACGATGGCCTGGCCTTACGAAGAGTATCGCTCGGGCCGACCGCTGCGCCGCTCGCCGCTTTACGACAGG
>DASSLP010000129.1:0-3583 GCA_035689365.1 Methyloceanibacter sp.
CCCCTCCGCGAGGGATTCGCTGAGGTCCTCGATCGGGTAGCGGCTCGATAGAGTCCGAAACGGCGGCGCCTCGGGGTGCGGGCTATTGCCCTCCTTGCCTATGGCGTGGCAGCGGGAGCAATTCTCCTTGACCAGCACCTCGCCGTTGTCGGTAAGGTCTTTCTCCGCAGCCACAGCCGACGCCGTCGCAAGCCCAGAAGCAAGGCTATGCCAAGTGCGACAAGCGCGATGCGCGCGTTAGTGCGAAAATCGCCGAGCTCCGCCCAGCATCCCTCTCCCCACTCCGCAAGCCCGTGAAAAAATGAAAGGCCGCGGGGCGCCTGTCATCTCACCCCCACGGCCTTGCCAAAGTCTCCTTCGCAACGAAGCAATCAGGGTCAGGCCGCGATTGCTTGACTGAAGCTCTAAGCCTAGTGGCTCGTCCCGTGCTTCAGCCGCTCAATCTCATCTTTGAGACGCAGTTTTTGACGCTTCCACTCCGCGATCTTGAAGGGGTCGGCCATCGGCCTCGCCTGCTCTTGTTCGATTTTGCGATCGAGTGCGCGGTGCTTCTCGGATAGCTCCACGAGGTGTGCGTCAAGCGCCATATCGAACCTCCATATCAGTTGGTCTCGGGCCGAACATCATGACAAATCGGCGCCGATTTGTCTAATGCCGCCCTGCGGTCTGCTGTCACTCTGTGCAGTGCAACAACGCGCGAAGTGGCTCGCGGGTTTTCCTCAGGGCCTTGCGCCCTCCACTGTTCGCCGCGATACTTTCGCGGTCCCAAAGGCAGCAAGGAGCAGGGGACGTCCGATGGAGAGCGAGGAGATTCGCGAGCTCCGGGCGACCCTGCTTAGGCTCAAGCAGGAGCACCGCGATCTCGACAGCGCTATCAACGCGCTCGAGGAATCAGGCCGCGCCGACGCACTCCAACTCAAGCGACTCAAGAAGAAGAAGCTCTTCCTGAAAGACGAGATCGCCCGCATCGAGGATCAGCTCCTCCCCGACATCATCGCTTAGTTCGCGGTAGCCCACTGGTCGTTTTATGGCGGCGAAAAATCAGAGACTTGCCTTGCCAAGCAAAGGCCGAACCCTATAATCCCGCGCTTTCCGCGAGCCCCGGCTGCCTTCCCATGAGCCCAAGATGAGCGTTGCGAAGCCCGTCGTCGGCATCATCATGGGCAGCCGCTCAGACTGGCCGACACTCAGGGCCGCGGCGAACGTACTTGACGCACTCAAAGTGCCCTATGAAACCAAGGTTGTGTCGGCGCACCGTACGCCGAAGCGGCTCTATAGTTATGCCAACAGCGCGCGCGAGCGCGGCCTCAAGGTCATCATTGCCGGCGCAGGTGGAGCTGCTCACCTTCCTGGCATGACCGCCTCTATGACGGAATTGCCGGTGCTCGGCGTTCCAATCGAGAGCAAGGCGCTCAAGGGCCTCGACAGCCTGTTGTCAATCGCGCAAATGCCGGCGGGCGTTCCGGTTGGCACACTCGCCATCGGCGAGTCGGGCGCCACCAACGCAGGCATCCTGGCCGCCCAGATCCTCGCGCTGGATGATGCTCGCCTTGCCGCTCGCGTCGTGGCTTGGCGCGCGGCGCAGACCGACGCTATTCCCGAAGCGGTCGAGGGATAATGCCCGACGCTCCATTGCCGCCCGGCACCACGATGGGCATTCTCGGCGGGGGCCAACTCGGCCGCATGCTCGCAATGGAAGCGGCGCGGCTCGGGCTCAAAACTCACATTTATTGCGACGAGGCTAACGCGCCCGCCTTCGATGTCGCTGCCCAGAGCACCGTCGGAAGCTATGCCGACCGAGATGCGCTTGCCCGATTTGCGGGCGCGGTCGAGGTGGTGACCTGCGAGTTCGAGAACGTGCCGGCCGAGACGCTCGAGGCTGCGGCGCGGGTGGCACCAGTCTTTCCCAGTGCCAAATCATTCGCGGTCGCGCAAGACCGGCTCACCGAGAAAGACTTTATCCGCGCGCTCGATATTGCTGTTGTGCCTTACGCCTCCGTCACGAGCCTCGCCGATTTGCGCGCAGCGATGCGCACCGTGACGCTTCCGGCGCTGCTGAAGACCCGGCGCTTCGGTTATGACGGCAAGGGACAAGTCTTGATCCGCAACGAAGCTGAGGCTGAGAGCGCGTGGGCCGCGATTGGCCGTGTCCCCGCCGTGCTCGAAGGCCTGGTGCGCTTCGAGCGGGAAGTGTCGGTCATTGTGGTGCGCGGCCAGGGCGGCACGCTCAAATTCTACGACCCGGTCGAGAACGTGCATGACAACGGCATCCTTGCCGTGAGCCGAGTGCCGGCGCGCATCTCGCAAAGCTCGGGCTTCGCCGCGCGCGCCATCGCCGGCAAGATCGCCAAGGCGCTCGGTCATGTCGGCGTGCTTGCGGTCGAGATGTTCGAGCGCGGCGGCGATCAGCCCGACCTCGTGGTCAACGAGATCGCGCCGCGCGTTCACAATTCAGGCCATTGGACGCTCGATGCCTGCCTCGTCAGCCAGTTCGAAAATCACGTCAGAGCAATTTGCGGCTGGCCGCTCGGAGAGACCGCGCGCCACAGCGATGCGATCATGACCAACCTGATCGGGGGCGATGTTAACAAATGGCGCGATCTCGCCAAGGAGGATGGTGCGGCTGTCCATATCTACGGCAAGGCAGAGGCGCGGGCCGGCCGCAAGATGGGGCACGTCACGCGGCTTTTCCCAAAGAGCTGAGCACCTGCTAGCCTAGGGTCACTGGGAATTGTAGGAGGCGGCAGATGAAGTGGATGCTGCTTGTGCTCATCTACGGGACCATTCCGGTCAAGACGGGGCTCGTCTTCGACACAATCGACGATTGCCTCAAGGCCGAGGAGCAGATGCGCGGCGAGTACGCGCGCGTTTACAACGCGTGGCGCACTTGGGCCGAGGCCAATCCAAAGGAGGCAGAGTATCCCGATAGCCAGAAGTTCAACTGGCGGCGCGACGGCATGGAGACAACTGGCACCTGCATTCCTCACGCGGAGCATGCTTTCGCTCCGGACTGAGCTCGGCATCTGGACAATTTCCGCCGCTTCTGTTAGAGCAACCCCGGATGCGGGACCCTTGTCGGTTCGGCTAAGGGTTACATTTGGCCCCCGCGTCCAATCCTGACATCAATCGGCCAATCGGAGAGAGAAGCACTCGTGCAAGTCGTCGTTCGCGACAACAATGTCGATCAGGCCCTCAGGGCGCTGAAGAAGAAAATGCAGCGCGAAGGCATCTTCCGCGAGATGAAGCTCCGGAACTACTACGAGAAGCCGTCGGAGAAGCGCGCCCGCGAGAAGGCAGAGGCCATCCGCCGGGCTCGCAAGCTTGCCCGCAAGAAGGCGCAGCGGGAGGGCGGCGGCGGCACCGGTCCGTCGCCTAAGCCACGCGGCCCCCGCCGGTAATCGGGGTTATTTCCTTACTCCATTCCGTTGTCATTGCCCGGCTTGACCGGGCAATCCAGTAGCCACAGTCGCCTGAAACGAACGCACGGCGGGGATTACTGGATTCGCGCTTTCGCGGGAATGACACATTCGTTTTGAGGCTAAACGAGCAGCTACCGGCCCTCGCCGCTCGCCGCCGCAGCGAC
>DASSLP010000130.1:0-2031 GCA_035689365.1 Methyloceanibacter sp.
AATATGCGCATGCCTTCGTGGTTGCCGTGGGTATAGAGATAATGGAGATGCGAGGCGTGGCTGGCGATGCTCGACATCGGCACGTCTGCGGCGAGGTACGAAGCATCGTTCGCCGACGCGTCGAGGCCGGCCCATTTTCCCGAAAGCCGCGACAGGCGCGCTAGTGCGGCCTTAACCGCCGCTTTCGCTCTTGTCCCCATGTCCCTACTCCCACTCGATGGTGCCGGGGGGTTTCGAGGTGATGTCGTAGACCACACGGTTGATGCCGCCCACCTCATTGATGATGCGCCGCGCCGCGGCACCCAGGAACTCATGGGAGAAGTCGTAGTAGTCTGCGGTCATGCCGTCGGTCGAGGTGACGGCGCGCAGCGCGCAAGCATAGTCGTAGGTGCGCGCATCGCCCATCACACCTACGGTGCGCACCGGGAGCAGAACGGCAAAGGCTTGCCAGATCTTGTCGTAAAGCCCGGCCTTCCTGATCTCGTCGAGATAGACGGCGTCCGCTTTCCGCAGGATGGCGAGCTTCTCCTCTGTGACCTCTCCCGGCACGCGGATAGCAAGTCCGGGCCCAGGGAAGGGGTGACGGTCGACGAAGGCTGACGGAAGTCCGAGCTCGCGGCCAAGCGTGCGTACCTCGTCCTTGAACAATTCGCGCAACGGCTCGATCAGCTTTAGCTTCATGCGCTCAGGCAAGCCACCGACATTGTGATGCGACTTGATGGTGGCCGAAGGACCGCCCAGCGCCGAGGTGCTCTCGATCACGTCGGGATAGAGCGTGCCTTGCGCCAGGAACTCGACATGGCCGACCTTGTCAGCCTCGGCCTCGAACACATCGACGAACAGCTTGCCGATCATCTTGCGCTTGACTTCGGGGTCGGTGACTCCGTGCAGCGCGTCGAGGAACTTCGTCGACGCATCGACCGCGACGAGCGGGATGTTGTAGTGGCCGCGGAAGAGATCGACGACCTCCTTCGCTTCGCCTTCGCGCAGCAGGCCGTGATCGACGAAAATGCAGGTGAGCTCGTCGCCGATCGCCTCGTGGATGAGAAGCGCCGCGACCGCAGAGTCGACCCCGCCGGAGAGCCCGCAGATCACATGGCCCTCGCCCACCTTCTCGCGGATGCGCGCGACCTCGCTGTCGCGGAAATGCGCCATGGTCCAGTCGCCAGGGCAGCCGGCAACTTTGTGCACGAAGTTGGCGAGAAGCTGCGCGCCCTTCGGCGTGTGCACCACCTCGGGATGGAATTGGAACCCGTAGAGGTGACGTGAATCGTCGGCAATGGCAGCGAAGGGCGCGCCGGTCGAAATGCCGACGGCGCGGAAGCCCGGCGGAAGCCGCGTCACGCGGTCGCCGTGGCTCATCCACACCTGGGCCCGCTCACCTTCCTTGAACACGCCTTCGAATAGCGGCGTCTCGTCGATGATCTGAAGATCGGCGCGGCCGAACTCACGGTCATGCCCGCCTTCGACCTGGCCGCCGAGCGCGGCCACCATGGCCTGCTCGCCATAGCAAATGCCGAGCACTGGCACGCCAGAGGTGAACAGCGCCTGCGGCGCCTGAGGGGTGCCGGTCTCGTGCACGCTTGCCGGGCCGCCTGAGAGGATGATGGCGCGCGGGCGCTGCGCGGCGATCGCGGCCTCGGCCTTGTCGAAAGGAACGATCTCCGAATAGACGCCAGCCTCGCGCACGCGCCGGGCGATGAGTTGCGTCACCTGGCTGCCGAAATCGACGATGAGGACGCGGACCTGCTCAGGCTCGCGCGCGGCCGCGCCGTCCTGCGCAGCGGCTGGCGCCGCGGGTGCTGGCGTCGGATCTGCCGTTTCGTTCATCATGGCGGGTGGTTATAGCAGCGTCTTCGAGTCGGCAATGACCTCAAATTGGCTTATGCAGAGCTTAGATAATCATCGGGGCGAGCGGATGGCTGGGGTTGAGCAAGACGATCTCGAAGCACGGATCCGCCGCTCGATCGACGCCTATCACGATGCGGCGCTGCTCTTTACCGCGGTCACGGCCCGCATCCCTGACCTTTT
>DASSLP010000131.1:0-2141 GCA_035689365.1 Methyloceanibacter sp.
TCGAACTCATTCGCCTTCGGCGGCCTGAACGCCGTTCTCGTGTTCGGTCCGGCGCCGGCTTAAACCGCCAAATCATCGCCTCGGCTACGGACGCCCGCAGGCCGCTTTCCTAAGTTGCTGCGGAAATAGTAACTAGATCAGGCCGAGGCCGCGGAAGCTTGCGCGCCCTTGCTTTCCGACGATGATGTGGTCGTGGACGAAGACCCCGAGCGGCTTGGCCGCAGCAACGATCTGCTTCGTAATCTCGATTCGGCACGGGAGGGGGTAGGGTTCCTTAGGGGTGGTTGTGAACAGCACGATCGCCGTTGCCGATAGGTCGAGAGCCCGCTTCACCACCTCGCGTACATAGACCGGGGTGTGGTCAACGGTGCCCTTCTGCTGCACCTCGTCGGCGATGATCTGGTTGCGCTTGTCGAGGAACAGGATACGGAACTGCTCCTTGGTCTTGAAGCCCATCCAGGCTCGGCAATAATCGAGCACCCGGGCCCAGGAGGACAGCACCGGACGTTCCAGCACTTCGCCACGCATTAACCGCATCGCCGCCGCACGCACGAGTTTGATCTCGGTGATCGCGGCCTCGCCGATGCCGGGCACCTCGGCTAGCAGCTCTTCTGGGGCATTTAGCACTTCGGCAAAGGTGCCGAACCGGGCGAGCAGCGCCTTGGCCAGCGGCTCGGTGTCGCGCCGTTGTGCGGCGCGAAACAAGATCAACTCGAGCAGCTCATAGTCGGGAACGGCATCGGCGCCGGCATCGCGGAAGCGTTGCCTCAGCCTCTCGCGATGACCGAAATAATGCGGCTTGCCCCCATCCTTTAAGCCCATTCAGCCTTCGCTCGATTGGCCCTTGTAAGGCGGCCGGTGCAGACCGCGCGGCGACACCGTGAACACCTCGCAGCCCGTCTCGGTTACTCCGACGGTATGCTCGAACTGAGCTGAGAGCGAGCGGTCGCGGGTGACCGCCGTCCAGCCGTCGGACAGGATCTTCACATGCGGTTTGCCGAGATTGATCATCGGCTCGATGGTGAACAGCATGCCTGGCTTGAGCGGGAGCCCTTCGCCGGGCTCGCCGTAATGTAGAATGTTGGGCCGGTCGTGGAACACGCGGCCGAGGCCATGACCGCAGAAATCACGCACCACGCTGCAGCGCTCGCCTTCGGCGTATGTTTGGATGGCGGCGCCGATATCGCCGGTGGTAGCGCCAGGCTTGACGGCGGCGACGCCCCGCATGAGCGCGTGGTAGGTGACCTCAAGCAGGCGCTCCGCCGCGCGCGGGATCTTGCCGACGCCATACATGCGGCTCGAATCGCCGTGCCAACCGTCGACGATGAGCGTCACGTCGATATTGAGAATGTCGCCCTCTTTCAGCGGACGCGGGCCGGGGATGCCGTGGCACACCACGTGGTTGAGCGAGGTGCAGATCGACTTCGGGAAGCCACGATAGTTGAGCGGAGCAGGGACCGCGCCATGGTCCATGGCGAACGCGAACACGAAGTCATCGAGCGCCTCGGTGGTGACGCCTGGCTTCACCTCATCGACGAGGAGATCGAGGACCTCGGCCACCAGTTGCCCCGCCTTCGCCATCCCGGCAAAGGCTTCAGGTCCGTGGAGCTTGATCTTGGTGTCGCGTGCCTGGGCGCGGGCGAATTCGAGATTGGACATCGGAAGCGATTATAAGTGAACTTTGGTTCACTTAAGGCGAAATCCCGCTTTCTGCAACGGCAGCCTGCGTGCTTTCGCTCGCCCCGGCGTTCGATAAGGGCAAGTCAGTCAGGAAAGCCGATAGTGATTGCCAGCCTCAAAGGTGGATAAGCCAATCGCCTGATCATGGAAGACGCAGCCAGCAATACCGTCACTGCCGCGCTCGTCGTCATTGGCGAAGAGATCCTGTCGGGGCGCACCAGGGACGAAAATATCTTCTATATCGCCGGCTATCTCGCGCGAATTGGCATCTCCTTGCGCGAGGTGCGGGTCGTACGCGATCTCGAGCCTGACATCGTCACAGCGGTGAACGAGCTCCGCCCGCGCTTCACCTATGTGTTCACCACTGGCGGCATCGGGCCGACCCATGACGACGTCACCACCGACGCCATTGCCAAGGCGTTTGGCGTGCCTGTCGTGGTCGATCCTGGGGCGGTTGCCGT
>DASSLP010000132.1:0-16041 GCA_035689365.1 Methyloceanibacter sp.
AGAGCTTGATCTCCTCGCCGTCGGGGATCGCGTCGATCAATTCGACCTTGAAGGTCTCGCCCTTCTTCTTGAACAGCTCCTTCGCCTTCTTGCGATCTACGACCTCGCAAGTGAACGCGCGATCACGAACCACGATCTCGCGCATCTTGGATTCGATCTTGAGCAGATCCTCGGGTGTGAACGGCTCTTTGCGCGCGAAGTCGTAATAGAAGCCGTTCTCGATGACCGGGCCGATGGTGACTTGCGTTCCTGGGTAAAGCTCCTGCACGGCCTCTGCCATGACGTGCGCAGCGTCGTGGCGGATCACCGCTAGCGCCTCGGGGTCTTCGCGCGTCAGGATGCGGATCTTGGCGTCGGATTTGATCGGCTCGGCTAGGTCGCGCGTCTTGCCGTCGAGCTGAACGGCCACCGCTTTCTTCGCGAGCGACTTAGCAATCGACTCGGCGACCTCGCGCCCCGTCACTCCGGATTTGAAGCTGCGGGAAGAACCGTCAGGAAATGTCAGGGAGATTTGGGACATCAGTCTTGCTCCTCTCACTCCTGCGTACCAGCGCAGGTAAGAGACTGGTTGGTGGCGCGCTTTTAGCGGGAATCGGCAGCCACGTCAGCATGATTTAGGCGCCAGCGGCCGTAGCGCCAGGGCGCGAAGGGGTGATGCTCCGCGCGCAAGTCGGGCACCGGGTCGAAGCCGTGGCTTCCCCACGGGTGGCAGCGGCAGAGCCGCGCAAGCGAAAGCCACGCGCCCTTCCAGGCGCCGTTCGTCTCGATGGCCTCGCGCGCATAGTCCGAGCAGGACGGCAAATGCCGGCAATTCACGCCGAGCAGCGGGGAGACCGTCCAGCGGTAAACGGCGATGAGGCCAAGAAACGGCGCCTTTGCCATTCGGCCGGCGAAGGTCATGGGTAGGGTTCGCCATTCTTGCGGGTGAAGACAAAGCGACCGCCTTCCTGGTGCCCGCCAAGATCTATGTCGCTGTCATGGGCGACCTCCGTGGGCAGCCGCGTTCCAATTTCAAGATAAAGCGCCGGCTTGTCACTGCGGTTGATCAAATGATGTCCATCAGGATTGGCGGCGGGGAAGCCGGCGGCCATCCCCGGACGTAGCACCGTCTCACCAGCATCGGTGACGAGGATGATCTCCCCCTCAAGGACATAGACGAACTCGTCCTCTTTCTCATGCCAATGTCGCTGCGACGACCAGGCGCCGGGGTGAAGTGTTGTGAGGTTCACGCCGAACTGCGTCAGCCCGAGCGGATTTCCGAACGCACGCTTCTCGCGGCCTTTGATCGGCTCGTCGAAGGGCTTTGGATAGCCGCCTCCAATTCGCGGCGTCACGCTTGCTGGGTCAAGCCAGCAGCGCCTGTTACCCTTGTCCTTTTCCATTGAACCCTCCTCAATACGGCCTTGCGACGCTCAAGCGGGCTCCGTCTGATCCGCATGGGTCTTGTCCTTGCTCGCGGCACGCCCGGCCTCGATCTTCGCAATGGCATCCTCGACCGCGTCAAACACCAGGAGGGTCGAGGGATGGCGCGCCTTGTAGTCGCGCACTGGCTCAAGCACGGCAAGATCACCCCATTTGCCGTCAGGGGGCGGTCCCCCCTGCTTCAGCATCTTGCGCATGGCGGCTCCGACTGCGCGCAACTCTGCCGCGGTCGAGCCGATGATCTCTCGTCCCATCACCGAGGCGGAGGATTGGCCGAGCAGGCATGCCTTAACGCTCTGGCCGTACTCAGTCACGACGTCGCCCTCCATGGCGAGATCGATCGTGACCGTGCTGCCGCAGAGCTTGGAATGGGCCGTGGCCGAGGCATGCGGTGCCGCAAGCCTTGCCGTGCGCGGAATGGCTGCGGCAAGTTCGAGAATGCGTTGGCTATAGATATCTTCGGGCAGGGTCATGCGTATGTCTTGCTTGGCCTTGGTCAACTAGCTCGCCTTGCAGGCTGAAATCACGCATTATATATGCAGCCGGGTTCCTGGATGAGAGACCGCGGGGAGAAGCGCTTTCCGTCCCAGCCGTTGACGAGCCCTATGTGGGCCCAACAAAGGCAGCCGAAACGGCTCCGGCCGTCACGCGTTAGAATAAGGAAAGTTCGAGAATTCATGGATGCCACGGTTAAGAAGCTGAGGACGCGGCCGGAAGCCGAGATCGGTCGTGGGCCTGGTATCGTGCGGCCCTCACGTGAGGAGGCCGAAGAGGCCGTCCGCACCTTGATCGCCTATGCCGGTGACGATCCCAACCGCGAAGGCTTGCGCGAGACGCCGCGGCGCGTCACGTCTGCCTATGACGAGTTCTTTGCCGGTTACCGCGAGGATCCGCTGGAAGTCCTGTCGCGCACCTTCGACGAGGTGGCGGGATATGACGACATCGTCATGCTTCGCGACATCGAGCTGCACTCGCATTGCGAGCACCACATGATCCCGTTCGTCGGCAAGGCGCATGTCGCCTATTTCCCGACCGACCGGGTGGTAGGCATCTCCAAGCTCGCTCGTGTGGTCGAGGTGTTCGCGCGTCGCCTGCAGACGCAAGAAACCATGACCGCCCAGATCGCCGAGACCATCGACAAGGCGCTCAAGCCCAAAGGCGTGGCGGTGATGATCGAGGCTGTGCACCAGTGCATGTCGATCCGCGGCGTGAAGAAGCCCGACGTCGCGACCATCACCACGCAGTTCACCGGGATCTTCAAAGAGGATCCGGCGCAGCAAGCGCGCTTCATGATGCTCGCGACCGAGCGCGGACGCGGCTGAGCGCAACGCCGCGAAGGACGTAAATCGCGGTGAGCAAGACCGCCGTCACCTCAGCCCCTAGGAGCCAGGCCGACATCGAGGAAGGATCCGTCTTCGCGCCAAAATTCGACGCGGAAGGCCTCATTCCGGTGGTCACCACCTCCGCCAAAACCGGAGAGGTGCTGATGCTCGCCTATATGAACGAAGAGGCTCTTACCCGCACCATCGAGACGGGTGAAGCGCATTACTGGTCGCGTACGCGCGGCGGCCTGTGGCGAAAGGGCGAGGTCAGCGGGAATACTCAGCGGGTGGTCGAGCTGCGCACGGATTGCGACCAGGACGCAATTTGGCTGAAGGTCGAGATGGCCGGCGCCGGAGCTTGCTGCCACACCGGGCGCAGGTCGTGCTTCTATCGCGCGCTTCCCGTGGGTGGCGCACCGGGCGCCGGTCTTTCGCTGCGTTTCGTCGACGCAGAGCGCCAATTCGACCCAGACGAGGTCTATGGTCATGCTGGCGCCGCAAAGGGAACCTTAAAGAGTTCGGAGTAGTATAAACGGCGGCTAGAGAGTCGCATTCGGCCAAGCCGGTTGAAGCCCAAATGTGGCCGTCTGCGGCCATCAGCCTGCAGATCGTCCCGGCATAGGCCTTCAGCGTGGCAGCATGAGTAGACCGACGATTGGCATCGCACTTGGTGGCGGCGCGGCCCGTGGCTGGGCCCACATCGGCGTGCTGAAGACCCTGGTCGCCGCCGGTCTCCAACCCGACATCGTCGCGGGAACCTCGATCGGCGCGGTCGCCGGCGCCTGCTACGTCACGGACAGGCTGAATGCACTTGAGGACTTCGCCTGTACGCTCACCCGCCGCCGCATCTTTGGTTTCCTCGATATTAATTTCGCTGGCTCTGGCCTCATCACCGGCCAGCGCCTCAACACGCGGCTTGAGCACCACTTGCGGGAGTTCACCATCGAGCAATTGGAAAAGAAGTTCGTTGCCGTCGCGACCGAACTCGGCACCGGTCACGAGGTCTGGCTTAACAAGGGCAGCCTCGTGAACGCGTTGCAGGCCTCATTCGCCCTGCCAGGCATCTTCCGGCCCGTTCAAATCAACGGGCGCTGGCTGATCGACGGAGCTCTGGTCAACCCGATTCCTGTCTCGGTGTGCCGCGCTCTTGGCGCCCGCATCGTCATCGCCGTCAACCTCAGCAATGACGTCTTCAGCAAAGGCGCCGTGATCCACGACCACGAGGCCTTCGCCGATCCCATTGCCATGCCCGAAAGCGCCGAGGCCGAACTCGTTGGCACCAATGGCCGCGCGGCGGTTCACCTCCTGCACCGGCAGATCTTCGGTCGAAGCAACGGCGCGCCCGGCATGTCGGCGGTGATGATGGACGCCATCAACATCACCCAAGACCGCATCGCGCGGTCGCGGCTCGCGGGCGACCCGCCCGACATCACCATCGGGCCGAAGCTCGGCAATATTGGGCTGTTCGAGTTTCACCGCGCCTGCGAGGCGATCGAGCTCGGCGCCAAGGCTGCCGGGAAGCAGATCGACGAGATCAAAATCGCAGTTCGAGCGCTGGTCGCCTAAGCCCGATCAGCCTGTGGCGATGTAGTCGCGCATCGCCGCCGCCTCCATCTCGGCTTCGGCGATCCGCATCTTCACCACATCGCCGATCGAGACGAGACCGACCAGCCGGCCTCTCTCGACCACTGGCATGTGGCGGAACCGGTGCGTCGTCATCTCCGACATCAGCTTGTCGATCGTGTCGGACTCTCGACAGCTAACCACGGCCTTGGTCATGCAGCTCGCGACCGGTTCCTTGAGAACCTGGGGCCCCGCCCGCGAGATTTCGCGCACGATGTCCCGTTCAGACACGATGCCCGTGACCTTGCCGTCAATCCCGGTCACGACGACGCAACCGATGCGCCGGCTACCGAGCAATTTGGCGATGTCGAGCAGCGTCGTGTCAGGTGTCGTGGTGAAGACCTCCCTGCCCTTCGACTTAAGAATTGCGGCGACGTTCATTCGCGTTTCCTCCAGCCCGGGAACTTCAGTCCCGTTGACTGCGACATTCTGTCTCGGAGCGGGAGAGCGCGCAAGAGACGGGAAAACTCAGGCCAAATTCAACGCCTAAGGGACGGGCTGAGTTTCCAGCGGAGTGGCGCGGCGGTTGTCGAACAGGCCGAATAGGAAGAGCCCGCAGAGGAACCCGCCAATATGCGCTTCCCAGGCAATCCCCCCCTCCTGGCCGGCAATCCTCACTGCGCTGATGCCGAAATAGGCGTTCACCACCACCCAGAACACAAGGAACGCGATGATGCGCCGGTCTCTTAGCGTCTGGCCCAGCGTCATGAGGGGCCCGCCGATGAAGTCCGGAGTTCTCTGCTCGGGATGGCCGGGCGCTCTGAAGATGAATCTCAGCGCGCCTGCCATCTGTCCTGAAATCGCCGCAGATGCTCCGACCACCGGAGCCATGTCCCCGTAGTGGAAGGCAAGATGCGTGAAAGCGCCGGCGATCCCGCACAGCAGCGAGAAATAGATAAATTTGAGATCGCCGATGCGGCGCGCAACCGCGCTGCCGAACGCTAGCATCCAAAGCAGATTGACGATGAGGTGTACCCAACCGGCGTGCACGACCATGTAGGTGACGAACGAGGTGACGGCTGTGACATAGCCTCCCGGAAGCTCTGGCGCTGCTCCGCTGTAACGCGCCGGGATGAAGGCAAGCGCAAGCAGGAAGGTGAGGTCGGTCTCGTCCGGCAGGACGCTTCTGACGAGCTGAATGGCCACCATCAGGGCCGATGCGGCCGTCACGCTACGCGGAACATTGAGGATGGGTTCGGATTTGGACATGGTTGAGCGGCTCTAAACGGGCGCCTGTCAGAGCCACCCACGCGACCATAACGTGGAACTGTTTACCTTGGCGTGGCGAAAGGCGCAGCGGAATCGCGACGGCCACGGAATGCAATCAATTTTTCCGAGACCGCGAAGAAAGCGTGGTTCATTGGCGGCGAGTCACTAAAAATTTGAGTAACCACGAACGTTCACGTTCGGGTAGGCGCCGCTAATAAAGCCCTACCAATACTGCTTCAAACCTATCGCTCGTTTTATCGGGATCTCAAAATCTCTCTGAGATAGTGCCCCCAACAAAATAAGGGGGGTGCTGTGAAACACTTCATCGTGGGGGGTGCATTATTGATGTTTGTCTCGTCTCTTCCAGTGGCCGCGACAAACAATCATTCGATTAGTCTCGTGCCGCAACCGCAAGTGCAGAAGATCGCCTTCTTGAGGTCGTTCGGCGACTCCTTGCCGCCGATCGGTTACGTGCAGTTCTGCCAGCTGCACCAGGCCGACTGCCGCGCGGGTCCGGTGTTTGCCGATCGGATTCAGCTTACGGACGTAAAGTTCCGCGCCATCGAGGACGTCAACCGCGAGGTGAACACAGACGTCCAACCGGAGACCGACCTAGAGCACTACGGCAAGGCCGAGTGGTGGGCCTACCCGGACGACAAGAAGGGCGACTGCGAGGATTATGTGTTGGAGAAACGCCGCGATCTGATCCAGCGCGGCTTTCCCGAGAGTGCGCTACTCATCACCGTCGTCCGCGACGAGAACAACGAGGGCCACGCGGTGCTGACCGTACGGACCGATCAAGGCGACTTCGTTCTCGACAACAAGCGCCGCGAGGTCGTGCGTTGGGCCGACACGCCCTACACCTTCATCAAGCAGCAGTCGGAACGGAATCCGCTCGTGTGGACCTCGCTTCTGCCGCCGGATACTGCGCCGCAGCCCGTAGTGGCAGCCACCGACAAGCACTAGCAGGATCGGGAGACATCTATAGGCCCGGTGATCATCCCCCACCCATCCCCGACCCTACCGGGCCTTTACTAGGGGCCGGTCTCGCAAGAGACCGGCCCTTTTTTCGTGGGCGGGATGGTTTTAGGCGAGATCGTAATCGAGAATCGCCATCTGGAACTGATAGGCGGTTTCGCCCTCATCCTCGTCGCGGAACAGGACTCCGATGAACTCATCGCCAACATAGACTTCGGCCGAATCGTCCTTTTGCGGCCGTTGCTTCACCTGGAGCTCGGGCAGCCGGAAGACCTTCTTGAGATAGCGTTCGAGCTTGATGATCTCGTCCCGTGTCACGGCGTCTCTCCGATACCCGTGCAACCGGGCATTCTCGATTTCGATCCGGCCTTAGTCGGCCTTGGTGTGGTCGTCGCCTACAAAAATCTGATCCATGGCGAGCGCCGGCTCCTCGCAGCCGGCAAAGCCCACTTCGCGGGCCGGCACGCCTGCCACCGTGCGCCGCGGTGGTACATCTTTGAGCACAACGCTTCCAGCGGCGATCCGTGCGCAGTCCCCAACCTTGATATTGCCGAGGATCTTTGCGCCTGCGCCGATCATCACGCCACGGCCGATCTTGGGATGGCGGTCGCCCTTCTCGTTGCCGGTACCGCCGAGGGTCACGCCGTGCAGCAGCGAGCAATTGTCGCCGATCACGGCGGTCTCCCCGATCACGATGCCGCTTGCATGGTCGAACATGATGCCCTTGCCGATCTCGGCAGCCGGGTGAATGTCGACCTGAAGGACACGGGAGGTGAGGCTTTGCAGATAGAGCGCGAAATCCTTGCGGCCTGCTTTCCACAGCGCGTGCCCGATGCGATAGGTCTCGAGCGCATGGAAGCCTTTGAAATAGAGCAAGGGCTCAGTCAAACGGGCAGTAGCAGGATCCCGCTTGGCCACCGCCATAAGGTCGGCGCGAAACGCATCGCCAAGCGCGGGCTCGGCCTCAAGAGCCTCCTGAAAGGTTTTATGTAGGAGGCCCGAGTCGAGCGCCGAATGTTGCAACCGGCGAACCAAGCGGTGGCAGATGGAGTCTTCCAGCCGCGAATGGTCGAGTACGGTGGCATAAACGAATCCGGCAAGCGCGGGCTCTTTGGCGCTGATCTCCTCGGCTTCGCGCCGCACGTGGCTCCAGACGGGGTCGTAACTCTTGATGTGCGGCTCGGCCGCGAGTGGCTTGGGCATGGGAACCTCAACTCGTCCGCTTATGGGTCCTTTGGCTTAGCCTAACACGAGCAGGAGCTAAGGGCGTCTGGTTAAAAAGTCGAGCACGCCTTGCTTGAAGCGTGCATCCCCTACGGCCTTCATGTGGTCCCGCCGCGAAATATCGAGGAATTGCGCGCCCGGAATAAGTCTTGCCAGCTCCGCTCCGGAGCCGGCAATGACATCTTCGCTACCAACCACCACAAGCACTGGCACGGTTAGTGCCGTGAGTTGCTCGGCGGTGATCTTCTCGCGCGGTCCGCGCATGCATGCCGCGAGCGCCTTCAAGTCGCTGCGCGTTTGCTCAGCAAAGGCCCTGAAGCTGCGGGCTGTGTCGTTGGTGACGTCGTCGATGCGAGGCGCCTCTAGCGCCTTGGCTATAGGACCGGTCCCGACCATGCCACGCACCATGTTGATGCCGAGCCCCGCGAAGATCACGCTTCGCACACGCTCAGGATGCGCCATGGCGAGAAACGCGGCGATGCGCGCTCCCATGGAATAACCCATCACGTCGGCACGTTCGATCTTTAGATGGTCCAGCAAGCGGCGCGCGTCCTCGGCCATCGTTGGAGCGCCATAGCGGGCAGGGTCATAGAGCTTCTCGCTCTCGCCATGCCCGCGATTGTCATAGGCGATCACGCGGCGGCCGGCGCCCCTGAGCGTGCTCACCCAGCCTGGGTTGATCCAGTTGGTCGCGGCATTGGAGGCAAAGCCGTGGATGAGAAGGATCGGCTCGCCCTGTCCCTCATCGATATAGGCGATCGTCGCGCCGTCTGAGTCGAAGCTTTGTCGTCCCATCTATCGCTTTGCCTTCAGGGTCTCTATGCTCGCCGCCAATTCAACGAAACGCGACCGAACATACGCGATGATTCAAACGCTCGTGCCTCATTTCGTGAACGACAAGGGCGTCGACCGGATCCGGATCGGCGTCAAGGAATTCCAATGCATGGGGGCGACGCCACCCTTCGATCATCCTCACGTCTATCTCGATATGGGGCATGAGGCGCAAATCGTGTGCCCCTATTGCTCGACGCTGTTCGCCTACGATCCCGCGATCGAGGAGGGAGAGAGCGAGCCTCCGAGCTGCGTCTACGTCGCGACCTCTCCGCCCGGCCCGCCTGCTGCTTGATCACGCTTCATGGCGAAAAGGCAGAAGCAAGTTCTGATCGCCGGCGGGGGCATCGGCGGGCTCACCGCCGCGATCGCGCTCGGACGCCGCGGGATCAAGACCATCGTACTCGAGCGTTCGTCGTTCGCCGAGGACACAGGGGCCGGCATTCAGCTTGGCCCTGACGCCACCCGCATCTTGAAGGAGCTCGGCGTTCTCGATGCCATGAGGCCATTGGCGTTCAGGCCCGATGCCATGTGGCTCTATGACGGCCCATCGGGGCGTCAACTCCAATCTCTACCGCTCGGGAAACGCGCCGAGAAATATTACGGCGCTCCTTATCTCACTATCCACCGCGCCGATCTTCAAGGCGGCCTTCGCGCCTTTGCCGAAGCTCTGAAACCCGTCGAACTCAAAGCGGGCTTCGATCTGGTAGCGGTCGAGACAGAAGGCGATGCTGTGGTGGCGCGAGCCGCCGACGGCGCAGAGGCTATGGGATTTTGTCTGGTGGGCGCAGACGGATTGTGGTCGACAGTGCGGAAGCTTCTATTTCCTCACGACCGGCTGCGTTTCGCCGGAGCGACGGCTTGGCGCACGCTGTTGGACCGCAATGATCTCCCCTCGCCTTTCGACGCACCCGTCATTGGTCTGTGGTTCGGGCCACGCGCGCATGTCGTGCACTATCCTGTCCGCGGCGGTCGGAGCCTCAATCTCGTCGCCATCACTGAGGGCGGAAGGGAAAGCCAAGGTTGGAACCAGCCAGCCGACTCTGCAACTCTGCTTTCAAGACTGATGCCGTTCGCGAGGAATTTGCGATCGTTGTTGGAACACGCAACAGCCTGGCAGCGCTGGTCGCTTTATCGTCTCGCGACGCTTAAGAACTTCAGCGCCGGACGCGTCGTGCTGATCGGCGACGCCGCCCATCCGGTTCTGCCTTATTTGGCGCAAGGCGCTGCGCTCGCCATCGAGGATGCGTCCTTACTCGCCCAAAGCCTCGGGGCGTCCGACGATTTGGCCGAGGCCTTCCAGCTCTACGAAAAGCCGCGCCGTGCGCGCATCGCCCGCGTGCAAGACCTCTCCCGGCGGTATGGCTGGATCTATCACGTGAGAGGACCGATACGACTTGCGCGCAATTTCGTGCTTGGCCGGCGGCACGAAGTCCTGAGAGATTTCGATTGGCTTTACGGGCGCCGCGCTGCGGAGCAGTCGGGGTCCGATGCGCACGCAAGTTCCGAGCCCGAGTAAGGGTGGCGCTAGCCGCTCCTATTGAACGAGCTTCTTGGCTTCCTCCAGGTGCTGCTTGATGACCGGCAGCACCTTCGCGGCAAAGGCCTTCACCACCTCGTCGTCCCCCTTGTCGGCATATTTCGAGAACAGATTCTCGGCCCTCTCATGGGCGCTGACCTGCTGCTTGGCGTAAGTCCTGTCGAAATCCTCCGGGTGCGCCGCAAGCAAGTCCTCGATCATGAGCTGATGCTTGGCGTCGAGCTTGGTCGGCAGGTCGACCTTGATGTTTGCCTGCTGCACGATCCCTTTCAGCTCCTCGGTGGTCTGCGAGTGCGCCTCGACCATACGCTGGCCGAACTGCTTCACGGCGTCCGACTTTCCCTTCTCGGCC
The DNA here is from genome assembly GCA_035689365.1 of Methyloceanibacter sp. Classification (GTDB taxonomy): domain Bacteria; phylum Pseudomonadota; class Alphaproteobacteria; order Rhizobiales; family Methyloligellaceae; genus Methyloceanibacter. The sequence goes on from DASSLP010000132.1 coordinate 10,502, forward strand.
GCGATCTTGCCAGCCTCGACCTCGTACATGTCACTGATGACGGCGGTCCGTATGAACTCGGGCGTGCTCGGCGTCCCGCATGAAACAAGTGCAATAGTGGCAAGGAGGGCGAGCACGGCCAGCAAATGATCTCGCATCGGCGATGCTCTAAAGCATGCAGGCGAAAATCGCTTATGAAATTTCGACGCACGCCAAAAAAGGCCGGGAACCAACCGAGGTTCCCAGGCCCGCGAAAACGCAAGCCCGTCAATCAGTTCAATGTTCCGGATCGCCTCTGCGGCTCGCCTCGTAGAGGAACCACACGCGCCGCTCGGCCTGGTCGATCCATGTTTCGATCAGGCTCGTGGTCGCCACGTCGTTATCCTCGGCGCAAAGTTCATGCGCCTCGCGCAGGCTCGCAATCAGCGCCTGATTGTCGGACCTAAGCTCCGCCAGCATGTCGAGCGGGTCGACGTAGTCCGCGTCATTGTCGGGAATGCGCTGTAACCGCGCGATATTGCCGATCGAGCGCAGCGTCGTGCCGCCGATCTTGCGCACTCGTTCAGCAATGTCGTCGGTGATGGCGAAGATCTGTTCGCCTTGCTCGTCGAACAGAAGGTGATAGTCGCGGAAATGTGGGCCACTGACATGCCAATGGAAATTCTTGGTCTTGAGATAGAGCGCGAAAACGTCCGCGAGTAGCGCGTTGAGAGCTCCGCTGATGTCGCGGCGGGCGTTGTCGCCAAGATCGGTCGGTGTGGTAAGCGGCGCCTTGCGGCGTTCTTTGACGGTCGTATCTTTGTTCATGGAGAGTTCTCCTGGGCAGCGAACGCGGGGACAACTCGCTCATGTAGCAACGGGTTGCTAGGGCTTTTTTGACGCCGCTCATTTGAAATTGCGGCAAACGCACTAGAAATAGTGAAGAGCCGCGCGAAAAGCGAGCCGGGCCATGGCTTAGCGAAGGAGTTCGGGTATGTTCATTGCGATGAATCGATTCAAGGTGAAAAAAGGAGCCGAGCGCGACTTCGAACAGGTGTGGCTCTCGCGCGAGACGCATCTCGAAAACGTGCCGGGCTTCATCGTCTTCCATTTTCTGAAGGGACCTGAGCGCGACGGCTATGTGCTCTATGCCTCGCATTCGCTGTGGCGGTCGGAAAAGCATTTCGCCGATTGGATGCGGTCGGAGGCCTTTCGCAAGGCGCATGAAAGCGCCGGCGCCAACAAGCCGCTCTATTTCGGCCATCCCGAGTTCGAGGGCTTCACGGTTCTGCAGGAAGTGAAGGCTGACGCCGTATCGAAGCGCGCGGCGGAGTAGGCTGTTTGACTCCAGCTCACGAGGAGCTGGCTGGCGCACGGATTAAGTCAAGCCTCGCGGTTGTAGTCGTAGATCACGCGGCCATAAGGCAAAGTGAGATCGGCGACGAAGTGGTGCGCAATTGTCACCTTCTTGACCGGCAAGTCTGCGAGCGGCGCGTTGACGTGGGGAACGAGGTGCAGGCACCCTGGCCCGATCCATGATCCCTTCACCACGATGTCGGTAAGGTTATTGGCCACGAGCTGGCAGATCTCAGGACTGCCATCGACGCCCGGGATCAGCTTGAGATTGACTTGCGTCTTCGAAAGAGCCGCCCGCGTGCGCTCGCCGTTCCCGGCCATCGCCTCGTGCTTGTAGCCCATTGTGCCCATGGCCACGAGCTGCCCTGCATATTCGAGCGTGCCCGTCAGCGTATCCTTGACGATTTCGAGTTTGGGGTGCGCATATTTCTTGGGGAAGCCCCAGATCTCGCGACCCGCGACGATCGGCGGATCGTCGTCGAGATACATCTGCGCCACAAAGTTGACGTCCTCGCCCTTTGAAACGGCAGGGAATGACCATTCCCGATTCCGTGTAGCTGCCGAAGCCTGAACTGTCCGGCATCTTGATCCACTCGTAATGCACGAGAGAGTCCTCGACCGGTTCGAGGGGCTCTGGCAGCTGAGAGCGAAGGAGCTGGGCATCGGTCTCGTAGGTGATGATCATGTATTCCCGATCGACGAAGCGATAGGGCCCGGCCGGATAGCTCGGTCCGGCCAACGGCATCGACGGCAGTTTCAGAACGTCATCTTTGCGCATGAACGCCTAACTCCCCACTAAGGCACTGAAATTTCCCGCCCGCCCCCAAGCGGATCGCTTTAGTAACTTTGCCCTCTGACGCCCGCATGACACGCCCCGCCAAGTTGTGACAGCCGCACCTCATTAAGAGTGGCGCTCACCGCTTCGCGTCATGACCGTTTCACGTGTCGACGCCCATTCTTATGGCATCACGGAGAGAGCGTCATGGAGCAAGAGGTACGAAGGACGCACCCCCGCGAAACCTTCGCAGGGTGGAGACCTGAGGGCTGCGAGCGCATCGCACTAGTGCTGCAAGGGGGCGGCGCGATTGGCGCCTATCAGGCCGGCGTCTATCAAGCACTGCACGAAGCCGAAATCGAGCCCAACTGGGTCGCCGGCGTCTCGATCGGCGCCATCAATTGCGCCTATTATTGCCGGCAACGCGCGGCGGTTTCGCCTTCAACGCCTGCGCACCTTTTGGGAGCGCATCACTGAGCGCAGGGTGTGGAGCTACACGCCCGACGGCGACATCTTCCGCCAGGCGCGCAACGCAACGAGCGAGTTGCTCACCATGACCCAGAGCCCGCCCGGCTTTTTTTACTCCTCGCCAGCCAAACCCGTGGTTCAGCCTCACCGGCGCCAAGACCGCGACCAGCTATTACGACAGCGCACCCCTGCGCGAGACGCTGAATGAACTCGTCGACTTCGATCTGATCAATGAGCGCATCATCCGCTTCTCGGTCGGCGCCACCAACGTGCTCACCGGCAATTTCATCTATTTCGACAATCATGACGAGGAGATCGGGCCAGAGCACGTGATGTGGAGCGGCGCGCTGCCGCCGGCGCTCCCAATGATCAAGATCAGCACCGATCATTTCTGGGATGGCGGCATCGTATCGAACACGCCGCTACAGCACCTGCTCGACCAGGAGGATCGGCAGAACTGTATCGCCGCCTGCATAAATGGAAGACGCGGCTCCTGCATGCCTTGGAGAAGGTGCCGAAGGAGCTTATGAGCGACGAGGAGCGTGGCGTCTATAACCATCTCTCGGCAATGCCGCAGATTACCATCCTGCAATTGATCTATCAGCAGAAGGCCTACGAGGGCCATGCCAAGGACTGCGAGTTCTCCGGCACGTCGTTGCGCGAGCATTGGCAGAGTGGCTATGAGGACACCAAGCGGACGCTCAAGAACCATCAATGGCTGAGAATGCCCGAGGATAGCACCGGCATCGTGGTCCACGACGTGCACCGCGAATACGAGCGCTGAAAGGCCTTCGCGGACCGGGCGTCAATTGACGCGGACGACCTGCACCAGATTGTCGGAGAAGGTCGGGGCGCGGCCGAGTCCGCAGAACTCTGCCGAAGAAATCGAATTCACCGAGCCGTCCGAGCGATTTAGGCTTCGCCAATAGCCGAGCGTCGCCACGATCACGCCCTCGCGCACGTCGTCGGTGACGCGCGCAAGCCCCTCGAAATCGCCGCGGTCGTTATAGACGCGCACCGGATCGCCTTCGCGGATCGAGCGTGCTGCGGCGTCCTTTGGACTGATCATTACGAACTGCTCGCCCTGGCCTTTGATCTTGTGCTTCTCGTTGGCGTAGCAGGAATTGAGGAAGCCGTGGCTCTTCGGCGAGACGATGTTGAGCGGATAGGTCTCCGCGAGCTTGGGATTGGTCGCAACACTCTCGCGCGGCGGTACATAACCCGGAAGCGGATCGACTGGTTCGCCCGACTGCATGTCCTCGTAGCCCATACGAAATGCCGAAGCCACGAAGTTCTTGGCATCCTTCACCAGGAACTCGACCTTGCCTGACGGTGTCGGGAAATTGCCGTTAGCGTGCGGCAAGCGGTCGTCAGACGTGCCGACGGCGAGGTGGAAATAGCCGTGACGGCGGAAATATTCCATGTCGATGCCGGCCATCTGCGGCGCATCCCATTTGAGGTAATGCTCGGCGAGATCCATGTCGCCCATTTTGAATTGTGGATCGTCGAAACCGAACGCCGCAGCGAGCAGCCGGAAGATCTCGGCGTTGGACTTTGCCTCGCCGCGTGGGTCGATCGCCTTCTCATTGATGGTCAGATAAAAGTGGCCCCAGGAGAACATCATGTCGTCGTGTTCTCCCGCCATGGTCGCGGGCAGGATGATGTCCGCGTAGGCGGCGGTGTCGGTGACGAAGTGCTCGGCCGTCACGAAGAATAGGTCCTCGCGGCTAAGACCCTGCACGATCTTATTGGTCTCAGGAGCCTGGCTGACCGGGTTGGTATTGTAGATGTAGAGGCCCATGATCGGCGGATCGAGCTTCATGTCGCCGGTGAGCGCCCTGCCAAGCTGAAGGTTGTTCACCACGCGTGTGCCGGGGCGGATGAAGTCGGGCCGCGACACGCGCGCCCAGTCGATGGGAAATTCCCACAGCGGCATCTGCAACAACCCGCCGCCGACATGACGCCATGAGCCGGTAAGCGCGGGAATTGCGCACACCGCGCGGATCGTCTGCCCGCCGCCGGCGTGGCGCTCGAGTGCGACACCCAAGCGAATGACCGAAGGCTGAATGGTGGCGAATTCTCGGGCAAAGCGCGCGACGTCCTCTGCCGGAACGCCGGTGACCTGCTCGACATAGTCCGGCGTGAACTCCGCAGCGCGGACGGCAAAATCGGGGAAGCCGACCGTGTGCTTCTCGACCCACTCCTTGTCGACGAGCCCCTGGCGGACAATCTCGGCGATGATCCCCATGGCGAGCGCGCCGTCGGTGCCCGGCTTCGGCATGATGTGCCAATCAGCCTGCTTTGCGGTGCGCGAGCGGTAGGAGTCGATCACCACGACCTTGGCGCCCTTCTTCTGCGCTTCGAGCACAAACGGCCAGTGGTGCAGGTTGGTCGAGATCGAGTTGCATGCCCAGATCACGATGTAACGCGAATGGACGAAGCTCTCCGGATCGACGCCGCCGGTCGGGCCGACGGTGAGCAGCCACGCCGTGGACGAGCCGGAGGCGCAGAAGGTCTTTTCGTTCACCGTCGAGCCGAGCTTGTTGAAGAAGGCGTCGCCGGCAGTCAGCCCCTGCACCAATCCCTCATTGCCGAGATAGGAGTAGGGCATGATCGCCTGGCTGCCGTAGCGCGCGATGATGTCCTTCCAGCGCGCCGTGATCTCGGCGATCGCATCGTCCCAGGTAATGCGCACGAACTGGCGTGAGCCTTTGGGCCCGGTGCGGCGCAACGGGTAAAGCACGCGGTCGGGATTGTAGTGGTGGTCGTGATAGTCCTTAAGCTTCACGCAGAGCCCGCCGCGTGTCATCGGGTGCTCCTTGTTGCCTCTCACCTCGACGAGCCGCCCGTCCTCGACCTCGTAGATCATGGCGCAAGTGTCGGGGCAGTCATGCGGACACCCGCCGAAGAAGGTCTTGCGTTGCGGCTGCTCGTTCATGGACTACCCTCCCAGCTTGCCACGCCGTTTGCCGGCGCCGATTTG